>JAEWAC010000431.1 GCA_023391895.1 Bacteroidota bacterium
GGGGTGTGGTTACTTATGTGATACATCAACTGTAAATGTTGCGTTGCTGATTAAACAAAAGGGACATGGGCGCAGTGATTGCGGCACACCTGCAGAACAAAACCATAGCCAACACGAAAAAGAAAGCTAAAATAATAACAACCCTTGCAGACAGGGCTACAAGCAGGCACTAAAAATAAAAAAGGCAAAAAGATTCCCGACGGTATACCCAAAAGCAGTAACAGCAAAACAGTGATGATAAAGCGTCATCACTGTTTTTTATAAAAAGCCCATACATCAGCATCGGCTAACTTTAAACCCAGTTCTTCGTTTTCTTTGCGGGGCAGTACAATGGCCGGGGAATTGCCATTCATCACAATTTTGGCATAGGCGCCCTTCAGGGGCCCGGAAAGAAACAGGATGCGCTGTGCCGTAGCGCTAAACTTGTAATCACTTACTTCGGTGCTGTTCTTTAATTTGTAATGACTGCCGTCCAATAAAATAATTTCACTGGAAGACAATTTTTCCAGGACCGTGTTTTTGCGGATTTCGTAGGTGCCGGGCGGCAAATTGCTAACCTTGCCCGACTGCGCCTGTACCGCTACCGACGCAACAAAGAATAAAATGAGTAAAAAAAATTTCATAGGCACATACGTTGGTTACTATGTGTAAATTAATCAATTCAATTGAATTAACCTATCGTATTTGTACGCGACAGCTCATCCGTATCCATCAACATCAGTTGTGCCAGGCGGTAGCATGCACTGCTATAGCAAGCTGGATGGAATAAAAGATTGAAACAATGAGTCTCATCCGTTAGCTGAAAGCTGTGCCGCCAGCCGACTTGAATAAATGTTTGACAAGCAAGCACTAATGGGTTGAGGTTTATTTTATCTGCCTGGAGAAAGCCGGAAGCCAAAATGACTAAGGCTCAGTTGCCAGCAGACGCAAAAAATAAATGGCAAAAAAATTGGAAGTAGGCTATTTGTAAAACCTTAAAACATTCAACATGAAAAAGATTTTTTTAACGGCTTTGACTGTTTCGCTACTGGCAGCCTGTAACAGCGACAGCAGCAGCTCCAGCAGCGGTGATACCAGCAGTACGGATATGAACAATGCCACCGGCACAATGGACACCGGCATGGGCACCCATATGGATACTACGGGTACAAGAACCGGCATGGACACCAGCATGCGCGGCTCTGGCATTGGAACTGATACCGCATTGGGTACCGGCACTACCAGCGGTGGTACGGCTCCTGGCGGCAACAGAACTTCCGGCAGCAGCGACACCAACAGAACCGGTGGCAGGCATTAGTAGCAGGTTACCGCAAGCCAGTCATTGAATATTCTATTTACTGGCTTTATAAGGTAAGCTTATTTTTCTTCCTCATGATACAGGAGCCTCACTGGTATTTCTGGTAAAGGGTATACAAAATCTTTTTATCCGCATCAGTGAGCTCCTTATTTTCCTGCTGCAGGTATTTACGCTTAAAAGCCCCTACAGCCGCCGCACTGTCTTTAATATCATACCCAACAATGCGCAGCGCCTGCAGGCTGTTGAACCCTTCAGGCACTACCACCCCGGTAGTATCGCTGTACCACAAGCCAAAACCGCTGTCGGACAGCTGCTTCCACGGAAAATACAGGTTAGGATCGACCTTGCGGACCGGTGCTATGTCGGAATGCCCGATAAAGTTGGCCGCCGGTATGGCGTGCCGCTTTTTCAGCGTATCCAGCAACACCATCAGGCTGTTGATCTGCGCCGGCGGAAACGCTTCAAAGCCATTGTTGTCCAGCTCAATACCAATGGAGGCCGAATTGATATCGTTGGTATTGCCCCATTTGCCAATGCCGCCATGCCAGGCCCGCAGGTAATCGTTCAGCATATGGTGCACGGTGCCGTCCTTGCAAATCACATAATGGGCGCTTACCTGTGTGCGGGCCAGCGTAAAGGTTTTCAGCGTTTGAGCACAGCTGTTTTGCGCCGTGTGGTGAATGATGACCATATTGGGCTTGCGCAGGTTAAAGTTGGTGGTACCTACCCAAAAAGGCGGCGGCGCTACTTCACTGGCCGGCTGGCGGCGCAGGGCTTTGGCATAGGCCTTTACCTGCTTTTTATACACTTTGTTGGTTGCCGCATACGGGTTACGGTTACAGGCGGCCAGGAGCACCATGCCCACCAGCAGCACAATAGGGAAAACGGTTAGTTTCATCATGTTAGATTGTAAAAGGGGAAAAATACAGAAGAATTCCATCTCTTCCACAAAGTAGCGCACCGGTTACTATGGTTTGGTTTTTGAGCCCCTACTTCCACACTAAAAACAAATATTATGGCAAGAGATATTAAAGGAAAAAAAGTAGCCATCCTAACTGAAAATGGCTTTGAAGAAGTAGAGCTGACCAGTCCTAAAAAAGCGCTGGAAGAAGCCGGCGCTACCGTGCACATTGTATCGGCCCAAAAAGATAAAGTAAAGGCCTGGGACCACGACCACTGGAGCATTGAACTGCCGGTAGATGTGCAGCTGAGCGAGGCCAACCCCTACGATTATGATGCACTGGTAGTACCCGGCGGCGTCATCAACCCCGACAAGATGCGGGAGCAAAAGGAATATGTGGCCTTTGCGCAACACTTTTTAGAGCAGGGTAAACCGCTGGCCGCCATTTGTCACGGTCCACAGTTGCTGATAGAAACCGGCATGATCTCCAACCGCACCCTTACCTCCTACCAGTCTGTAAAAACCGACCTGATCAATGCCGGCGCGCAATGGCAGGATAAGGAAGTGGTGGTGGACAATGGCCTGGTGACCAGCCGCAGCCCCAAAGACCTGGAAGCCTTCAACAAAAAAATGATCGAAGAAATCGGCGAAGGCAAACACGCCACAACAGGCCAGTTTACCCATGCCGATGGCCGTACAGGCAGATCTTAAACCCATCTGTTCATCTCACTCAAAGCCATCTTCGGATGGCTTTTTTATTGACTTGTCTGAACCATGATTTGGGTGAATTATAGGATTAGGAAGAAATAGGAATTAAGAATGAAAAATTAAAAATGTAAAACAGGAAAGGTTCAGTGCCTTTTCCCGCGATAACTTCAGACTCTTGTTGCTGTAGGAACAGGGTAGCGGGAAACAGCGCCTGCAGTATCTCTGCATAGCAGGCAAAAGAATTTGAACTTCTTCAAAAACTCATAGGACGCTCCATAATTTATTACTTACCACTTATAACTTCTTCCTTGTGCGTGGGCAAGGCCAAAGGGGCGGAGCCATCGGGTTGGCCTTGAACTTTTGCTTACTTTTTCGGGGAGAAAAAGTAAGAAGCGCTACCAACAGGAGGATATAACCATAATCATATAGAGTTTTCACAAGAACTGCTATAGGGCGTTTTAAAGAAGGTAGAAGGAGATGCTGAAACAAGTTCAGCAGGACAGAAGGGAGAGGCATTACGATTTCTTCAAAACCCCATATAAAGAATGAAAAAGTTGGCAGATGGAAGTTCAGTACAAAGTAAGTGCACGGAACTTCCACCAATTCCAACCTGTTGGCTGACACTTTTCATACAACACGCAAACGAATCAAAACAAAAGACTTACTTCAGCTTTTCATTTTGGCGGTGCCGGTCGGCATCCCGGATGTTCTTTTTTTCAAAGTTCTTTTGCAGGGCTTCGGTTAAATCCACACCGGTTTGGTTGGCAATGCAGATCAAAACCCACAACACGTCGGCAAGTTCATCGGCCAGATGTTTGCCCTGGTCACTTTCTTTAAAAGACTGATCGCCGTACAGGCGGCTCATCAGCCGGGCCACCTCGCCCACTTCTTCGGTTAAAATAGCCATGTTGGTCAGCTCGCTGAAATAACGGACGCCGGTGGTGGAGATCCACGCATCTACTTGTTGCTGGGCCTGCTGCAGGGTCATGATAGTTTATTGATTGAATTGTGATTGAGTTTAATATCCATCAGCGTGGCAATGGAAGTAGCCCGCTGCTTCATCAGCGTGGCTTTGTTGCCTTCAAAGTGAGCATCCACGGTTTGGGTAAACAGGTGTACCCAGCGGTCCAGGTGTTCTTTTTTGATGGACGACAGTTGGTGTATGTGCTGGTGGATCTCCATGACGTTTTTGCGGTAGCTATGTTTGTTGAGTACCACCGCCTCCCAAAAATTAGTGATCTCGGGCAAATGGGTTTTTAAATCCAGCGGCACTACTTCGGTAAAAAAACGGCCAATCAGGTCATCCTGAAAAGCCTGCTCGTAAAAAGCGGTCAGCAGCTTTTCCAGGTCGGCTCTTTGTTCAATATCTTTTTTCATACTGCAGGCCAGGTGTGGGTTTCAGGTTGTTTACTCTTTGTTTTTAGTATCTATTACAATGGTAACCGGGCCATCATTCAGCAGTTCCACCTTCATGTCGGCACCAAACCGGCCGGTTTCCACCTTCTTTCCCAGGTCGCGCTGCAGCTGTGCGATCAGCTTTTCGTAGAGCGGAATGGCCACATCGGGCTTGCTGGCTTTGATATAGCTCGGGCGGTTGCCTTTTTTGGTGCTGGCGTGCAGGGTAAATTGGCTGATGAGCAAAATGCCGCCCCCCACTTCCAGCACCGAACGGTTCATCACGCCGGCTTCATCGTTAAAGATCCGCAGGTTCACCACCTTGTTGCTTAACCATACAATATCTTCATCGTTATCGGCATCTTCCATCCCGGCCAGCACCAGCAGCCCGTCTTTGATTTGTCCGGCCACTTTTCCGTCAATCGTCACGGCAGCGCGGGTTACCCTTTGAATAACAGCTCGCATAATGAGGGCAAAAGTAAAATTCAATCTGCAAATCGTGCTTTCCTGTTCCGGCATCTCTTTTTTACAACTTATTTTTGAACTTTTGTAAAACATGGATGTTGCATCAGAAATAAAACTGCAGACCACCCGCAGTGGTGGCAAAGGCGGGCAAAACGTCAACAAAGTGGAAACCGCGGTGATTGCGTCGTTTGACATCAATGCTTCCGCTTTGCTGAACCCGGACCAAAAAGAAATACTGCACCACAAACTGGCCAACCGTATCAATGCTGAGGGACAGCTGATAGTAAAAGCCCAAACGCACCGCACCCAGCTGGAAAACAAAGCCGCCGCCCTGGCTAAGGTAAATGAGCTGGTAACGGCCGCCCTGAAAAAGAAAAAACTGCGCATTGCTACCAAGCCCACCAAAGCCGCCAAAGAAAAACGCATGGAAAGCAAAAAGAAAATTTCGGAACGCAAATCGGGCCGGCAAAAACTGCGGCCGGGACAGTATTAAATTTAACAACACACAACCTGTAAATTAGGTAGCTTAGCTTACATGAAACTGCTGCGTTTATACCTGCTGGGCCTTACCACCTGGCTGTTGGCGGGGTGCCAGAAAGAACTAACCCAACCCGTCGTTCATGGAGCAGTGCAATTACAACTGCAGCATACGGCTGGCAGTCAGCCGCTGGTGCTTAACACAACCTACTCCAATCGCTTTGGCGAAGACTTTACCCTAAGCAAGTTTAAATATTACATTTCCAACATTGCCCTGGTGGATGCAGCTGACCAAAAGCACCCGGTGCCGGATACGTATTTTTTAGTAGATGAAAACAACCCTGCTTCCAAAACCTTTTCGATAAATGCCGAGGGCGGTAATTACAAAGCCATTCAATTTTTACTAGGAGTAGACAGTACCCGCAATGTGAGCGGTGCCCAGACCGGTGCCCTGGACCCGATGCTCGATATGTTCTGGACCTGGAACACCGGCTACATTATGGCCAAGCTGGAAGGCACGGCGCCCCTGTCCAACCTGCCCAACCAAAAAGTAGAATACCACATTGGGGGTTTTAAAGGTGCGGACGGCGTGTTGCGAACCGTAACCCTTCCCTTCAACCAGACTTATACCATAGCCGAAAACAAACCACTGACCATACAACTGAATGCGGATATTTTCAACTGGTTTGATGCGGTGCACTCGTTGCCGATTGCGGCGCAGCCCACTTGCACTGCCCCGGGCAGCCTGGCCAGCCGCTTTGCCGATAATTATGCCCGTATGTTTACCATCACCTCCATTCTGCAACCCTGATGAAGCAATATGGCACCATAAGCATTTTAATCTTCAGTATCCTGCTGTTGTCGCAGTTGCTGGAAGCCTGCCGCAAGCGGGACGGGGAGCAGCGCCCCGCCACGCCGGTGCAGTTTGTGGTACCGGAAGGTTTTCCTGCCCCTGCCTACGATTTTGCTGCCAACCCATTGACCGAAGAAGGGATTGAACTGGGGCGGCAACTGTTTTATGACGGCATTCTTTCCAAAGACGGCAATTTTCCCTGCGCCTCCTGCCACCAGCAGTTTGCCGCCTTTGCCACCTTTGACCACGACCTAAGCCACGGCTTTGACAATGCTTTTACTATCCGCAATGCGCCGGGCTTGTTTAACCTGGCGTGGCAGGCTTCCTTTCACCACGACGGCGGCATCAACAACCTGGAGGTGCAGCCCCTGGCGCCCCTGACCGCGCCCAATGAAATGGCCGAAACGGTAGAAAACGTGGTGAACAAACTTAAAGCCGAAGCCAAGTACCAGAAGTTGTTCAAGGCTGCCTTTGGCGATGAAACCATCAACAGCCAGCGCATGCTGAAGGCCCTGACCCAGTTTTCGCTGACGCTGGTGTCGGCCGACAGCAAGTACGATAAGGTAAAACGCGGACAGGCCCAGTTTACCATTTACGAGCAAAGAGGATATACGCTTTTTAAAGCCCAGTGCGCCAGTTGTCATACCGAGCCCTTGTTTACCGACGGCTCTTTCCGCAACAATGGCTTATCCATCAACACCTACCTGAACGATGCCGGCCGCATGGGCATTACCCAAAAGGCGGAAGACTACCTGAAGTTTAAAGTGCCGTCGCTGCGCAATGTGCAGCTGACGTTTCCTTACATGCACGATGGCCGGTTTTATACCCTGGAAAGGGTGCTGGAGCATTATCACTCGGGCATTCAGCAAAGCCCTACCCTGGACCCGGGTCTGAAGGGCGGCATTCCGCTCTCCCGCAGCGACGTGGTAGACCTGGTGGCCTTTCTGCACACGCTTACTGATTCGGCCTTTATAAAAAATCCCCGATTTTCGCAGCCGTAACCGTTGCCGGGGCCGGAAAGGCGGCGACCTGTAAATTTGTTTTAAACCCTATCCATTGAGTAGCATAAAAAAACTAGCGGGGCAGACCATGTGGTATGGTGCGAGTTCGATCGCTGCCCGCTTTTTAAGTTATTTGCTGACACCCTACCTCACCGCCATCCTGACCCTTTCGGCCTACGGCGAAATGAGCCTGGTGTATGCAGCCCTGCCCTTTTTGAACATTGTGTTTACCTACGGGCTGGAGACGGCGTATTTCCGTTATGCCAAAGACCCGCACCAGCAGGCCAAGGTGTACAATACCACTACCATTTCCTTAATTGTCAGTACCGTATTGCTTTCTGCCCTGCTGCTGTTGCTGCGCGACCCGTTTGCCCGCCTCATCGGCATTCAGCACCACCCCGAGTACATTACCTGGGCGGTGTTCATCATTGCTTTTGATGCTTTGTCTACCCTGGCTTTTGCCAAGCTGCGGTTTGACGGCCGTCCCATTAAGTTTGCCACCATTAAAATTGCCGGCATCCTGGTCAATATCGGCCTGGTGTTTTTCTTTTTATCGGTATGCCCCATTATTCAAAAAAATGATCCCAACAGTTTTATCGGCACTTTTTACAACCCGGCCAATGCCGTGGGTTATGTGATCATTGCCAACCTGGTGCAGGCCGTGGTTACTTTCCTGCTGCTTTCCAAGGAGTTTTTTGCGTTTCGCTGGCGGTTTGATGCCCGACTCTGGAAAGAAATTATGGTCTACGCATCGCCGCTGATCCTGGTGGGCTTTGCCGGCATGATCAACGAAACCTTTGACCGCATTATGCTGCGCTGGTGGTCGTCGGCCCCTACAGCTGAAGCAGCCATGGTGGAAGTGGGTATTTACAGCGCCTGCTATAAGTTGTCTATTTTGATCTCGTTGTTTATACAGGCGTTCCGCATGGGGGCCGAGCCGTTCTTTTTCAAGCAGGCTCAAGGGCAGGACCCGCAGCGCACTTATGCCCGGGTAATGAAGTTTTTTGTGATCACCATCTGCTTTATGTTTTTGGTGGTGGCCTTGTTTTTAGACATCTGGAAGTATTTTATTCAAAACCCGCGGCAGTGGGAAGGCTTGCGCATTGTGCCCATTTTGCTGCTGGCCAATATGTTCCTGGGCATTTATTACAACCTTTCCATCTGGTACAAGCTGTCTGATAAAACGCTGTCCGGCGCCTGGATTACCCTGATTGGAGCCGCTATCACCATTGGTATCAATTACCTGTTTATTCCGGCTTATGGCTACATGGCCTGCGCCTGGGCCACTTTCTTTTGCTATGGTACCATGATGGTGGTTTCGTATGTGTGGGGACAAAAGTATTATCCCATTCCGTATGCCTGGAAAAAGCTGCTGGCGTATATGGTGATTGCCGTGGCTTTGTATGGCGTGCACGTGCTGTTTCAGCAACTGGCATGGGGCGTATGGCCCAACCGAGGTGTAGCGCTGATCCTGCTGTCGCTTTATGGTTTGCTGATTGTAAACGTGGAGCGAAAAGAGTTTCAACGGCTGCCTTTTATTGGGAAATACCTGGGGCCTAAAGCGGTTTAAGCTGGTGATATAACGACTGTACAATTGCCATCTGTAAGTATAGGGTTACGCCTGCACATTTTGTGGCGTGAGTTATTTCTTTAAAAGTTCATATTACAAACTTTATCAAAACGCCCTGTCACTGTTTGATTTCTTGCATATGGGATTTTAAAGAAGTCGTAACGCCTCTTACCTCTGTCATGCTGAACTTGTTTCAGCATCTCCTTTGAACTTCTTTAAAAGTCCATATGGTAATTGTTGACAGTTGATAGATGACAGGAGAGAAGTCCTTCAAAAATCCATAATCAACGTATCAACATTCAGCTTTTCTAGTTCTTTAAACATCTGCGAAATCCATTATTCCAATCTGCGGTTCAACTTCTTCAACACTCCATACTATCTGAAGCAATAACAGCAAAGATGAGCGCAGAAAGCACTGAAAAGCAGAAAACAAAATGTTTTGTTAAAGGGATTTTTTCTACCCAACCCTTTTTTGCGCCCCGTGGGTATTGTTGATAAAGCCGGTTAAAAATATCCGGCGACCCATCAACCAAAACTTAAACTTTAAAGCATTTAAAAATGAAACATTTTATTACCAAAACAACTGCTTTCCTCTTCCTTGCTATCTCTTTGCTCGCGGGCTGTAAAAAATTGGATGACTTAGAACCACCCCAGCCGCTGCCGGCAGGTGCTTCTTTTGTACAACTAGTGCTGGATAAACTGCCCGGCGACCTTCCTTATGGTACCAGCAGCCTGAATGCGGTGGTCAGCATTGCCAATGATAAAAACGAAGAAGTGGTGCAGGAAAAAATGCTGACCCTTTCTTTCAATGGTCAATACCTGACCGAAAAAGTACAACTGCCGCTGGGTGCTTACCACATTACCCGTTTTCGTATTGTTTACGGCAGTGTCAATACCCGCTTTGCCACGCCCATGAGCCACAGCGCCAGGGCCACAGAGGTGCAAAAGCCGCTGCCTGTGGCTTTTAGTCTGGCCACGTCCGGTACAACCAGTAGCGTACCACTGGAAGTAATAGGTGTGGGGGCTAACGACCGGCCGGAACAGTTTGGCTATCCTTCCGGAGCCTTTGATAACAACCAGTCCAACAATGATCCCAACATCAAGGTAAAAGTAAGGGCGGTGGTAAAAGTAGGCGACATTACCTACGACAGCATTCCCGGTTCCTATGTCTTATCGGTTTGGAATGCCAGCCAGCAAATGACCACCAGCTATGGACATTTAAAGCCCGGCACCAATGAAATCAACCTGCCGAAGTCGCACGTCAAATATGAAATAAGAATGACCAGCCTGGGCGTAACCGATAAGATAACCCTGCTAAAAAGTGAGCTGCAGGGCGGAGAAGAATACATATTGGGCGGCGAAAAAGCACCCAAACTGCTGAAGTCTGAAATGACTTATACCCTGATAGAAGGCTTGTACGTGCCTCAAAGCAAGAACGAGTATGTGTATGATGGTAATGGCAAACTGGTGAAGGTAATTTATCAACAAAAGGATAAAGACAACCGGCCGTTTATAGCCATGACCGATGAGCTGGTATACAGCAATGGCAAAGTAAAAACAATTAACCGCTACAATGAAAAAAACAGTTTGCTGGGCTTTACTGATTTTGTATACAACGCACAAGGCAAAGTAATACGGATGAAACAAAAAAGCTACGACCAGGAAACGGAAGCTGATGTAGCCTATGTGGACGTGCCGGCCGAAGGCAGGTCAGAAGTGGGCATCAGCTACCGCTACAACCATGCTGACATTGGTATGCGGTACGTTATGCAGTTTTACGGCGACAACCGGCTTACCGATAACAGCCATACGGATAACTATAAATCAGAAGCAGGCCTGTACAATTATGATACCTACATCAATCCTTATATCCATATGAACTGGCCCGACCTGTTTTTGTCGCGCAGCTCTAAAAACAACCTAACCGGCCAGTCTAAAACGTACTCAGGCGCTTACCCGGTGGCGGTGCCCTACAGCTTTAAATATCGCTACGATGGGGATGGCTATCCTACCGAGCTGGTAAAGGAGCACAAGTCTTATTTGACCAACCAGTTTTTATACACCTCCAAAACCGTGTATATCTACTAAATCATCCGGCTGATGTCGGTTCTGTGAAAAACCATTTTTAATTTATTATTTCATTGATTAATTTGTAAAAGCCATGAGAGCTTATCTATTCCTCGCCATCATCATTGGGCTGAGTGCCTGCACTGCTGCCAAATTATCGGTGCCGCCCCAGTTCAGCAGCCAGGCTACCAAAATGCATGTAACCGGCTTAAACGGCTGGATGATCAACCAGCAATTAACCTTTGGCAACTACAAAACCTCCAAAATAAAAAGAGGATGGGATTTTACATCTTCCTTCCAGTACACTAAGTTCAGAACCAGCCCTGAAGAAATGATACTGCGGGTGTTTAATATCGAAACCGACAACAAAAGCCTGCGGCAGAAAAACAAGTTTCAATACACTATTGAAGATGGCAACGGGGTAGCGGAAATTTATGCTACGGAAAAGTTTACCGAAAAGCAACTGGTGTATAAAAGCAACAATCCCTGGCTGGGCCAGGCCTCCCAAACCAAAAAGTACGAATACGCTTTTACGGCCGCCATTTTGCCCCTGGCGGCTCAAAACAGCGATCCCTGGTCGCTGGTACTCATTAACCGGTACGATGCCGGCCGCGATACGGCCAGAAAGCTGTGGGACCGGCCGTACGTGGAGGAAGAAGGCTATGCCACCAACGGAAAAGAAACCGTGGCCATCCGGCCGCTGCGCATTGAAAACGTGACGACCAAAAACGGAAAAGAAACCAAAGTGCTGGGAGGCAAAATGTTGTCGGGTTACGAACTGCAGATGGATGGTGGCGCGGTAGCCATTATTGATATTCTGGATAACAACATCTGGATGTATAACGACCTGGAACCTTCCGAAAAACTGTTGCTGTCTTCCATTGCTTCGGCCATTTTATTAAAGCGGATGCAGGATGTAGAAAAAGACCGGGACAATGTTTCCGGCAGCCTGGAGTAGCCTTACATGCAAACGAAAGAACTGGACATACCCGCACTGATTGAAGGCTGCCTGGCCAATAACCGCAAGGCGCAGGAGGCGTTGTATCGCCGGTTCTATCATTTTGCCATGACTATTGCGCTGCGTTATGCACGTGATGAAATGGATGCGGCCGATATCATGAGCCATGCTTTTGTAAAAGTGTTTAAAAGCATGCACACTTTTGACAGCACCAAAGGATCGCTGCATGCCTGGATCAAAAGAATTGTAATTAACGAAGGTCTGGATCACATCAAAAGCCGGAGCCGCTTTAGCGAAAGCGTGGAAGTAGAAACCGTGGAAGCACCCAGCATCAAAAACGAGGTGCTGGAAAAAATGGGCGCGGATGAAATTATGAAGCTGATCCAGAAGCTGCCGCCGGCTACGCACGCCGTGTTTGTGTTGTATGCCGTAGAAGGCTACAACCACCGGGAAATAGCCAACCGCCTGAACATCAGCGAAGGCACCAGCAAATGGCACCTGAGCGAAGCCCGTAAAACCCTGCAACAACAATTACAGCAATTACACCTTCAATGAACGAAAAGCCGGCATATGAACAACTGATTACAGACAAGCTGAACACCTTGCCTGTACCGGATATGGCAGACGCCATCTGGGCCCGTATAGAAGCCCAGCTGGACATAGACCTGCCCGGCGGTGACGGCGGTGGTAACAGCCCGGCCCCGCAGGCACCCGGAGGAGGCAGTGGCCTGCCGGGTAGTGTTGGTGTGTTCTTCGGCATCGTAGTACTGGTAATATTTTTCTTCATTTATAAAAACAATCCCCCAAACAACGAATCACCCACTATCAATCTCCCTGCTACAGTAACCGCTCCACCCGACAGTGCGCCACCAGACAAATTGCCACCTGAACAGGAAATGTCCCTTCCGGCAACGCTGCAAAATGAAAAGGAGAAAACACCTGTTTTGCCGGCCATGCCGGATTCTGCTCTTGTGGGTACCGTAACCGCACCTGCTCTGGATAGCGCGGTGGTTCATAATGTACCGGCAGCCCAGCCGCCACTGGTTACGGCTGCGCCTGAAAAAAAGGACACGGTGGCAAGCCGTAAAAGACGGGGGGTGCCTTTGAGCGATTCTGACTACCGGATTGTGCCTAAAAAAGACAGCTTGCCCTAAAACACAACCGGTGTTATAAAATATGAAAAGAGCTGTTGTATTATTTGTAACTTTCTAAAAAATAGGGTATGGCAACAAGCCGCAAACGCCACGGTCATCAGCACCACAAACAGGCCAACCTACCCGCCCGGCAAAGGGCTACCGGCAGTATGCTGTGGGGCTTATTGTTTGCTGTATTTGGGCTGCTGATTGCGTTTTTTGCAGCGGGTGTTAATTACATAGCATTGGTCATTGGGGTGCTGGTAAGCGGTGCCATTGGGTATTACATTGGCAAGAAAATGGAGGAAGACGTTAGTAATCGATAACACTGCACCTGCCTGCAGCATGAAAACCAAGCGCTTGTAAACCTTACCTTATGGGCCGTTGATGGTACGGCAATACTTTTATAATTTTTTCTGTCTCCACTTCTCTGTATTCCCTCTCAAAATTGTGCTGCGGCGCAGCTTTCCTTGGCATATTTTTCACTGCGTTTTTCAAAAAAGGAGGGTTCTATGGCTTTTGAACTAGATAAATATACGCAGGAGGCCCATTCGTTCCTCCATAAAGTGGCGGCTGAGCTAAACAACGGAAACGATATCCGGCATGCCGGCCGGGTTACGGTTTCTGTACTGCACACGCTGCGGGACAGCATTTCTCCGGAAGAATCCATGCACCTGATTGCTCAATTACCTATGATACTGAAAGGCGTTTATGTGGATGGCTGGGATTTTTCAAAACGAATGATTAAAAAAGATACAGTAGAAGACTTTCTGGATTACCTGCGCCTGCAAAACCTGAGCACCTCGGACCGGGATTTTGCCGATAACGAACAGGCCCGTAAAAACGTAGTGGCGGTATTGCGGGTGATTAAAAACTACGTGTCGGAAGGAGAAATACGGCATGTAAAGCAGCAGCTGCCGGAGCCGGTTGCAGCTTTATTTGATGCCTAGCTTTTTTATTGTGGGTTAACCCAAGCGTCTTCGCCTGTAGCCGGTGCAAAGGCGCTTGGATATACTGTTTTGACAGATGGCGTATTCGTTATTATTTCTACCCTTACTCGTAAACTTCTCTAAAAACCCATATAGTAACTTCTTTAAAACGCCCTATAGCAAACTTTTTCAAAAGTCTATACGACTATTGGCTTTTCTTATGATAGTTCGCCCTTCTTGCTTTTTCTCCCCAAAAAAGTAAGCAAAAAGTTCAAGGCCAACCCGATGGCTCCGCCCGTTTGGCCGGCCCACGCACAGCACCAGTCACCACAGCAAGTATCCTTGTTTCAGGTCTGTAGATAAATTAAAGAATTCCTACAGGTATAGGGTTTTGAACAAGTTCAGTCTTTTTGCGTGTTATGAAGAGATACTGCAGGCGCTGTATCCCGCTAATCTTTTCTCAAAGCAATAAGAGTCTTGAGTTATCGCGGGATAAGGCGCTGCACCAGTCTTGCTCTCTGTCCTACTTTTTTCATTTTACATTTTCAATTTTTCATTCTGCCTTCAGCTTTCTGCCTTATCACTTATTACTTACAACTTATTACTTATCACTTCTCCCTTCCATGGACCTCCCTCCCTCCTACACCATCTTCACAAACGGATTGGTTTTCATCTCATCTCCGATGGTGGTACTGTCGCCGTGGCCGGGATATACAATCACATCTTCGGGCAGGGTGTACAATTTGATTTTGATGCTTTGCTCCAGGGTTTTAAAGTCACCGCCGGGCAGATCGGTGCGGCCAATGCTGCCGTTAAACAAAGTGTCGCCGGCAATCACAAACTTGTGCACTTTGCTGTAAAAACAAAGATGACCGGGCGAGTGGCCGGGCGTCAGCAATACGTCGAGTGGCTCATTACCCAGTGCAATGACATCACCTTCGTTCAGGTATTGAATTTCCCCGTCGTAATTATCAAACGGCAACTGCCACATTTGACCCTGGGTGGGCCCCAGGTCCAGCAGTTGTTTTTCCCTGGGATGGATGTGCAGGGTCAACCCAAAGGTTTTGTGTATAAAGCGGTTGCCAAAAATATGGTCCAGATGGCAATGGGTATTGAGCAGGTAAACCGGCCGCAGGTTGTTATCGGTTATAAAGTTCTTGAGCTCCTGTTCCTCACCCGAAAAATAACAGCCCGGGTCTATAATACAGCACTCGCCTGTTTCGTTATACACCACATAGGTGTTCTCCTGCACTGGGTTGAATGTAAATGCCTTAATATGTAACATGTAGCTTTTTCGTATTTTAGATTGCAATTTAAGACGTGGATGCATTCCCTGTCACACCTGAAACTGTATCAATTATTATGAATAAATATATAGGAAAGCTTACCTGCTTAGGTTTTGCTGCTTTGTTGCTGACCACAACGGCCAAAACGCAGGTAAATACCGTTGAGTTTGGCAAGAACCGGGTTCAGTATCAGAAGTTCAACTGGAAGTTTTACCAAACCGAAAATTTCAACACCTACTTTAGCCAGGATGGCCTGGAACTGGGCAAATACGTAGCCCAGGTAGCCGAGCAGGAGCTGCCTGGATTGGAAGAGTTTATTGAGTACGGCTCGCAGCGCCGCATCAACCTGGTTATTTACAACAACTTCGACGAGATGATGCAGTCCAACATCGGGCTGGGCATTGACTGGCAAGGCACGGGTGGCATTACCAAACTGGTCAACAACAAAATGCTGGTGTATTTTGACGGTAACCACCAAAACCTGCGCCGCCAGATTCGCCAGGGCATTGCCGGCGTGCTGGTGCAAAATGTTTTGTTTGGCGACGACCTGGGCGACTTTGCCGCCAACCAGGCTCTGCTGGATTTGCCCAAGTGGCTGACCGACGGCTACATTGCTTATGCGGCCGAGACCTGGAGCACCGACCTGGACGACCAGCTGAAAAGCGCCCTGCTCAGTGGCAACTACAATAATTTTTACCAGCTGGCCTACGACAAGCCGCTATTGGCCGGCCATGCCTTTTGGTATTACTTTGGCAACAAATACGGCCGCAGCAAAACCACTTACCTGCTATACCTGTCGCGCATTTACCGCAACCTGAACAGCGCCTCGCAGCGCATTGCCAAAAAAAAGTTCAAGGAAGTGCTGCGCGACTTTATGACCGAGCTGCCCCCGCAGTATTACAAAGACATCCGGGCCCGCCGCAATGTACCCAAAGGCCAGTTGTCGGTAACCGAAGAAATCGGCAAAAAAGACTTTATCCGCTTCAACGCCAATCCGCAGCCCCGCTCCTTTACCTATGCCGTGGTGGAGTTTAAGCAAGGCAAATACAGCGTGGTGCTGAACGAAAACTTTACCAACCGCAAGGTATTGCTGACCTATGGCACCCGCTCCCGCGGCGACGAGATCAACCCCAACTATCCCATACTGGCCTGGGACGGCAAAGGCACCCGCCTGGCCGTGGTGTATAACGACCAGGGCAAAACCAAGCTGTTTGTCTACGACATTGTGTCCCGCTACAAAGCCGTGAAGCAGGAGCTGCCCATGTTTGACCAGGTGCAGGATGTAAAATACATGTTGGACGCCAACACCCTTTTGATGAGTGCGGTAAAAAGCGGCCAGACCGACATCTTTGTTTACAAAATAGACAAGCAAACCGTTACGCAGGTCACCAACGACGTGTACGACGACCTGGATGCTTCGTTTGTGGCTTTTCCCAACAAAACCGGCATCCTCTTTTCCAGTAACCGTCCTAATGCCAGGGCGGTAGACTCCGATACGGCCATTCCGTCCCAGCACTTCAACATTTTTCTGGTAGACAACTGGAACAATTCCGACTTCAAACAAATCTCGCAGCTGACCAATGTCAAATTTGGCAACGCCCGCTATCCCTCGCAGTACAACACCGCCCACTTTACTTTTGTGAGCGATGAAAACGGCATCAACAACCGCTACGCCGGTTTCTTTTCAACCGAGCGGGCCGGGCTGGATACGCTGGTGTATATTGGCGATGAAGTGCTGCGCAATCCTTCGGAAAAGGAAGTAGACAGCCTGCTGGTGGAGTGGAACAAAAACGATATTGATTCGGTGGGTCTTTTTTCCGTTACCAACGATTCGGCTTATGTGTTTCCGCTCACCAACTACCAGAGCTCCCTTTTGGAAACCCGCACTGCCGGCGACCAGAACCTGGTGAGCGAAGTAACCCGCCAGGGCGACTTTAAGTTTTTGTACCGCCTGCGGGTGGATGAAAATACCCTGCGCCGCCGCAACGTAACGGCCCGCCCCACCGAGTACATGAAAAAAAGAATGGAACAGGAACGGCTCTCTTCGGGCCGGGCTACTGTCTACCAGCCGGATTCAAAAGATACGGCACAAAAAAAGGCCAACGACTTTTTTGTCAATGAATTTGGAAACGAGCAACAACAGGATACCACCTCCCGTCTGGGCCGGGTATACGACGCCGAAACGGTAGGTCCGGAACCGGTACTGAAAAAAGCCAAGCTGTTTGAATACCGTCCGCCCAAGTTTTTTAGCGACTATGTAGTAGCCAACCTGACCAACGCCGTGTACCTGGTGAACAAATACCAGCCTTATGCCGGCGGCTCGGGCCCTATCAGCCTGTCTAACAACAACGAGCTGAGTGGTATGCTGCGCATGGGTACGGCCGATCTGTTTGAAGATTTTAAAATCTCCGGCGGCTTCCGCCTGGCTACCAACCTGCAGGACAATGATGTGTTGTTTGAATTTACCAACCTGCGCCGCCGCTGGGACTGGGGCTTTACCTACTACCGCAGCAGCAATCAGGGTGCCTTTTTGGTAGGACCCAACACCTACTGGGATGGCAAGCAACACTCCAATTATTACTTAGGCCGGGTGCGCTACGCCTTTGACCGGGTACGCAGCTTAAGGGCCACCATTGGTCCCCGCTATGACCGGGCTATTTTCATGGCTACCAACCCGCAGTCGTTAAAGCAGGAAGACATCAAGCAAACCTACGGACAGGTGGCCCTGGAGTATGTGCACGACAACACCATTATGCCCACCACCAACATCTGGCATGGCCTGCGCTACAAAGCTTATATCGACTGGTTTACCCACCTGAGTGGCGTACGCCCCGATCCTACGCAGGGCAAGCTGATGTTCAATGCCGGTATAGACGCCCGTCACTACCTGCCTATTTACCGCAACATCATCTGGGCGGTGCGGGGTGCGGCCGACTTTTCGTGGGGTGATCAGAAAGTGATCTACTACCTGGGTGGTGTGGATGGCTGGCTGAAGTTTGGCGACAACCAGAAGTATGACAATCAAAACAACTTTAAAGGCTACCGGTATTTTGAAGAATCCAACCGGCCCGACCCGGATGGCAATTATGTGTACCAGTCCTTAGCGGTCAACCTGCGCGGCTTTAAACAAAACATTGCCAATGGTAACAACAACGTGGTCATCAACAGTGAAATCAGGGTGCCGGTGTTTACCACCTTCTTAAACAGGCCTATCAACAATGCCTTTATGCGCAACTTCCAGCTGGTGCAGTTTGTGGACATGGGTACGGCCTGGAACGGACGCTACGACAAGATTGAACGGCCTGCTATTGTGTACGGCGAGCCGGGCAACCCTGTTAACGTACGGCTGAAAGCCGGTGGTGTTGGACCTTTTGCCGGCGGCTATGGCTTTGGTGCCCGCAGCACCCTGCTGGGGTACTTCCTGCGGTTTGACGTAGGCTGGCCAATGGATGGCTTCTTTAAAGGCCGTCCGCAAACCTACTTTGCCTTAGGTCTGGACTTCTAAAAATCAACTTTTATAAAAGTAAAAGAGCTGTCAACCGACAGCTCTTTTTTTGCGCTCACTTTTTCACAACCCCATATCCGATCATCTCTTTCATAGAGGAACCGCGCATAGTGTTGTCTAGCGCCGGAAAATGGGGTATGGGTTTTTGAAGACTTTATGGTGCTTATCTTAAACTTCTTCAAAACCCTATATAAAAGGCGGAAGATGCCGAAACGAGTTCGGCATGACAGGGAAAAGGGATGTCCATAGCAGTCCACCTACTAGTGCATACAGAAAGGGGCTGATTTCTAAAATACCCATACATCTCACCAACCCACACAACCGATCAATTATTCAACAATCAAGCCTTCTTCAAAAGCCCATACTGATGTCGATTCACTCACAGTTGCAATCTGTAAATTCCTTTTCTCCACCTCTTTGATTTATACTTTTCTTCAAAAACCCATACAGTTGTTAGGCACTGCCTGTATGTAATCACATTTCAATCGTTGCAGGCACTGTTACCAACGGTTCAAAACCTGCACCCGCAAGCTTTTACATTCTTCATTTTTAATTTTTAATTCTTCTTCAAAACCCTATGCACTGCACACCAATAAAATTCTATATTTATAAAAAACATCTTATGTCCAAACAATCGCGCCGAAAGTTTGTAGGCCTGGCCGGAAAGATCCTCGCAGCGACCGGCCTTGCTGCCTTTAGCGCCCCCGCCCTAGCACAAAAGCCCAATAAAAATATGTTTATTCATCATGTGTATTTCTGGTTAAATAATCCCGGCAGTGAAGCCGACAAAAAAAAGCTGGTAGAAGGCCTGCAAACCCTGACCAAAATCAAAAAGATCGAAATGCATCATATTGGCCAGCCGGCCGATACGGACCGCGAGGTGATTGACCGCTCCTACGCCATTTCCTGGATGCTGATTTTTAAAAACAAAGCCGACCAGGACAGCTATCAGACCGATCCTATTCACCTGGATTTTGTAAAAAACTACTCCCACTTGTGGAGCAAAGTAATCGTGTACGATTCTGTAGATGTTTAAAAAACCTTTACATAAAAAAGTCTGTTCCTCTTAACAGGCTTTTTTATGTATACGCATCACCAACAGTTATACGCAATTGAATGAGCTTTCTCAAATTGTTCAAGAAAAAGGAGCAAATAGTACAAGTGAAAACGCAACAGGCAAATGCCACTTTGTATAGAGACCAAATCTTAATTGCGACTGAAGACAAAACTGTTGTAGGATATAGCATTGCAACTCCTAACATCACTAAACTACCATTAGATACTACTGTAGAAAGCATTGGTCAAACTGTTCGGAAACACTTGTCTCTATCCAAAACTGACGTTCCTGCACCCGCTGATTTTAAAGCTATGTACCAAGATTTCTTAAATGCAGCTGGCTTTAAGAATGCAAAAGCCCATCATAAAGGCGCAAGACATCTTTCTATTTACCAAAAAGACCAAGCAATAAATATTACTCCTACAATAAATGCCGGAGCAACTGGAAAAGAAAGAGGTTTCTCAGGGAGCAGAGACATGCCATCAATTGAGGTAAATGCGACCATTAGCGACATAGAACTTGGTGAGCAAATAAAGGAGGTCTGGCAGAAGTGCTTGGGTAAAAGCATATAACAAGACTTGTAACAGTTGGGCAGAATATCTATCTTTCAACACCAAAAAATTATTGAACAGAGGTGCTAAAATGAACGTATTGGAACACAGAATGCTCAACCTTCACAAAGCTCCTCTCAGTTTGCAGCAGGCTTTATAATGATGCAGAATTGGCACTTACACCCATCATATTTTCCACTATCTACTTCGCAAAATATAGCTGCTAACAAAAACACAGCGCCACCTGCTGCACCGGTTATTGGTACAAATCGAGGGGCAAGATCATCCACTGTAAACTACCGGGGTTGGGCTTACCACTGAATGTAAGTGCCAGTGCAATTAAAATAGCTGCTATAACGGCGACTTGCAGCACCTGCCTTTTTAAAGGGGCTGCCTGCATGGGAGGTGTGTTGGTGTTGTTTTGGTTAGTCATGTTGTTGAAGGTTTTTAGGTGCGTTCATCTGTTTTGGTGTGTATCATTATTTCAGGTAAGCTGGTTTACCGGCAAAAAAGTGCAGGACTTCTTTTAACTTCCCTTGCCCGCCATTAGCTTTTTAAGGGTCAGGTAGATGACCGACATGAGTACCGCATAGCAAAAGATCATGCTCCAGTCAAAGCGGTTGCGAAGGGGATGCATCACCAGGTAAAGAATATCCTGCGCCAGGCTGTAGGGTTTGCTAATAACATCCCAGCTGTTGTAACGCAGGTAGCGGCCCAGGTAAATGCCAAACGCATTGAGCCACATCACCGGCAATACATACAGCCATTCGTTGCGCAGCTGCAACTTGGCCTGCACCGCTTTTTCTACCTGCCGAACCGACAGCACGCCCAGCAGCAAGCCATTCCATGCAAACGAAAAGATCAGCGCCAAGTCAAACCAAAGCGGAATCCCGGTTCGCTCCTCCAGGTGAAACAAATCGGTAATAATGTAAAAGGAATTGGGAATGAATAACAGCCATGCCATCAGCACAACGGCAAACTTCCAGGTGTTTTCAATCCACTGGATGTTTTGCAGCAGGCTTTTGGAAATAGCATACGGAACAAAGGCCAGAAACAGATTCCAGATGAGGGAAAGAAACAGCCCTTCGCCGGTATAAACCACCCGGGTAAAAGAAAGACTGACACTAAACAAAGCGGACAGGATGAGGACTTTTTCCAGTTCGCTTTTTTGAAAGTAAAAGCGCTGCAGCAAAGCCAATTTGTTTAAAACCCTATACATATTGCAACATCTTAGGAATAAAAATAAGGCAGCCTACGATCACAGCCGTTATAGCGGTTATCAGCACGGCCGCGGCTGCCAGGTCTTTCACCAGCTTGATTTGCGGGTGGCGTTCTTTAGACATAAAATCCATGGCTTTTTCCAAAGCCGTATTAAAGATCTCTGCCACCCACACCGTAGCCATGACCATAATCAAAATGATCATTTCCATCCTGCTGATGCGCAGCAACAAAGCCGCGGCAACAGCGGTAAGAGTCAGTACCAGGTGAATGCGAGAGTTATGCTCGGTTCGTAGCAACGCTTTCAATCCATCCCATGCATAACCAAAACTTTTGCGGCGCTCCTGCCAGGAAAACTTTTTTCTTTCCATCATAAATTTGTTTTTCAACTGCCTTTTAGAAAAAGAACTGGTTGCAGCTTACCACCTTTTCACCCAACTTCCCTTTCAACTTACCGGAGGCACCTGTTGTTTGGGTTTCTGCTAAGCAGCAATAACTGTCAGCCCCCCTCTTTCTCTTTCATGGCTGTACCATATCTTTTAAGTTAAAAAGAATAAAGAAGCCAATAAGTTCCGGTGGAGCACTTTTTCTACCTCTTTATATAAATCCTTTTCCGAAGCTGCGGTTACATTGATAACGGCATATTGCTTTTTGTCTTTTATCATATGCCACCGCCATGTCAACTGATCGGTCGTGTTTACGTCCTGCCCGTTGCTGCACCACCAGGCGGTGTAGAGTTTTTCAGCTCCGTTTACCAATTCAGCTGTGTACAGGTCATGTTGATGAATCCTTTCTTTTTGTACCTGCTGCAGCTCATAGCCGCTGCCCTTCCAGCAAATGGTGGGATTGTGGTCGGTATCATAAAAGCCCCGTACGTATTTTACATAAATGAGCGACTGATCCGCCTGCAGCTTGACAATACCCGGTGCAAATTGAGAAACCTGGTAACCGGCAATGGGGGCATCCCGCAGTTGGAACCGGCTGTATGTATCCCTTTTAGCAACACCCATCGCAGCCAAAACAACCAACAGCAGTACGGCTCCATGTCCTAAGATCAGAGCGGGACTTTGCTTCCGGACCGGTGCATGTTGGGATTTTTGAACACCGGCTTTCTGCACCACCAGTTTGATCATATAGGCAGCCGGTACCCCCACATAAAGCGCGACACAAATAAAACCGGTAAGATCATGCAGCCAGTTTTGGGGCAGGATGTTAAACTGTACCAGCAGCAAGATGCGTATGAGGTTACTTAAAACATTGAGCACCACAATCAGTGCCAAACAGCCGCAACTGGCATACCAATTCAATACTTTGCCGCACTTTTTTTGATGGTAACCAATCAGCATAATTCCCAGCAGCAGCGAAGTGATTAACATGTTTAAGCCCATACAAGCCGGGTCTACGGAAAACTGGGCTCCTTTGTAGTTAATCATATTTCCCTGCGTGGTAATACCCGGCGTGGTGAAGGCCAGTAAGTGCACGGCCCAGGCAGTGAGTTGTAACCGTATAGGAAAGCCAAAAACATTCAGCACATATTGTAAAACAGGCGCCATGAGTACCAGCGTGCCATAGCTTAAAAAACCCATAGTGCCATAATAGCTGTTGCACAGTAAAAACAAGGCCAACCCGATACTGAAAAAAAGGAATGTTTTTACCGGAACCAGAAAAGCTAAAATAACAGTAACAATAGTCATTGCTGCACACCCGACTAAGGACCCGGGCGCCTGCCTTTTGTCAATCGTAAACGGCAAGGCCATGATCCCGAGTAGAAACGAAAGGGAGGTGGGCGGCAGGTAATCGTGCAACAAAAAGATCCAGATGAGCAAGTAACCCAGTAGTAGGCAGGCAACCGCAACCTTTGTGTTGTTGAAACCGGTGGGTAATTTCAATGCTGTTATCATTACAACCTGCTTTTGAACATTAAGTAAATAGCAACAATGGCCCCCGCTATAATCAGTATCCATTCGTGTGGCTCGGGCACCGCCCCCTTGGATTGCAAAGAAGCATTTTTCAAACTCTGCTGGCTGTCTTCAATACCAAACCGTTCGTAATCCCTTTGGCTTTCCAGCACGACCAGGCTGGATACCGGCGATACCACATAGGCCGTTTGGGCCTGCTGCACCATAGCGCTGTTATGGGGCACACCATTGATACCCTGCTGGCCCAGCTGCTGCATGATATGGTTGTAGGCAAACAGCCGCATTAAATGATCCGGTGCATGGGAAGCAACTGCTCCCGGCTGTTTAACAATGGAAATACCGGCACTATGCACCACCACCTCGTTTTCGTTTTCGGCTTCTTTGGCAAACTGCGCTGTTTGTAACAGGTGCTGCAAGGTTTGTACATCACCTCGTTCAAATAAAAAGCAACGGAACTCTTTGAGTGAAGCCAGGTAGGGCGTTAGCTGCGCACCCAGGTGAAACAACCGCACCTTTTCCTGACGGGAGGCATAGGTTTTTAATTCTTTCCAAAAACGGCTGCCTTCCAGGTCGGACAGGTTAGGAGAAGGCTGTCCGCTTTTACTGATCAGGAGCGATTGGGAAGGCTCGTGAATGATAAACAGCGGGAAAAGTGAAAAATTCTTTTTGGTTAACTCCTTAAAAAGCCTGTCCTTATTTTCTTCATTTAGCCGGATCCGTTCATTTTGAAAAACCCATACGTTTTTGCCTTTCACACTGCTCCATACCTTATTTAATTCTTCCTTAGTCCAGGCGCTGTTGATATCCAGGTAAACATCGGTCAGGGCTACTTTCTCCCGTTGCGGCAGGTACGGTTTTACCGTGTAATGATACCCGCCAAAACTAAAAGCCTGCGGTGCTAAACCTTCTTCCTTCACCGTAAACGTCCAGCGGGAGCGGTAGCGGCCCGACCGGGTATAAGTGTTGCTGCCTTCTGGTGCAAAGGAAGCCTGCCGCACCGCAGGGGCGGCTGGTTGTTCCAGGCTCACTTTTACGTCTTCTGCAGCAGCAGTTGCGTCCGGTCCGTCAAACCAGATGTTTTCATAGGTAAGCACAGAACCGTCACTACGCAAGGGGGTTGTTATACCTATTTTGAAAGTGCGGCTGCCTTGGGCCGCCACGGGAAACACCCGTACTGTTACCTGATTGCCTTCCTGCCAGTGCACTACCGAGGGGTCCCGTACTTCTACCCCCACAATGGTTCGGTAGGCACTGTCCGCTTTTTCCTTCGTGGTCAGTATCCCTTTTTCTTCCCGGCCGTTGATCCATAAAGAAAGCGCTGTAATAACCCCGCCCTCCGGCAGGTGAAAGGTAAACAGTGCTTCCTGGTCGTTCGACCACTGCGTTTTTTTATGATTGAAAACGGTAATTACTTTTTCGGTATACGCCAAATGCGCTGCCGGCCATATACGTACCTGGGTAGCCACATGCTGTGTTCTTAAATCCAGGCCGCTCCATAAGCGTTCTTCAGCCTGGTGCCGGCTGTTGTACTGGCTTTTTAAAATGGCAATCCTATCCTGCTCGTTTAAATAAACACTTCCGGAAAACAAGGATGCCAATACCACCAGCGGATCATGTACTTTCTGCTCCTCGCCAAAAGAGCGGTCCGGCATGCGCCAGAAAATAGCATCGTCCCACCGCGGTATGACGTAAACCAGGCCCGTCTTTAAAATTTTTTCTGTCGTGCGGTTTACTTTTACCTTTTGTGCTATTTGCATCCAAACCGGCAGGGCATCCGTTCCTTCTGACACGGCTTTGGAGTATGTCCGGTTAATGGCGGCCACCCCGGCCTGCCAGGAAATACCATAAATAACAACGGTAACTATAGCCGCCGCGATACCACCAATAAAGCTGTACCAATACTTTTTGGCACTACCGGCTAAATCCTGTGCCAGCAAAATGGTTGACCATGTAAAAAAAGCCGGTACAAAGGCGTGTATGGAAATACCTAAAGCCAGCAGGGCCACCGCACTAAAAAAGTAAATCGGCAGCAGGTAAATCGTCAGGTACAGGAAGAGTACAAAGCCCAATCCCAAGAGGAATAAGATAAGGTGCCTTGGAAAGGGGGGCAGTTGCTGAAAGAAAATGCTGAAGACATAATTAACACAAAGCAGCACCAGCAAAATTTGCAACCACAGGGGCGAGGCGGCAAACACTTCCATCTCCCGGTTTAAAGCATAGGCACTGATCAGCAGTAAAATCAACAGCAGAAACGTATAATGCCGTTGATGCGCCTCCTGCTTATTTGATTTGCCGACCCACAAAATAACCTGGTAACTGATGCCCAGTATAAAGTTGATCAAAAAGAAGCCAAAGTTGCTGTCAGAGTTGTCTACCCATAAAGGCAGCAGAAAAAAGAAACAGGATAAAATAATAAGCAGTATGCCTGTGTTGACCAGGCCATCCTTCAGCTTTTGCTGTACTACAAGGATCATATGGTTGATTTAAAGGTTTATAATGAAAAGACGATTCTTTTGAATGTTACCGTAACACCCGGCACTTGCCCAAACCCCTCATGTTTTATAATTAAAAGCACTTTTTATTTCAAAGTAAAACGGCAAAAAAAATCACCGCACGCCCCTGATCATTTTTTCCAAAGCCGCCAGGTGTTCACCAAAAGTTTTTTCACCGGCTTTGGTGATGGAATAGGTGGTATTGGTCTTGCGCCCGATAAATCCCTTGTGCACTTTGATACATCCATGCTCCTCCAGGTTCACCAGGTGCGTGGCCAGGTTGCCGTCGGTTACCTCCAGCATTTGCTTCAGGTCGTTAAAGCCCACTTCCTCGTTGATCAGCAACACGCTCATGACCCCCAGCCGGATGCGGTTGTCAAAAATTTTATTTAAACCGGAAATGGGATTGTTGATACCTGACATGTACTTCATTTTTTTACAGACACCATTTTAAGGATTGGTCATTAGGGAAACCTCCTGCCGGGGCAGTTCGCTTCTTTCATACTTCCACCACATGATAAAGCCATAGACTATATGCAGCACGCCAAACCCAAAAGCCCAGAAGTAAAGTCCATAGCCGATGAACTGTGTATTGATAAGACCCAGTAGTATCTCCATTAAACCCAGGTACCGGATATCGCTTAAGGTATACTTGCTGCCATTGACCAGTGCCAGGCCGTAGAAAATGAGGCAAAGGGGGGCCACAAAACGCCAGTCGTTGTGCTGCAGCAAAGCCAGGATCAGCAAACCACCGGTCACCAGCGGAATCAGTGTATTGATCAACAGCAGCCGGGAGGTGTGGTCCCAAACGGGCAGTTTGTTTTTGCTGGCACGGCGCCAGGTAAAATAAAAAGCCGAAAGCAGGGCCGCTGCCAGTACTGCAGCCGCCAGCAGCAGCAAGTTTCCTGTTAACCGCTGAAAGGCCGCACCGCCATTTCCTGCATCGTACGGGTGAGGGTATTGTCCAATTAAGCCATAAGCCAAATAAGAACCGGCCAAAGCCCAACAGCCGGCTGCCATGCCGCTTAACCCGCTCAGGGAAATAAACCTGGAGGAACGCTGCATCAGGCGCCGGATGTCCTGCAAGGCTTCTAACGGTTGATTAAGATCGTTCATAAAAAGAACTTTGAATTACAAAGTAAATAAATAAAATAAATACCTGCAACTCTTATTCAATAAAAAATAAAAGCGGCAGGTAGGATTTGTGCTACAGCAGGAAGCTATTCTTCCAGCTGCTTCAGGTACGCTTTGAACTGGGCGTCCATATTTTTGGTATCCAGCAACTCTTCGGCAAAGCCCATGGCTTCGGATTCCAACACCAGGGCTTTACTGTTGCTGTCATATGGACCCGTTATGCCCAGATAGGTTTCGTTGCCGTCTTCATAATCGTACTGCACTTTAAAGAGATAAAACTTTTTCTTTTGTCCTTTGTAAAGGGCCAGGCGTTCACCGGCAAAGATCACATGGGAGGGTTCCATATCATCGGCGGCATAAATAAACATTTCGCTTTGGGCCAGGCTGCGCTGGGTATGGTATTTTGAAGGAAACAGGGACAGCTTGCCCGCTTCTTTTAATTCCTTATACAAGCCCAGCCGGTAGTAGTTGCTCGCCGCCAGTTGCTCCACCAGCAAAGGATCTATTTTCTGGCCGTTCTTCAGCAGTATCGATAGTACTTCTTTTTTTACTTCCAGGTCTTTGACCTTTGCCATTTGCTGTAGCAGCTGGTTGCTTTCCGCGTCGTTTATTTTACCTAGCAGGTAAATCCAATAATAAAAAGACCAACTGGCTTCCTCGCCCGAAGCTTTCAGTTCCTGCAGACGCTTTTGGGCACCCGACAAAAAGTTGTTCTTATACGGCAGCAGATCCTTTATTTGCAGCAGACCGCTATCCAGCAAATGATCGCTCACGCTGACCAGTACATCGGCAAAAAGCGAATCTGCCGAAAGGGTCAGCAGCTCCGGGTAAAGCGAACGGGCCAGCAAGACAGAATCTTTGAGGGTCTGCGCCAGCCCCGCGGGAGTACCGGCGGTGGGGGTATGATGCAGTAACAACTCTTTCAAAACCCCATAGGCCGTATCGGTGGGAATGCTGGCCAGTGCCCGCAGCAGGGGGTATTGCAAGGCCGCTTTTTCCCCCTTTAGTACGGTATAGTGCTGCCGGATAAAGGTGATGGTAGAAGCATCAGCTAAGGAAACAATCTTGTTCAGCAAGGCATCATGAGCGCAAAAGTTGTTTTCGTCAAAATCCCTATACGGCTCCAGCAAGGCCGGGTGCAGGCGGGGCAGGTCGGCCCTGGTAAACGGCACGTTGCCAAGGCTGCTCTTGGCCTGTTCAAAAACAGCAGAATCACCAGCCTGCAGGTCGGCTAACAGCTGGCTGGTTTTGTTTTTAAAAAAGCTATGCTGCGCCTGGTGATGAGTAAAACGAAAGGCGGTAAAAAACGGCTCCACATCCTTGCCGGTAGCATAAGTCTCCGGCGCAATGACCGACAATACATACAACGAATCGTTGTGCAGCAGCATCCGCAGCTTTTTGTAGTTTCTTCTTTCCTGACCCATGCCAATGCCGTATTCCATACCTGAGGCGGCACCATTGGTGATTTTCCGGGTGTAAAAAACGGTGTCTTCCGCAGTGCTGTATTCTGCTAACCTTTCGGCAAAAAAAGTGCTATCGTTCTGCGTCCAGTAGTAAGGCGAAAAGCCCTCCACATTTACTTGCAGGGCTGTGCCGCTGCCTTTGTCGTAAGCCATATGAATCGTTCCGTTCACCGCGGAGGTGTTGTCCTGCTCCTGCTTAATAAAAGGCGCCGGTGCCAGGGTGGTAAATGTACGGGTGCTGTCCGTATAGGTTTTCCACTCCGCCGGTTGATAAGGCAGCAGGCGGAAAGACCCGAAAAATGCCGCCAGCCCGGTAGTATCGGCCCCGGCTTCGTGCAGCACCATTAAGGAAAAATTGCGGTGGCCCCGGTTCACGTGCATGGACTTCATCAACAACTGGTTGTTCTTGTAGCGACCGTCCATCCACATGGCAGCCAGCCCGTGATAACGGCCCGTATCATAGCGGGTAATTTCTATTTCGTCTTTGTTTTCGATATTGGTGCGAACGGTTTCAAACAGTTCCTGATCACTGGTTATATAGTAGCCCGGCGTGGTTTCTTTTACAATCAGCATGTAATACACCTGTCCCAAGGCATCGGCATACGCCTGGTTGTAAAAGTTCCAGCCGTCGGCCCCTTCCTGCTGCTGCATGGTATGCTGTAGTTGCTCGTTGACGTTGGGCTTGCCCGGAAATGTCAGCGCAATAGCTTTTTCCACATCGGTAAATGTATAAGGCGCTGCGGCGGCGGCTGCTGTCGGGTGTACTTCCAGCAGCTGGAAAAACTTTTCGGCATCGGCATGGGTTAATAAACTTTTTTTCTGGCTGCCTACCATGACCATCACCACCTGGTTGCCGCTGGGCAGCAACCGCATGCGGTAATGATAGCCGTTTTCTTCCCGGTAAATCTCTAGGCCTTCCATGCCCTTAAAACTGACCTTAGCCGTTTTGACCGGCGCTTCGCTAGGGGAAAAACTGCTGGCAAACCGTGTCAGAAAGCTGTCTTTTGGATTACCTGCCGGCAGGGATACATGGGACACGAAATACATAAGCCCGGTTCCCATGTCGGCATATACCTGCATTTTCATCTGGCCGCCGGGTACAAAGGCTGTTGCTTTGCCCGGCATAGAGGCGGTGTAGGTTTTTTCTTCGTTTTGAACCTCGTGCCAGGGCCGCTCTACCGCAGTGTACTGGTATTTTTCGGGGGCTATTTTTTTAGCGGAAAGCACCGGCTCTACCCGGAAGCCTTTGGCTTTGAGCAGTTCAATCAGACCATCCGAACCGGGCAGGTGGGCCGCACCCACGGCAAAAAAATGGCTTCTTACGTGTGCCATGCTGTCTATGCGGAAAGCCATTTTGAGGTTGCGCTTGGTCAGCATCTGGTAACGGCCGGTAGTATCCATGGTGGTGGTCCACCTGTAAATGGTGTTGATGTCCTGAGCCAGGTACACCTTGATCATCTTTTCTATTTGGGAGGCGCCTTTTTGCCGCAACAACAGGTCGCTGGCGTCAAAATTGTCACCCCATTCATTCATCAGGTCCAGTTGGTCTTCAAGATCCTCAATGCCGCCCACCCATTTGCCCTGGCGGCGGGCAATGTTGTACAGGTAAGTATCCACGGGGCTGTCCATGTCATCCGGCTTGGCGGTAGTGGTATGCTTCCAGCCTTGTTTGTACAGCCAGGCCTGTTTTTTGGTTACTTTTTCGGCCGGTACGCCAAACTTTTTTTCCAGGTCGCCGGCAATTTTTTTAAAGTCTTTTTTGTCCATGGCATCCCGCAGGTAGCCAGTAGTGTCGGGGGCACTCAGGGCCTGCATCAAAGCGGTTGTCATGGCATCGGCATCTACTTCCATGGCATAACCTTCGGCCTTTTCCAGGTAGTGGTACAACGAATCGCTGAAGTGAAACAACCGCCGGTCGGACAGGTGCATGGTGCCAAACAAATACGAAGGCTGCTGCAGGCCGTTGCCGCTGATGCGCCAAAGCAAGGTGTTGGGATAGGTGGTGGTTTGAGCAACGGAAAACAGGGCCAGGCACACGGTCGCTGCGGTTAACAAAGGGTACAATAGCCTTTTCATGACAGGTAGTTTGGGCAGGCTAATATAGAGTATAAAAAGCGGCTTTTATATACTGTTGAGGATAATATCACACGCCTGCTGTATTTGCCCGGTAGTGATGGTTAAAGGAGGCGATATGCGCAGACAATGGGCGGCAAATAAAAACCAGTCGGTTAAAACGCCCTGTTCAATACAGTTATCAATAATACGCTTGCAGGTGTCAAACGAATCAAACTCCACCGCCATCCACAAGCCAAAGGCATGCACGTTTTTGATTTTTGGATGTACCAGCCGTTGTTTAAAAAGAGCAGCTTTGCCGGGCACCTGGCGGTACAGGTCTTCCTCCAGCAGGGCCTTAAAGGCAGCCAGGCCGGCGGCACAACAAACCGGGTGTCCGCCAAACGTGGTAATGTGTCCCAGCACCGGGTTGTCGGCCAGCTGGTTCATGAGTTGCACATCGGCAATAAAAGCCCCCAGCGGCATGCCGCCGCCTAACGCCTTACCCAGCAATACCACATCGGGCACCACGCCAAAATGTTCAAAACCCCATAGCCGGCCGGTACGGCCAAAGCCTGCCTGTATTTCGTCCAGCACCAGCAAGGTACCGGTTTCGGTACAGCGCTGCCGCAGGGCCTGCAGCCAGTGATTAGCGGGAGGGATAATGCCGCCTTCGGCTTGCACCGTTTCGGCCACCACACAGGCGGTGTTATGCGTAATAAAACTTAAATCTTCAAACGAATTATAGTTCAAATGCTGCACCCCCGGCAACAGTGGCCGGTAGGCATTGCGCCAGTACTCGCTGCCAATGAGGCTTAACGCACCTTGTGTAGAACCATGGTAAGAGTGGTTGAACGCTACAATTTCGGTACGGCCGGTTACCCGCTTGGCCAGCTTCATGGCACCTTCTACGGCTTCGGCGCCGGAATTTGTAAAATAAACGGCATTGAGCGAGGGGGGCAAGTGCTGCGTGAGCAGCTGCGCATACTGCACCTGCGGGCTTTGTACAAATTCTCCATACACCATTACATGCAGGTAGGCGTCCAGCTGGTCCTGTATCGCCTGCAGCACCCGGGAATGCCGGTGCCCTATGTTGGCCACAGAGATGCCGCCTATTAGATCAATATACTTTTTGCCGTTTGTGTCCCATAATTCGCAACCGGCCGCCTTTACAATTTCCAAAGCCAAAGGTGCGGTGGAGGTTTGTGCCACGTGCCGTAAAAACAATTGCCGCTGGTTCATAGGCTGCAAAAATAAACCAAGGCGGGCATGGGGTTTTTAAAAGATGATGAAATTCAACTTTTAGCATACGATAGCGGCTGCCTGTGTAACGCACTAGCTTAAAAACACAGACTTTGCCTGTAAGTGTTTCAAAATAACAGTTTTGCCTAGGCGGTAAACGCTTTTTCTTTAACCCCCCATAGCAGCGCTTGCCACACGGCTGAACCAGGCCGGGCGGCGGTCCTTGTTTATTATCAAATTAATGTATAATTTAATATAAGCTCTTTCACATCCCACATTCTAAAACCAACAACTATGCTTTCCATCCACTCCGCAGGGCTCCTGGCAGCCATTAGCTGTGCTGGCCTGGCTTTAGCCGCTTCTTCCTGCAACAGCACCGAATCTCAAAGTGAATCCGAAAACATTACCCAGGTAAGACACATGGAACAAGACGAAATGGTAAAACGAGGGGGCTACCTGGTAACGGTGGGCGGCTGCTACGACTGCCACACCCCCAAAAAAATGACACCACAAGGCCCTGTGGATGACTCTTCCAGAACACTATCCGGCCACCCGGCCAATACCTCCCTGCCACCAATTGATACCCAAGCCCTCGCCCCCGGCAACTGGATCCTGCTGTCGCCTGACCTGACAGCTTTTGTCGGGCCCTGGGGTACGTCTTTCCCGGCCAACCTGACACCGGACTCCGCTACCGGCATTGGCGCCTGGGAAGAAGATGTATTTATCAAAACTTTACGCACCGGCAAGCATTTAGGCCAGCCCAACGGCAGGCCCATTCTTCCGCCCATGCCCTGGTTTAACCTGGCCAAAATGGAAGAAGCGGATTTGAAAGCCATTTATGCGTACCTGCGCTCCTTGCCGCCGATCAGCAACCGGGTTCCGGCACCCTTGTCGCCACAGGAAACTGCTATGCTGGCCAAAACCCAGTCCAAGACCACTGCAGCCGCTTTTAAAAATCCATAGAGCAGTTTGCATTAAAAGATTGTACGGATACCTGTTACCACACCGGCCCTGCACAGCTGAACCCATTGAGTTGTGCAGGGCCGGCGTACATCATACCATTTTTGTTTATCCTGCCTTTTACTTAAATAACCTGCACTGCATGTAATCACCTAAAGCTGTTTTAGTACGGCCACAACAATTGTCCTGACAAATACTAATTTTGACCTTATTGACAAGTATAAGACTTTGTGCCATTGCTGAATATACCTGGTGCTGATAAATACACATTGGCAAAAGCGTATGGGCTTTTAAAGAAGTGGAGCAGAGATACCAAAATTAGTTTAGCTGGTCAGCGGTCAGCGTCTTTATCTATTCTTTAAAACCTATAGGGAAACAGGTGGCAGGCAGTGGTTGGCAGACTATAGGCCGGAACGTACCCATGGGCGACGCAACCTGAGCTCCATCGTCTTACACTTGTTGGTGACTAAAATAACAACGCATGGCTTTGATTTTACCAGTTGAAGATAAAATGCCGCAATGGGGTGAGGCTTGTTTTATCGCCCCCAATGCCACTATTGTGGGCGATGTGGAAATGGGCAATGAATGCAGCGTATGGTTTAATGCCGTGGTGCGGGGTGACGTGAACAGCATCCGCATGGGCAATAAAGTAAATGTGCAGGATGGCGCCGTGATCCATTGCACGTACAAAAGAACCCAGGCCATTATTGGCAACAATGTTTCCATTGGTCATAACGCGATTGTACACGGCTGTACCGTGCACGACAACGTGCTGATTGGCATGGGCAGTATTGTGATGGACAATGCGGTGGTACACAGCAACACCATTATTGCCGCCGGTGCCGTGGTGCTGGAAGGCACGGTTTGCGAAGGCGGTGCGGTCTATGCCGGTGTGCCGGCCAAAAAAGTAAAGGCCATCAGCCCCGAAAAAGTGGAAGGCGAGATCAACCGCATTGCCAACAACTACGTAGACTACGCCCGCTGGTTTGAGGCGGTGAACGAAGCCGGTAACAATATATAAAAATAATTTACGTTATTTGGGTAATAAATACATGCTCATGAAAACGGCTAAACTTTTTTTGTTGTCTGGCATGCTGGCCTTTGGTGTTTCTTCGTGCAGCGTCTTTAAGCCTAAATATGGCTGTCCCACCGATGGCCGTAATGTAGGTGCCGAAAAAATACTGAGCGGCGAACAACCGAAAAAAACCAAAAAGTTCCGGGCCTAGCAACAAAAGGTCGGGGGCATAACAATTGCATGCAACATAAATGCACTTGTAATTGTCTTATTAAAAACCCTGACCATGAGCCTTACCCTTCGCACAACTTTTGGATGCACGGAAGCTGTTTTAGAAGAAGACGGCAGTCTGCACCGTTTTTACCAGATTGCCCACCTGCTTAGCGATGACCTGCAGGTAGCTTTTTTGCAGAAAGAAGATGACTTTGACGAAATCAACTGGAGCTTCACCTTTAACCATCACCGCCTTACCCTGCATTATAGCATTTATAATGGTATTTCCATTTTTCCTACCCGCACCAGCGAAGCCAAAAAACGGGAGAACAACGCCGTAGTGGAACTGGCGCATGTACTGGCCGGCAAGCTGATGACCGCTGATATGAAAACGAAGCTGCCGAGCTGCGCTTGCTGAAATAATTTTTTGTTACCGCCCTGCAGTTAGCACGCCTGGGCGGCTTTACCTCTTTGTGTTCATCATTTTAGGATAGCTGATAAGAGCTGTCCTTTGCAATTTGAATCACAGATTTCACAGATTGGAAAAAGGATTACGCAGATTTTTAAAAGATATAGGTTTTTGAAGAAGTTATCCTGTCTCTTGCTCCGTCATGCTGAACTGGTTTCAGTATCTCCCATTAACTTTTTCAAAAGTCCATATGATTACAGTTTGTACTCCTGTAGTCAGCCCTTCTTACTTTTTCTCCCCGAAAAAGTAAGCAAAAAGTTCAAGGCTGCCCTGATCGCTCCGCCCGTTTGGCCGGCCCCGCACAGCAACCCTCATTCCTGAGTGTATCACTCGTTAAACTCTGTAGATAATTTGTAATGTTCCTACTGATATGGATTTTTGAAGAAGTTCCTATCTTTTTGCGTGCTATGCTGAAACACTAAAGGCGCTGTATCCCGCTATGCTGTTCTCACAGCAATACGTCTTTGAAGTTAATGCGGGATAAGGCGCTGCACCAGGCTGACTATCCTGCTTTTTGACTTTGCCTTTTAACTTTTGCCTTTTTTCAAAAGTCCATATAGTTTTTTAAAGAAGTGCTCTACGCCTAATCCCTTTTACAATAAACAAGTCCACCCACCCCTGTCATCCTAGCCTTGAGCCGGGATAGGCCTGCGCCTTCAGCTTCTTCTTTGTGCTCCTTTATGTCTTTGTGCCTTGGTGGCAAAAAACACCCAAATCCAACTCTTTCAAATACCCATACCACTATTGAAAACATTTTATTCCTCCTAATCCCTTCATCTCCCCAAATCATGGTTCAGACAACTCTTTCAAAACCCCATATGCCACACAGGTTGAAAACCTATGATCCTGCAGGTGCCCCTCAACTTAAAACTTTAGACTTAAAACTTACAACTCCTTCCCCTACCACTGATGCTCGGGTATACTTTCTAAAATATTATAGTAGCTTACGTAGCGGTCTTCATGGATGTCGCCGTTGCGTACTGCTTCTTTGATGGCGCAGCCAGGCTCATTGATGTGCAGGCAGTTATTGAACTGGCAGTCGTTCAGCCGCTGGCGCATTTCCGGAAAATAACCCGACAGCTCCTGTCGCTCTACGTCTACCAACCCAAACTCCTTCATGCCGGGAGTGTCAATCAGCTTGCCGCCAAAGGGCAGGTTGTGCATTTCGGCAAAAGTGGTGGTGTGTTGTCCTTTGCCGCTCCAGCCGCTGATGTCCTGCGTACGTATTTTTAAATCGGGTATAATGCTGTTGATGAGGGAAGACTTGCCCACGCCGCTATGGCCACTCACCAGGGTGATCTTGTCTTTCAGTCGTTCCTCTATTTCTTCTACGCCACGGCCTTCTTTTACACTCACCAGGTACACGGCATAACCAATGCTTTCATACATTTCTTCCAACGCCTCAAACTGATCCATTTCCTTTTGCCGGTAGATATCTGCTTTGTTAAAAACCACAAAAGCGGGCACATGGTACATTTCGCAGGCCACCAGAAAACGGTCGATAAAACCCTGCGAGGTACGGGGATTTTTTAACGTGGCAATCAGCAGCGACTGGTCAATATTGGCCGCCACAATGTGCTGCTGGCTTTTGATGCGCGGCGACTGCCGGTTGATGTAGTTGCGCCGGTCATGGATCTTGGTGATCACCACGCTGCGTTCGCCTTCGTTTTCCAGGTCAAAATCCACGATGTCGCCTACGGCAAT
>JAEWAC010000434.1 GCA_023391895.1 Bacteroidota bacterium
CGGCTGTGTCAACTTTCATTTTTTTGGCCATGTCAGAAAAGTTTTAAAACAAAGAATAAGGGAAGAGCCCAAGTGGTTATAGCAATTTTGTACGAAAAGATAGAGGCTGTAAATGCTGCCCTATCTATATTCCACAACCTATGCAAGCTCGTTTGATGCGTCCGGCAGTTATGCAATTATTCAGCCAGCTCCTTCTACAGCTATGCTGCAGCTTAACTCAAACCATTAGAATCAGCCGGCGGTGCGGCCGCAGCAAAGTATGTAATCCAGCGGCACGCCTTGTCCTGCGTTTTGTCAATGGCCGGTGCGCTTTATAGTAAACCGCCAGCCATACCTGCTAAAAACGCATAAGGCCACTCCATCACTTACCATCACCGGCAACAAAAAAAGCCACCTGCAAGAGGTGGCTTTTTGAATATGGGTTTTTAAAAGAATTAGCTCTGGGGCGTTTCCAGCAGTTTAAAGAACTGATCCAGCTGCGGCAGGATCACGATGCGGGTGCGCCTGTTGGCAGCTTTACCTTCGGCGGTTTCGTTGCCGCTTACCGGCAGGTATTCACCACGGCCACCGGCAGTCATGCGACGGGGGTCAATGTTGTAGCGGTTTTGTAAAATGCGCACAACAGAGGTCGCCCTTTTGGTGCTCAGGTCCCAGTTGTCCAGGATAAAATTGTTTTTGATGGGCACATTATCGGTATGGCCTTCTACCAAAAACTCAATGTCGGGCTTGCTGTTCAGCACCTGGGCTACTTTGCCCAGCACTGTCATGGCGCGGTCGGTTACTTCGTAGCTGCCACTTCTAAACAACAATTTGTCGGAAATGGAAATGTAAACCGCACTTTTCTCTACTTTGATTTCAATGTCTGAATCATTGATGTCGTTCAAGGCACCTTTCAGGTTCATGACCAGGGCCATGTTTAAAGAATCTTTGCGTGCCATGGCTCTTTGCAGGTCCTGGATGTAGGCGTCTTTGGAGCCAATGTTTTCTAATGACTTTTTAATGCTTTCTGCCTGAGCGCTGGAAATAACCGAGAGGTCTCTCAGCTGGTTGATCATGGTGCTGTTGTTTTCTTTCAGCATATCGGACTGGCTCCTGACAGCATTCAGCTCCGATTCCAGCTGTGAACGACGGCGGGCGGCTTCTGCCTCATCTTCACGGCATTTTTTCAGGTCTTCCTGAACCTGTACATAATACGTATTCAGTTTGTCGTATTTGGCTTGTTCAGCCTGAAGTTTTTTACGACTCACACAAGACGTCAGCAGGAGTACTGACAAGCCTACTAAGGCAAAATGCGATTTTTTCATACAGTTGATTTGTTTTATTGAACCTGCAACCTGGTGGTGTTGCGGCCTCCAAAAATAGTCGTACAACCTAATGCAAGCGCAATCTAATTGTTAAAATAAAATTAGAACAGCTATAAAATGCCCTTTTCAGCACCCGTACGCACGGTTACGGCTACTACCTATCTGCTTTACTTTTTATATCATGCCCGTTTATGTACTTTTTAGGGGCTGCAAAAAAATGAAAAGGTGGCTCCGCATTCCTGCTCGTCCCTTATTTTCTTGTTTACCGGCGGCAAGTAGTTAGCGGCACCACCGGCACGAGCCCTTACCGGAATAGTATTTGAGGATTTTATATAGAAGTTGAAACCAATAATGATGATGCACGATTTTGAGCAGCTTGATCTTCGTACACTACTGGAGCTTTACCTGCAGGAAACCAAAGCTTTTTCAGCGGCACTGGGCAAAGGCGCTTCGTGGGATGAACTGGAAACAAAAAGGCTCCGGATCAGGGCCCTGAGTGCCTGCATCAACCGGAAATACCAGTCCCATGCACCCAATAACCAGCGTTCACGCGATGACAAACCACCCCATGGTGATTAGCCCTGCATCAAAAGGAGGATTATTTTTCACACCTGTTTATCCTGCAGCAACCGTCCGGCTGTTGCCTTTCTGATTTTAACAAGATTCTAATCTGCCGCGGCTCCGTTTATGTGTGCTATACCACACCAGACCCGTTGTAGCCCCACCACTTCAGGACCAGCTTTGGCTGCCTGGTTGCACCGGACCGCCGTTCTTTTTTCAGTGGAGTTGAAGCCTACCTTCCCGCCCTTACACCTGATATGTACTTTTCAAGCGTTTTAAGCAGGCGCCTGCGTCATTGCGGCTGCTTTTTTCGACGTGTCTTTTTTTCCTTCAACAGCACGCATGATGGGCCCCATGTCTACGTAATGGATCAATCGGTCTACGCGGTCATTGGCGTCAAAATGAATGCCGTCGTGCGCCCACTGCCGCACCTTGATGTTGCCTTTATAAGTAGCGTCAAACTGGTACCAGGCCAGCAGCCAAACCCCCGGTTGCTCTACACTTTGCGGTTGGGTAACCCTTACCGGCAGCCATATCTGGTTAGAAAAACGAATCGAGTCCAGCTTGCTCCAGCGGTTGCTCCAATAAGCGGCTATGGCGTCTTTACCGGTAAGACTGTCACCATTGTTCCACTGAAAAACCGCGTTGTCGGCAAAGATCTCCAGCCAGGCGTTAATGTCGCCGCGGGAAAATGTTTCCAGGTAACTTTTGCCAAAATATACATACTTGGCATCGGCCAGGTGCACGCCTTTTACGGGCTCGCCTTCTGCAGTCTGAATGCTTTTTTCCCGGTTAGCATATTTTTCTGCTGAAGTCTGCAGGTTACAGGCTGAAGACAGCAAAAAAGGAACTGCAAGGAGAATGATCTTTATCATAACGGACCATTTTATATTCAATAAAAAACTGTCAGGGTGCGGCAGTGGTCAGGAGAGGGTGGGAAAGCAAAGAGGAAAAACCAGTATAAAATTACTTCAACTTTAACAGCACAAAAACCATACTAATTATGGGGTACGAAATCATGCGTATAAGCGGTTAAAATCAAGGTTGTACAACCGGTTAAAACCCTTTTTCAGCACAAGACTCGGGCGCTTGCCCAAAGCCCTTTCAACTGCCTTTAGCGCCCCGATCAAAGGGCCGGCACAGGAAGTTTAACGGTGGCACTCGGCTTTTAAAAACCCATATTGTTACATGGGACCTGCCCGCTGCCATTTTTGTTTTTAACCCTTATTTACCAGTACCGGTCTATGGTCTAAAAGCCGGCTTGCATCCCTTTCTACTTTCCCTCTCACAACACTTAAAGCCTGTTGCTGCAGCTGCAAAAGAATGAGCATCAGCGCCGGCAACTTTTCCTCAACGCCGGTGTGATCAATGCCCTGTTACCATCTCCTTCAAGTTGCGCATGATCACCTTTTCGTTTGTCGCAAGTCATACTATTCCTGTAGCGATGCAATTACCTTAAACCAGTGAAAACATTATGGACTTTAAAACTGCTGTGTTATGAAAAAGTATCTTTTCTTTTTATTGACACTGACAATTCAGACCGGCTTTGTCCAATCCTGGACGAATTTTCTTGCGGCCTGGCCAAGGCTAAAAAAACAACAAAGTAGGCTTTGTAGATGCCAAAGGCAAAATTGTCATTCCGCTGATTTATGATGACGCCCTGCCTTTTTCGGAAGGCCGGGCGGCGGTGAAAGCCGGCTCTAAATGGAGGTATGCAGACTCCTCCGGTCAAACGGTGATACCTATTCAATACTGCGATGCGTATTCTTTTCAGGAAGGGCTGGCCAAAGTAAAAAGAAAAGGTTATGTAGGTTTTGTCAACCGCCACGGAGAAGAAGTGATCAGCCTGAAGTTTACCAATGCCGGCGTATTTTCCGGCGGGCTGGCACCCGTACGTAACGACAAAGCTTTATGGGGTTTTATTGACATAAGCGGCACCGGAGTTATTGTTTTCAAATATCTATATGCCCAGGCCTTTCATGAAGGTGTAGCCCGTGTTATGCAAAACGGCAAATGGATGGAAATTGACCGGTCCGGCAGGGTGTTGAAAGAAGATTAAAAAAGCTGCTTGTTACATTGATTTGTTTCCCGCGAATGCTTACCCGATCCATACCTGAGAAGACAGCCTAAACTATCCCAACGGAAGTGACGCGAAAGGGGCTATGGTTTCGTGCAGCAGGTGTAAGGTACTGCTCATTATCAGTCCACACCTGCTGCAGTTCCTTAGCCCATCATATGGTTTTTATGTCTCCTGCCTGATATACATCCTCTCCTATTTCGCCGTCCTTCAACGTAATCTTTCGATCCGCACTGTCCGCCAGGTTCCGGTCGTGGGTTACTATCAAAATGGTTTGGTGGTACTGCTGTTTTAATTCCTTTAAAATTCCCAATACAATATCGGTGTTCTTGCTATCGAGGTTGCCGCTGGGTTCATCGCCATAAATAATTTCCGGCTCATTGATCAGGGCACGGGCGATAGCGGCCCTTTGTTGCTGCCCGCCACTCAGCTTATTGGCTTTTTTAAGCGCCTGGTCTTTCAGGCCCAGTATTTCCAGTTTGGCCAAAGCCCTTTCTTCTATTTCTGCCTCGCTCCATTTACCCAGCTTCAGAGCCGGCAGTTTTACATTTTCCAGCACGGTAAAATCCAGCAGTAGGTAGTGAAACTGAAATACAAAACCAATCTTTTCATTGCGCAGCTCCGCCAGGTCATTTTTGGAAAAAGACCGTAGGTTAGTGCCATCCATCCAGACCTCTCCTTCATAATCGGTATCGAGCGTAGAAAGCACATACAGCAAAGTGCTTTTACCGCTGCCCGAAGCCCCTACAATACTGCAAAACTCGCCTTTCCTGATCTGCAGGTTGATGTTTTTCAGTACCTGAAATTTTTCAGGCTGGTAAAAGTATTTGTTGAGGTTTTTAGCTTCCAGTATCATGGAACAGGCATTTATTATTTTCCTCTTATGATTTCCACGGGGTCTACCCGTGCGGCTTTGCGGGCCGGCAGGTAACCGGCCAGTGCCGTGGCCGCCAAACCAAACACAAAAGCCAGGACAAAAAAGATGGGCTTCCGGTTAAACAATAAATATTTAATGGACACAAAGCCTTTTACATTCAGGGGAATACTGCCCACAACCAGGGTGACCACATAGCCCAGAACCAGGCCCAATACGCCGCCAGCCAAACCTATCATCAGGCTTTCCGTTAAAAAAATGCGGCTGATGTCCCGGTCTTTATACCCAATGGCTTTTAAAATGGCAATGTCGCCCAGCTTTTCATAAATCATCATCATCTGGATGTTGAAGATGCCAAAACCGCTGACGATCAGGATGGAAATAATAACCAGATAGGTAACTATGTTCTGCACTTTAAAAACACCAAAGATGTTGGCGTTGGCTTGCTTCCAGTCCTGCGCTGCAATGCCATACTTCTGCCCGAACTGCTGCGCCAGCTTTTCGGCGCTGTTGATGTCGTACAGTTTTACATTCAGATCGGTAATGTAATTGCCTTCTACGTTCAGCAGCTTTTGGGCGGTGACCAATTTTACAAAGGCCCGGCTTTTATCCACCTCCGTCAGCCCACTTTCGTGGATGCCCACTACTTTCAGGTCCAGACTGACACCGTTTTGGGAGATAACAGAAATCACATCATTCAGTTGCGCCCCCAGATCATCTGCCAGTCCGCTGCCCAGGATCACGCCGTTGGCAGTCGTTTCCAGCTTCAGCAGGTCGCCATACTTCAGGTACTGCTTCATGTCAAACAGCTTGTCTTCCCGGCGCACATCAATGCCGGCAAACCGACCTGCTTTTTGAGTGGTGCCCGAGCGAAAAATGGCCTGTCCTCCCAAAGTAGGCGAAACTCCTTCCACCTCCGGGTGTTTTTCCATGTCGGCAATGACAGCCGTAACGTTTTTGATCTTTAACTTTTTTTCCCGCGGCTTCTGTCCCTGCACCACTACCCATTGCCGGTTGTCAGGGGCTACCTGCTCGATAATGCTTTTACGGTTTTTCTCCGCTTCTACAAACAGGTGAATATTTGCCGTATTGTTGATGGTTTTTTCAATAAAGACAGATTGAAAGCCGGTAATAAGGCCTGCCTGGAAAATAAAAACGGCAATGCCAAACGTAACGCCTAGCATGGCCACTACAGTTTGGCGCCGCTTGCCCAGCAAATGGGTAAGCGCAATGCGCACCGCGGGACTTTTGGTATGCAAAAAGGCCAACATTACGGTTTGATCAGTTCCGTGTTTTCATCTAGGCCGGAGCGGATCTCCACGTATTGCACATCGCGCAGGCCCGTTTGTACGGGCACCCGCTTTTTGCCTTTTCTCAAGGTGACGGTTCCATCCGCATTTAAAAACTCTACCGGGATCACCAGGGCATTTTTCTTTTTGCTGATCACAATATTGGCCTCTACGCTCATGCCGCTCCACAGGCGCATACTATCGGGCACCAGCGGTGCTTTTACCTTGGTGGTTTTGGTGCCCTGCACCACGGTGGGCTCTATTTCCTGCACGGTGGTAAAAATAGGCCGGCCTTCATAAGCCTCTGCATTGAGCACTACCTGCTGCCCGATACACACCTGGCCGATATCGCTTTCATCCACATCCAGATCCGCTTCAAAAGCTGCCGCATCGCCAAAGTCTACCGCAGGGGTACCGATGGTCAGCAGCTGACCTTCTTTTACCGGCACGTCATACACCCGGCCGCTCGCCGGTGCACTGATCAGATAATCGCCTTTGTTGTTGAGCTGCAGGGCCAGTTGCTGGCGGGCCAGGCTTAGGTCGGTACCAGCTTTGGCTTCCAGGTTGTGGTAGGCCTCCAGGCTTTTGCGGTAGTTTTGCAGGGCGATGTCGGCCTGTGTTTGGGCGGCGTCGTAGTTGACCCGGCTGGTAATTTCCTGCTCCCACAAGTTTTTATAGCGCACTAAGTTGGTGCTGTCCAGCCGGTAGCGGGCATAAGCCGCCTGCACCTCCTGCCAGGCTGCATTAAGCTGGTTTCGATCGGTGCGGCTGCTGAGTTCGGACAGTTGCAGATTGGCCTGCGCAATGGCTACATTTACGTTGCTGTTAGGGTTGGACAGCAGTAGCAGCGGCGTACCGGCCTTTACCACATCACCATTCCTGACCCATATTTTTTGTACATAGCCGTTTACCTTGGCCGCAATTGTTACGTGGTTCCTGGGATATATTTTGCCGGAAGCATAAACCACCTGCACCACTTCCTTGCGTATAGGTTTGGTAACTGTATTGGGATTGGCACAGGCCGTAAAATACAAAAGCATTACCAGCCAGTATTTCATGAATGGCAGTTTAGATTTAAAGTTAACAGGCTATCCCGCGGCACTTCCTGAGCAGCATCAGCCAACTGCATGATAGTGGTTGGCCGGGGTGGGAGCTGTGAATGATGCTGAAGGCGGAAAGCTGAAGGCAAAAGTGAAAAGGCAAAACCAAAAAGCAGGACAGCCAGACTGTTCCAGCGCCTTATCCCGCGTTAACTTCAGGCACTTGTTGCTATAGGAACAACATAGCGGGATACAGCGCCTGCAGTCTTTTACCCTAGCACGCAAAAAGTTCAAGCTTCTTCAAAAACCCATAGGACGCTCCACAACTTATAACTTATTCCTTACCACTTATAACTTCTCCCTTGTGCGTGGGCCGGCTAAAGGGACGGAGCCATCGGGTTGGCCTTGAACTTTTTGCTTACTTTTTCGGGGAGAAAAAGTAAGAAGCGCTACTTACCGGAGTACAGTAAATAATCATATAGAGTTTTGAAGAAGTTACTATATGGGTTTTTGAAGAAGCTAGCAGGAGATGCTGAAACAAGTTCAGCATGACAGAGGCGAGAGATATTACGACTTCTTCAAAACCCCATATGGTCTAAAAAAACTTTTACCCATAAGCAACCAGCACATAAAAAACAGCCACTGTAAAAACAGTGGCTGTTAACGACAGATATATCAATAAAATCTATTTCTCAGCATTCAGAATAGACGTAATAATCCGCAGCGGCACCACCACCCGATCCGGCCGGTTAGCCAACTCATAATTCAAATCTTTGATAGCCCGTTCCAGCATGTAGGTATGCAGCAACACCTCAAAGTCTGCTTGCTCTTTGGGTATAATGGCGCTGTTTTGCACTTTTTCCAGGTAGGCCTTGATAAAAAACGAACTCATGTAAAAAGCCCACTGCTCCGCAAAAGGCATCATGGCCGGCAGGTCTTCTTTTTGAAACTGGTTGGTGGTGATAAAACCTTCATAAGCCGTATAATAAAACGACCGGACCATAGACGCCACGTCGCGTAGCGGCGACCGTTTGATCCGCCTTTCGCTGTAGCTGCGCAACGGGTTGCCGCTAAAGTCGGAAATGGCAATGTCGCGGCCGGTCAGCAATATTTTCCGCAAGTGGTAATTACCGTGGGTGCGGGTGCGGATCACATCTAGCTTTTTGGCGTAAATCCTTTTCAGCACTTTCAGCATGTCGTCCTTGCGGTTGATGATGGCCTCCACTTCGCCCCGGACCGACTCGGGCAGTCTTTGCAGGTTGCGGCTTTGGCTCTGGTAACTTTCCCGCACCAGCGACTGCATGCCCGAATACAAGGACCGCTGGTAGTGCAGGGAAAACTCTTCGGGCTTAAACTCTTTTACCGTATTGGCCGATGCCAGGGCCAGGTGCATTTCTGCCGTGCGCATACCAATCAGCCGCACCTGTTCTGAAGCCGTAGTCCCCAACAGCACCTTAAGGTCGTCGGGCAACTGGTCGTATCCCTCCGGATGGGTCAGGGTGCCCATGCGCTCTTCGGGGTGCAGCGTCTCGCGGTTGCGGGCCAGGATCCGTTCTATATAATTATTGATCCGCTCCAGCATAAAGCTGTAACCATCGCCGTGGTTTTCTACCAACTGCTGCATCATGCCCAGCACCATATTTTGCTTGTCCGATTTTAAAACAATAGCACCTACCAAAGCGGGCACGTGCTCAAACCGGGCTTCTTCCGAAAGAAAACGAATCATCTCCAGATCAGGATGGGTGGTAGGTTCTACCCTGCGGTACAGCTTCAGGAAAAAGAGGTTGTCAAAGTTGATGGCAGTGTTGGCCCTTTCGGAGCTGTGTATTTTAGCCCGTACTTCCTCCTGGGTTTCCAGGTGCTTTTGCAGGTTCTCATTTCCTTTGAAGCTCACCACAGCACCATGGGCTTTCAGTTTTTCATTGTGGGCCAGGTTGTTCATCAGCAATCGCTGCAGCTCGGGCACATACAAGGCGTCGCACAGCAGGCCTTCCTGCTTTCCTACCTTTAGTTGTGCCAGCACGGCCTGCGGGCAATCGGAGGTCATGCTGCCGGCCGGCTGGCCGTTGACAAAGGTTAACGGCAGCTGGTACGTTTCGGGCAGGCCGCTTTCGTAAGCCACTTCCAGCAGTAAATAATACACGCTGCTTTTGCTCAAAGGCACTTCCGCCACATTGGTAACCGACACGCTGTAAATGCTGCGGCGGCTTTTGCCAAACCATGGGGTTTTTAAAAGGTATTGCGGCAGCACGTTTACTTCCAGCGTTTCCTGCGCCTCCTGCAACAACCGGCTCCACTCACTTACTTCCAGTTGGGGAAGGGCCGTTTTGTCATCAACTTCCGGGTGCGTTTTCTTTAATACAAACCACTGGTACGAATGCGGGCTGAGGGTAAAAAAGTACGGGCTGCCCTCCTTGATGGCCGGAAAAGAATTGCGGCTGAACGCCTCTACCGGCTGGTAGCCTTTGTAGTCGCCCAGGTCTACTTCGGCCGGCTGCGAAAACTTGGACAGGTTGACCACGATCAGCAGGGTTTCATCCTCGTAGCTGCGGGTAAAGGCCAGCACCTTGGGGTTTTCCACGTTGATAAACTTCATATCCCCGCGGCTGAAAGCCTTGTACTTTTTGCGCATGTTGATAATGCGCTTCATGTACCAGAACAACGAAGATGTAT
>JAEWAC010000442.1 GCA_023391895.1 Bacteroidota bacterium
CGGCCTTGGCTTTTTCCTGTCCGGGCACCATCCGCAGGATAACATTTTTGAGGTGCTGCCGAAAGTAAATGAACAGGAACGTATATACCAGCACCAGCACAAAACTGGTCAGGAACGTACCCAACCCGCTCAAAAAGCCGGTGATCATGGCACTCATTTTACCCGGTGAAGAAGCCTGTTGCTGCTGGGCGATCTGCTGTTGTTTTTCCGGCGGTATGCCTACTTTTTCGGCGATGAAGTCGCGTAGCTGTTCGTACCGGGCCGAAACCTGCTGTTCTATTTTAGAAGCATCGCTGGCCATGTCGGCCACCTGCCAGGCCACGAAAGTAATAATGCCCGCAAAGACCGCCAGGAAAGCTAAAAGAGAAAGTACGGTGGCTAAAGCTTTGTTAACGCCTTTACGCTCCAGCCATTGGGTGATGGGCAACAACAACATGGCCAGTAAGGCTGCAAAAGTCAGTGGCACCAGAAAAGGTCGGGCATATACCAGCACCACAACTATCAAAACAATGATCATTAAGATACGAACTGCCTTTGCTAACTTTTGGTTTCGCATGCCATGACCTATTAAATAATTATACCAGCACTGACAAACAGGCACCGGATCGTAGGGAGCCCGGCAGCCACCAAGCGGTTCATTCCTAAAGCCCTGCCGGAAATAAAAACCTGGACTTGCAAAGGATCAATGCTAAAAAGTCATACCGGTCCTCAACAGGCCACCTTGGTACAAAGTATGATGTAAGGAAAAGAAAAAACATGAGCAGATTTCAGGAAGTCATCAATTCGGACAAGCCGGTATTGGTGGATTTTTTTGCAGAATGGTGCGGTCCCTGTAAAACGATGGCGCCTATTTTAAAACAGGCCAAAGACTCCCTGGGCGACAAGGTAAGAATCATTAAAGTAGATGTAGACAAAAACCCCGAAGCGGCACAGCAGTTTGGCATAAGGGGCGTACCCACGCTCATTTTGTTTAAAAACGGGCAGGTCAAGTGGCGGCAGTCCGGCGTGGTGCCCGCCAATGCCCTGGTGCAGGTAGTGAACCAGCACCACTAAACCGATGCTTTTACCTGTTTGATCGCCGCTTTTAAAAAAGGCCATGTAGGCAGCGTACTGATAATGCCCAATTCTTCCGCCAAAGAAGTTTCATTGTCTAAAAACTTCAATACCTGCCGGGCTTTGTTCTTTTCAAAAAGATCGGCAAAGATGGCGTCACCGTTCAGAGTGTTGTGTTGCAGAATGTGCAATAATATACTGTCGTAAAAATGAAAGCGCTTGCTGTGCCTTTGCAGCGTAAACGGGTGCCCCTTCTGCTGCAGGCTTTCCGCTATAGCAGCCGCCTGCTTTTGTATAAAACGAAAAGTATAGCCGCTGGACGCCTTGGTTTGCCCACCCGCCGTGCCCATATGTATCATGTTGTTTTGCACCGAAGGAAACGAAAAATTAGACATTGGTATCACGCCGGTTTCTTCTTCCACAACGGTATAAGAGGTAAGTTTGAGTTGATTTTTGATATAGGTTTTTAAAGCAGTGGTATAAGCTTCCTGCGGCAACAGCTCTTTGGAGAACAGGGTATATTCTATTAACGCTTTGTGGGGCGAAAATGGCAGCACGTAAAAAAAAGTGGCGCCCTTACTTTGATCCGTTCTAAAATCCATCAGCGTGCCGGAGGCAGCATCAAAAACCGGCTCGTCGGCTTCTATTACCCATCCTTTAAAGTGCTGCAGCAGCCAGTACTGGTGCGGTTTCAGTATGGGCTTTTGAAAAAGTATGCTGTTGAACAGAAAATTGCTTTTATAGGTAATACCATCAGCCACGCAACCGGTGCCTTCTTTATCGTTGCTGAAGATCCGCTCCACGCTCGCCTGCAAAAAAGTAATGTTGGGCTGCTTTTTGATCTCATCCAGGCAATAGTTGTAAAAGTCAATGCCGCGGATCAGTTTGTACCGGTAGGGCGCAATGTCTAACTCTTTTGAAAACCCATGTGCATGAAACCACAGCTTTTGCCATTGCCGGTACACCACCGGTTCAAACAAGCCTGCTTTCTCCTCCCAAAAACACCAGGTGCGGTCGTTGCTTTGCTTGATGTCTTTATCAATCAGTAACACCCTTTTATCGCCCAGCGCACCCGACCGGATCATATGCAACACCAAACTCAATCCTGCACAGCCGGCTCCCGTTATAATGTAGTCGGCGCCTCTTTCTTTAAAGGGGGAGTTGAGGTCTAAAGATGCTTGTTGAATGATGGACATATTCTTAAATATAGAATGAGAGTTTTTGTAGGGTAAGAATTTTAAACCGCAGAGAAAGGAGTAAAAGAGATGACGCGGAGCAGTACCTCTGCGCAGCCTCCTTTTCTCCTTTCTCTGCGGTTCATATGTTCCACCTGCTTTCCTTCAAAAGCCCATGCAGTTTAAGGCTCTCTTTCCGGGGCGTACGCTACCTTCTTTCCGGCCATGAGCTTTCGGTCGCGGCGCACTTTTTCCCAGTACTTTTTGTGTACGTACAGCATGCCAAAGCTTTCGCCTTCGTGTTTATCCAAATGCTTGTGGTGCATTTTGTGCGCCCAGCGAATAGCTCTTACATAGGTGTTTTTGCTGCGGCTGAACCATTTAAAACGCTGGTGAATAATAACGTCGTGCACCAGGAAATAAGCCGCGCCGTACAACATAATACCAAAGCCAATGGCCTGCGACCACCACACTTTATTAACAGTACCATTTAAAATCAGCAGGATGCTGGGCACGGCAAAAATGACAAAAAACCAGTCGTTCTTTTCAAAAAAGCCGGGCTCCTGTTGATGGTGGTCGCGGTGGAGGTACCACAAAAAACCATGCATTACATATTTATGCGTAGCCCATGTTACGGCTTCCATAACCGAAAAGGTGCCCAGCAAAACCAAGGTATACCATAACCACGTCATACTTTAAACGGTTGTTTGCAGGTAATGCTGCTGCCACCAGGTTTCGATGGTGGGAAAAGCCAGCTTAAACCAGGTTGTAAAATGAGAAGGCTGCTGCTGCAGGGCCTCCCTGACTGCATCCATTGACAGGTAGCGGCAGTCCGCTACTTCTTCTTTGTTGTACGGAATGGCACCGCTGTATGCGCCGGCAAATACATGATCGTATTCATGCTCGGTCAGGTTGTTTTCCACAGCGGCTTTATAGGTAAAGGAAAATATTTCTTTCAGCGGGGTGGTAATGCCCAGTTCCTCGTGCAGCCGGCGGTAAGCAGCCGCTTCGGTTTCCTCGCCGGGATAGGGATGACTGCAGCACGCGTTGGTCCACAAAAGAGCGCCATGGTACTTTTGAGCCGCCCGCTGCTGCAACAGCATGCGGCCGTGTGCGTCAAACAGAAAAACACTAAAGGCCCGGTGCAGCAAGCCTTTCTGGTGCACTTCCATTTTACCCATGGTACCTATGGGCTCATCCTGCTCATTGACTAATATTACTTCTTGTTCTTTCATTTTTTTACCTCACCCTCTGGTCCCTCTCCTGAAGGAGAAGGAGGCCGGGCAGTTATGTTTTAATTCAGCTCTGGAATAGCCGTATGGGCTTTTGAATGTCTATATCGTAAAATTGATCGTTGGTAGTTGACCGTTGACCGTTAGAGAGTCTTTCAAAATCCCATACGGCTCAACATCAGTTTCATCCGTGATCCAACTTCTTCAAAAACCCATATAGCAAAGGATATATTTTCTTTTCCTCCTAATCCCTTAATCTCCCCAAATCATGATTCAGACATCTGCGCAATCCTTATAAAATCCGCGAAATCTGTGATCCAAAACCCATACTCCCTCATTATTCATTCTTAATTATTAATTACTAATTCTCCTCCTAAAGTTACTCCCGCCTCCTCAAATCATGCGCAAACTGTTTTTTACACCCGCCCTGAAAACAATATAGGCTTTGTGGTAATTGGCAATGCGGATGCGCTTTTGCAGGATGTGCTGGTGGTGCAGGCATTTGATTTTATCAAACAGGGAGTAATAGTATTTGTAGGCTACGTATACACCAAAACGGGCTTTGATGGGCAATTGCAAAATACCGATATAGGCTTTTTTAAAATCGGCTTCTATATCCTGCTCAATCTGCATTTTGTCGGAAGCGGTAAAACGGTGGAAATCGCAGCCTGGAAAATAAATGCGCGACAGGTCGTTGAAGTCGGACTTGATGTCGCGTAAAAAATTGACCTTTTGAAAAGCAGCACCCAGGGCCCGCGCCGACGCCTCCAGCTTTTGATACAAAGCCTTGTTGCCCTCGCAAAATACATTCAGGCACATCAGGCCCACCACTTCTGCCGAACCATAAATATATTCTTCATACCCCTGCCGGTCGTAGGCATTCAGGGTCAGATCGCTTTCCATGCTTTTAAAAAAGGCATGAATCAAGTGGTGGTTAATGTCGTATTCGTTTACCGTTTTTTGAAAGCTGTTGAGGATGGGATTTAAACTAATGCCCCGCGCAATGGCATCAAATGTTTGTTCTTTAAACTGCTGCAGCAGCCAGGGCTTGTCGTGCAGGTGAAAGGTATCTACAATCTCGTCGGCCAGCCGCACAAAGCCATAAATATTAAAAATAGACGCCCGCAGGTCGGCATGCAACAGCTTGATGGCCGACGAAAACGACGTACTGTATTTATAGGTTATGGCCTTGCTGCAATCGTAGCAGGCGTTGTTAAACAAATCAACCGTCATTGGTTTACGTATTAAACAGTTTGAGTACTTGCTGGGAAACTACTTCTCCACTGATCAGGCTGGGTGGTACGCCCGGGCCGGGTACGGTAAACTGCCCCGTATAAAAAAGGTTGGCTACTTTTTTACTCTGGCAGGAAGGTCGTAAAATGGCGGTTTGAGTAAGGGTATTGGCTAAACCGTAAGCATTGCCTTTGTACGAATGGTAATCCTTTTCAAAGTCGCTTACGGAAAAAGATCTTTTGTAAACAATGTGGTCGTTGATGGTTTCCCCGAGATGGTGTTCCAGCCGTTTAACAATTAACTGGAAATAATGTTCTTTGATGGCTTCGGTATCTTCCTTTAATCCTGATGCAACCGGGATGAGGAAAACCAGGTTTTCGCAACCTTCCGGTGCAACGCTGGTGTCGGTTTTTGAAGATACGCTTAGATAAAATAGCGGGTGCGTAGGCCATTGCGGTTGTGTATAAATTTCGGCCGCATGCTGGTCAAAAGGCACGTCAAAAAACAGGGAATGATGCAGCACGTTTTTCAGCTTTTTGTTCAAGCCTACATAATACATGAGGCAGGAGGGCGCCAGCACTTTTTTATCCCAATAGCTTTCCGTATAGCTGCGGAAGGCGGCCGGCAACAACCGGCTTTCGGTAAAATGGTAATCGGCCCCACTGATCACCACGTCGGCTACGTAATCACCTTTTGTAGTGACCAGCTTTTGCGCAGCGCCTTTTTCAATCACTATTTCCCGGGCCTCCTCGCCCAGCCGGAACTGCACGCCCAATTCTTCAGCCAGTTGCTGCATACCCTGCACAATGGCATACATGCCGCCCTGCGGGTACCAGGTACCGCCTACCATATCAGCATAGTTCATCAGGCTGTACAGGGCCGGCGTATTTTGGGGCAGGGCGCCCAAAAACAAGATCGGGAACTCCATCAGCTGGCGCAGCCGCTCGTTTTTAAAATGCTTGCCGATATGCTTTTTAATGGAGGTAAACACATCCAGCCGGAACACATTTTTGACTACTTCCCAATCCAGGAACTCAGTAAGGGACTGGCTGGGCTTGTACACCAGGTTTTGGATGCCAATGCGGTATTTAAGGGCCGCCTCCCGCAGGTAGCGGTCCAGCTGCCGGCCGCTGCCCGGCTCCATTTTTTCAAACAACTCTTTTAAATGCTCATACGAGGCCGGTATATCGGTAAAGCTTTCAGACCAGTATACCCGGTAAGAGGGATCCAGCCTTTCCAGCGTATAATAGTCGCCTACCTGCCTGCCAAACTGCTGGAAAAAGCGTTCAAACACGTCGGGCATCCAGTACCAGCTGGGCCCCATGTCAAACGTAAAGCCTTTAGCCTTTAACTGGCGGGCCCGGCCGCCGGCGGTTTCATTTTTATCCACCACCGTTACCTGCCAGCCGGCACGGGCCATAAAGGCTGCTGCCGATAACCCGGCAAAGCCGGCGCCTATGATGACTACTTTTTTATTCACCGGTCCAGTTGTTTTTTAAGCATTTTGCGGGCAAAGTGGATGCGGCTTTTAATGGTGCCCAGCGGTTCGTTCAGGGCATTGGCAATTTCGTTGTACTTATATCCCTGAAGATACAACAGGCAGGCGTTTTTAAAAATAAGGGGCAAACTGTACAGCGCCTGATCAATTTCTCTTAACCTCACGTTCCGGTCGGCATACTCCAGCATGGCGTACTGACCGGCGTAGCGTACGGCACCGGTTACTATTTTTCTTCTTTCGGCCCTGCGGTAATCGTTAATAAAAATGTTGCGCATGATAGTATACAACCAGGCTTTGATGTTGGTGCCGGGCTGGTATTTATCGCGATGAGCCAAGGCCTTGTACACGGTTTCCTGACAGAGGTCCTGTGCCGTTTCATTATCACGCGTCAAGGTAATGGCAAAGGGTTTTAAGCCTTCTGCATTGTTGACTACCAGAGCGTTGAATTCTTGGATGCTCATTTTGTTTAAGTTTATCTACTATAAATTTAAACAAAAAATGAATCCAACAAAAAAATCTTTGCCAAAATTTAAAACGCAACCCCTTTATTGGGCAGCAGCAAGGGAGGAAATGAAGGAAACAACCTCGGCTAACGAGGTGAGCGGCTTTACATGGGCGGGTAATTCTTTTTTATAACCGTCAATAGTCGCACCGGACAGCAGAATGGTGGCAGAACTCTTTGAAGCCAGTGCTTCCAAATATTTAGGAAGGCTTTGCTTAAGGGAAAATGAGGTCAGGTGCAGGTATAAATAGTCCGGCGTTTTTATTTTCACCACGTATTCCACGTCTTTCAGCGGCACATTGGCGCCCAGGTAAATAAGGTGCAGCCCATGCTTTTTTAAAAGATAATATACAAACAGCAATCCCAGTTCGTGGTGCTCATCTTCGGGCAGAAATAACAAAAACGGGGGGCCGGGCTGGCTGGCAGAAGGCAGCTGATCGATAGCACTGATCAGTTTTTGGCGTATGACAGCGGAGGCAATGTGTTCGTGCGCCGGGTTGATGCGGTTGGTTTGCCAAAGGATGCCTACTTTTTCCAAAAAAGAAAAAACAATGGTGGAGATGGTGGCAAAAATGTCGTGCTGCTGGATGTGCCGGGCCAAAATGGCCTCAAACTGGGTAATGTCCAGGTCGATCATAGCACCGATCAGGTCGTTTACGATCTGCGCCTGGATCGCCTCTGCGTCACTCAGCTGCAGCACTTTTTCCCGCCGCTGTTCCGGCGGCATACCGTCGATGCGGGAAATTTTATAACCATGCTTGTTGAGCAGGGCCACCATCAGCAGGGTTTTGAGTTCTTCATTGCTGTAGGTGCGGATGTTGGTTTGGGTGCGGGAGGGTTTTAAAAAATGGTAGCGCTGCTCCCAGATGCGGATGGTATGGGCTTTAATGCCCGACAAGGCTTCCAATTCTTTGATGGTAAAGCTCATAGTAACAACAAATACAAACGAAAGGTAGGAAAAGTTGAATCACAGATTACACAGATTAGAGGAAGGATTACGCATATGAAAGCTTTACGGGGTTGACGAAGACATGATTGGGGGATAAGGAGGAGTTTTGAGTATTAAGTTTTAAGTTGAGGAAGAAGGCAAAACCAAAAAAGTAGAGCAGTCAGACTGGTGTAGCGCCTTATCCCACGATAGCTTCAGACTCTTATTGCTTTAGGAATTGCGTAGCGGTATACCCTAGCCTTCAGTAACTACGTATAGCACGCAAAAAGATGAAACCCTTTTAAAAACCCATACCAGTAAGACATGTCAAATCATCTACAATTCATAGTGCATGATACCTGCTGTAGTGACTGGTGCTGTGCGTGGGCAAGGCCAAAGGGGCGGAGCCATCGGGTTGGCCTTGAACTTTTTGCTTACTTTTTCGGGGAGAAAAAGTAAGAAAGGCTACCTATTGTAAGATTACACCATAGTCATAGGAAATCATAAAAGAACTACAATATGGACTTTTGAAGAAGCTCACTCCTGTCAACTGTCATCTATCAACTCTCAACAAATAACATATGGGATTTTGAAGAAGTTAAAAGAAGATGCAGCAATCTGTTCAGTAAGACAGCAGTGAGCAGAACCGGGAACAGGCTATTTACAACCACTTACAGCAAATGGTTTTTCAGCCGGCCGGACTCTTTCAAATGCCCATATAAAGGAGCGGAGGAAAGCTTTTGCAGCAACTGCAGGTGCCGGGCATGATGCAGGTCAGTACCAGCATAGTCGTAATACTCCTTTCGCACCAGGTATTCAGCCAGTTCCTGCACCGCAGCCCCGTAATGCCCCGTAAGCGACAGCAGGTTGAGCTGAAACTGGCACCCGGCATTTTTCAATTCATCAAAAAAATCCTTGCGGTGCCGCAGGTAAACGTAGCGCTCCGGGTGGGCTATGAGCGGTTGGTAGCC
>JAEWAC010000053.1 GCA_023391895.1 Bacteroidota bacterium
CGTTCAATTTAGTGCATATGAGTTCTTTAACACTCTGTATGGCCGGAGGAAAAACTTTACGAAGGTCGATTTCGTCCGATACAGCCAGTAATTGCTGCAGTTTTTTCATAAAGGTGTTTTTTGTTTCGGTTGCAAGATTGATTTTGCTAATGCCATTACGTATGGCTTGTCGCAGCTGATCATCAGGGATTCCGGAGCTGCCATGCAGCACCAGTGCAGCCAGGGTTTGACGATGGATCTCTTTAAGCAGGTCGAGTTGCAACATGGGAGGTTCCTTATAAAAACCGTGCGCAGAGCCGATGGCCACCGCAAGGGCGTCCACGCCTGTAGCTTCCACAAACGATTTTGCTTCTTTGGGCTGCGTATAAGTGAATTGCTGTTGCTGGTTAAGTTTGGCAATATAACCCAGTTCTGCTTCTACTGTTGCCGCATAGGCTTCTGCAATTTTTACTACAGCTGCGCTAACCCGAATATTATCTTTAAAACTGGCTTCGCTGGCATCAATCATTACTGAATCAAAACCTGCATCCAGGCAGCGCTGTATAAGGTTGATGTTGCTGCCGTGGTCCAGGTGGATCCATCCTTCCACCTCAAATTCTTTAAGTGCGGCCCGTGCCATTTGTACGGCAGGATGAATGCCTAAGTAATCCAAAGAACTTTCGGAAAGTTGCAGAATGATGGGGGCACTCAATTCCTTAGCGGCCTGCAGTAATCCTTTCAGCGTTTCATAGTTATAAAAATTGGCCGCCAGCAATGCTTTGCCTGATTGGTTGCAATGGGCAAGTTTTTGTTTAAGGGTCATTTCATAATTAATTAAAATGTTAGTTGCTGGGCATTTGAAGCTGTGAATGTTCCGGTTCAATAATAACAAGGTCACTACAATGGTTTGATTGATCATGGCCTATGGATGCTTAAGCTATGACGGCCAATTATACAGGTATGGAATAGGGGTAAATGGAAACTCCTTCTACCACGCGTGAAATAGCTCCATTTCTCGAGGGGGCGTCGGGTTGAAGAAATAGTTCAAGCGACTTGTAAAAGCCGAGAATCTGAGCCGGTAATACCGCAACAATTGCCCAAAATGACTCGTCGAGCTGTTCGGTTTCTTCAGAAAGCGTCAGCAATTGGGGTAATTCGGAATCCGGATCTGTATACTCCGCGATGCCGAATTCAAACAAGGCTTTTTTCCCTTTACGCATTGAAGTCATAAAATCCTTTTCATATTGATTGGCATAATCGGAATTAGAAAAAATATACACTACCAGAGTGTCCTCATCGATTACGGCCTTAGGTCCATGACGAAACCCCAGAAAACTATCATGTTTGCAAATGATTTTGCCGTCGGTAAGTTCCTGTAACTTGAGTTCCGACTCCATGGCAATTCCAAACAGTGGTCCCGCCCCCAAAAAAACTGCGCGCTTGAAGTTTAATGCGGCAACGGATTTTAGCAGGTCACCATTTTCATTTATGATCTTGCTTCCATAATGGCTCAGCCGGGTCATTTGTTCCTGTACCGGGCCCAGTTCGTAGATATGAGTCAGCAAAATCCCCGTCAGCAACATGCCGGTGAAGCTGCTCGTCATGGCCAGGCTTTGATCATTGGCTTGAGCAGGAAGGGTAATCAACAAATTCGGATGTTTGGTAGCTGTATTGGCCAGTACTCCTTCGCTATTGCAGGTGATGATGAGGTGTATACATTTTTGTAGAAGCTGGTCGGCTAACTGGACGGCTGCACAACTCTCAGGACTGTCTCCTGACCGGGCGAAAGAGATGAGTAAAGCCGAACTTTGATGATGGAAGTAGTCATGTGGGTGCGATACCAGATCCGTATTTAAAATAGCGCGGCAAGGTATGCCTGTTTTTCTGAAAAACAGGCCTTCCAATGTTTTGCTAAGAAACCCGCTTGAACCGGCCCCTGTCAGTATGATGGCATCCACGCTGGGATAAGTATGCTCCAAAAAATCCCGGATTTCGTTTTGTCGGCGGACGATCATCCGGTAGATCTCCATCCATAGTTCTGGTTGCTGGGTGATTTCTTTGGCTGTGTGGTAGGCGCCCCTTTCGACTAAGGCCGCCTGGTCTAGTCCTAAATAGGTCATGTTGGCAAATTTGTTAAGAAAAACAAATGTAATGTAAGTATTTATCTTTCATAACCTTTTTAATTATTTAAATAAATTTTATAAAAGGTTATGAAATTAATTTTATTTCATTATTTTAGTTTTTTCAAACCGTTTCCTGATCTAAAAGTTTTACAACGAATGCTCATTGTTTGTTTTTTGGTGCTGGTAATAGCTCAGGCTGCCAGTCTGCCCGCTTACGCTTATCCGGATACTTCTGGGGTAACAGCCATTTCAGAACGCAATATCAGGTTCATCAGTTATCCGGACTTTCCTGAGGCTCATTCCACCTGGGGGTCAATCGGGCATAACCCTGTCAATAATAATATCTATATAGGTGTAACCAATCACGCTGATAACGTAGGCTATTATGAATATGATCCGACCCAGGACCAAATACAGTTGCATGGCTTTATAAAAGACTTGGGATATCTAAGACCTTATCAGTGGCAGGGAAAGATCCACTCTAAAATTGTCGCAGGGCCGAAGGGTGAAATGTATTTCTCCACAGATGGAGGTGAGTCAAGGCAGGAATACCTGATGAACCATCCACACGGCTATGCCGGGGGAGTCTTTATGAAGTGGAATCCTGCCAGTAAGCAGTTGACGAATCTGGGCATGGGTATGCAATACGAAAGTATCAAGGATGTGGAAGTAGACCCCCAGACAGGTTTGATTTATGCCATCAGTTATCCCCAGGTACATTTCCTGGTATATGATCCTCAAAAAAACCATCTGCACGATGCCGGCAGACTGGGCAGTGCGCATGTGCCTCGGGTGTTGTTTACCGACTGGTGGGGCAATTGTTATTATGTAGACTGGCGGCAGCGCCTGGTAAAATATGAGAAATCGACCGGCAAGTTGATTTTTGCCAAACAAAGTCTGCCCGCCTTTCCGGGAACACCTGGGAGTAAAATTGTAACGGGTATTACCGCTTATGCCAAAAATCCAGGTAAAAATGTTATCTACTTGGTTACCTATGGCGCTAAGCTGGTGGCATTTTATCCGCAGGAAACAGGAGTCGGTAAATGGGAAGACCTGGGCGGTGTGTTTGAAATGTCCAAGGGGGAAGAGTGGAAGCCGTATGTGCCCAATCTCAATGTAGGCTTGAACGGTAAGCTGTATTATGTTATTGGCGGCCATGGCAATTTTGTGCGGAAAGACAAGACGGTGCTGGTTGAATTTGATCCGCAGGAGCGCAAGGCTAAAATTCTATTTGAATATCCGATTGGGCAGCTAACGGAGGCTACTGGTTCCGATATCCGGGATAAGGATGGCAACCTATACTTTGCGGGCCGCAAAAGGGCGGCAAATACAGAACATGGCAGTGTGCCTTTTTTAATCATGTTTAACCCTGAAAAGGAGGTGAAATAAAATGGTCAGTCGAATTATTTATTCTTTTCTTGTTTTATTGTTTTTTCCAGTGCTTTTGAGTGCACAGTATAAATTCTTCAAACCGGTAGGCAGCTTTGCTATAGAAACCTCCCTAGAAAATACAGATGAGTTGCGAATGCCGATGTATCGCAATGCCATGACTTCACTGGCTGTTTCAGGTGATTTTGTTTTAGGGGGAACAGCGGCTGAAAAGGGAATGTCACCCCTTTTGTTTACGAGTTCGCTTTCCCAGCGTAAGTTGGTGGCGGTGAAAGACCTGGGCGAAGTCGTGCGAGGTCAGTTGAGTATTGGAACTGGGTTTTCGAAGGTGAAATCCGGGAGTCTCTTTTATGCTGGCACTATGCCTCAGCCTGGAAGTGGGGATGGAGGGCATATTATTCAGGTGCAAGTGGGCGCTCAGGGACAGATCGCTATCAAGGATTTGGGTGTGCCTGTAGTGGGTGAGGGTATTTTTGCCATGACACTTAATCCTGACAAGAATGAACTCTATGGCATTGTTCACCCTTCAGGCCGGTTCTTTACCTATGATGTGAAAACGGGTAGGAGTCAGTTGTACAGCGAAACGGCTCCTTCTGAAAAAGACACGGCTACCTATCATTCTTTTGCGCTGACGCCACAGGATTATCTGGGACGTGCGTTGGTACTTGACGGGCGTGGCCGGGTTTATGGCAGCAGGTCTATCAATAAGCTGTTTTGCTTCGATCCTGCCACCAAATCATTTACGATCCTTAAAGATGAATTGCCTTTTGTTTGGGGGCGGGAAGTGATGGGGCGTATCGATGCCTGGGTCAAAATGCCTGACGGAACCATTTATGGCAGTAATGCTGCCGACGGGCAATTGTTTCGGCTCGATCCGGTTAAACAAGCAATTATAAACCTTGGAAAACCCATCATGATGCCCCGGATCATGGCCATGACGCCTGGAAAAAATGGAATGCTTTATGGCGTGGCCGGTGCTGCACCGGGTTATGTACACCTTTTTAGTTACCATCCACAAAAGGGTTTTCGGGATCTTGGTAATCCTGAGTTCCGGATGGTTGCTCCAGGGCTGGAGCAGGGAATTAACTGGCGCGGATTTCAAATTTCATCCATGGCAACAGCGCAGAGTGGAAATTATATTGTTATGGGTGAAAATGAAGCGCTGAGTCAGCTTTTGGTTTTTCCTGCTGAAAATTTGCCGTAAGTACAAGGTCGCACAGCAATAGTTGATAACTTCAGCTTGCTTGCCTGCTGGTTCTTGCTTCGTTGGAGCAATCGCTTTCTCTAATTGATTTCCAATCGACTGAATAATTTTTTTCTGTAATCACTAATAATCTTTTGTTT
>JAEWAC010000078.1 GCA_023391895.1 Bacteroidota bacterium
ATATAAAGCGGGTACGCCAGCAACAAGAGCGAATGCAGCACCGAATCGTAATGCCCGCTTTTGCGAAATCTTAAGTGCGTAAAGAGCTTGATGGGATAAAAGAGCGGTGCATGCAGCAGCCATCCTACCATGGCTGGTAAAAAAAGTAGGGTATGATAAATGGGCTTTTTATTTCTTCTAAAGGTTTTCTGAGGTGTTGCTTTATCCTGGTCGTTTATTTCGTACACCAGTTGCTGCAACTGCTGGTTCAGGTTTTCGTTAAACTGCAGTAACTGCTTGCTGGTAAGCTCCTGTTGATTGATGTCGGCGGCGGTAATGATATTACCAAAGTTCAGGTGCACGGTTTTGCCAAACTTTTTGAAAGAGCTATAGTTAAACGCTACGGGCAATACTTCCAGCGGCATATTGTTTTGCCAGGCGGTAACGGCCAGACGGGCCGTGCCTTTTTTCAGCGGCCGCAAATGCCATTCGTTTTCGCAGCGGCCTTCGCTGAAGATGAGCACGATATCGCCTTTGGCAAAGGTCTTTTGGCAGGAGTCGAAAGTGGTATAGTTGTGGCCCAGGTTCTCCACGCCTTCGCTGGTGCGGTAGACCGGCAGCAGGCGCAGCCGGCGCAAAAAGCGGTCGATATAGCGGTTTTTAAAAGCATCGCCCCGGGCCAGGGAGTAAATGGTGTGGTCAAACAAGGTGGTCAAAATAATGCCGTCTAAAAAAGAGTTGGGATGGTTCGCCGCCAGCAGTAAAGGTCCTTTCTTTTTCAGGTAATGCGGTTGGTTCACAAGGATCTGCCGGCAATAAATTTTTATGGCCAAACGGGCATATAGTTTCAGGAGCGGGAAAAACACGGATGAAAAATAAAGATTTTGTGAATACGGAATGGCTTTTTCCCGTTTTATGCCCTGCGCAAAGTGGACCGTTGATAGTTGATCGTTGACCGGAAGCAAGTCTTTCAAAACCCCATATGGGAAAGTTGATAGTTGACAGACAGAGAGGCTTTCAAACTCCATCTACCTGTTACACAATCTGCGAAATCCTTTTTCAAATCCGTGAAATCTGCGATCCAAAACCCCATATCACTCATTACTCATTACTCATTACTCATTATTCATTATTCACTATTGACTATTCACCATTGATCATTCACGATGTTCTTCCTGCTGTGGACTGTCGTCTGTCGACCGTGGACTTCTTTCTCTTCTCCAAAACCCCATATAACCCGCATGCAATCTTTGTTTTAACAGCTTCTAGCCAAAATTCTTCATTATTAATTCTTAATTATTAATTATTACTCCTACTTTTGCGGTCCTTTCACAAAGCCAACGGGTGTGGTGACCTGTGGGTAAAACTGAAACCTGGCCTGGCTCTCCACAGGCTATTTAGTAAACGTGAAAAAAAGATTAAACAATGAAACGTACATTTCAACCGCATCGCAAACGCCGCAAAACCGTACATGGTTTCCGCAAACGTATGCAAACGGCTAATGGAAGAAAAGTGTTGGCAAGCCGCCGTGCTAAAGGCCGCAAACGCCTGACCGTAAGTGACGACAGCAGATTGAAATAAACTGTGAGTACTACTGAACACATCATTGAGCCCCGAAGCTTCGGGGCTTTTTTGTATTTTAAAACACCATGGTAAAACCCTTGCGCTTTGGCCGGGCCGAAAAACTGAAAAGCAAAAAACGTATAGAACACCTGTTTGCCTCGGGCAGCAGCCTGGCTGCTTTTCCGCTGCGAGTGAAATACCGGTTTGCGCCGGCGGCAGAAGGCGCGGCACCGGTGCAGATGGGCGTAAGCGTCAGCAAAAAGCATTTTAAGCGGGCCGTGGACCGCAATCGCATCAAGCGGTTGATCCGCGAAGCCTACCGCCTGCAAAAAGCCACATTGATACAGGCCGTAAAAGATAAGCACCTGAACGGGGCCTTGTTTTTTATCTATACAGATAAGAATAAAACTACATTTACAGCCGTATACAGCGCCATGACCAAATGCCTGGCGGCCTTACAGCAAAAAGCAGCAGCCAACCATGAAAATGCTGGTTAAAATATTAGCCTTGCCTTTTATCGGGCTCATCCGGTTGTACCAGCTGGTGATTTCGCCCTGGCTGGGTCCTTCGTGTCGGTATACGCCTACGTGCAGCCAGTACGGCCTGGAAGCGTTTAAGAAGTATGGGGTTTTTAAAGGTTTTTGGCTCACCCTCAAACGCATCAGCCGGTGCCATCCCTGGGGCGGCAGCGGCTACGACCCGGTACCATAGGCGGGGAGGAGTATAAGTTTAAGGTTTAACGTTCACGAGTTCACGAGTTGGATCGCAGATTACGCAGATTGTATTACAAGCGCTATGGGTTTTTGAAAGACTCTTTGTCTGTCAACTATCAATTATCAACTGTCAACTGTCCGATATGGGTTTTTAAAAGAGTGGATAGCTTGTACTGCTTAGCCCAGAATGGTTCAAAAGTCCATAGGTTATTATTAAGGTTTATTAGGCACCTTTAGTCTGATCCCCCTCTACTTCAGGAGAGGGGCCAGGGGTAAGGTAAAACCTTCAAAAGCCCATGCTCCTCGCTTTTTTCATTTTACTTTTTACTTTTCTCATGCCTCCCCTCCACCGGGAGAGAACGAGGGAGGGGCCGTATATTTCCCAATAAAAAAGAGCCGTAAAGAGAAATGACATTCTTTTTACGGCTCCTATATTTAAGATAATAAAGTATCAACCACCTAAGTTCCCCCTTCAGGGGACAGGGGGCTACTTGCTGGCATTTTCAAAACGTTCACTTACTTTATTCCAGTTGATCGCGTTCCAGAAAGCATTCAGGTATTCTGGACGGCGGTTCTGGTATTTCAGGTAGTAGGCATGCTCCCATACGTCCACACCTAAAATGGGCGTGCCTTTAACTTCGGCCACATCCATCAACGGGTTGTCCTGGTTGGGGGTAGAGGTAACTTCCAGCCGGCCGTCTCTTACAATCAGCCATGCCCAGCCACTGCCAAAGCGGGTAGCACCGGCGGTATTGAGTTTTTCTTTAAAGGCATCGAAAGAACCAAAGGTCTGGTTGATGGCATCCGCCAGTCTGCCGCTGGGCTGACCACCGGCATTGGGGCCCAGTATTTCCCAAAAGAAAGTGTGGTTCCAGTGACCGCCGCCATTGTTGCGGACCGCGGGTGAAATAGAACCTGCATTGGCCACCAGTTCTTCCAGGCTTTTGTTTTCGTGTTCGGTGCCGGCAATAGCTTTATTTAAATTGTCCACATAAGCCTGGTGGTGCTTGCCGTGGTGTATTTCCATAGTTTGGGTGTCAATGTGGGGCTCTAATGCATTGTGCGCATATGGTAACGCAGGTAAGGTAAACGCCATAACAATTGGTTTAAAAGTTAATCAATGATCTGAATCAATTGCAAATTTACTGTCATAGCGCCAACCTCTCGCACAATTTAAAAAAAACTAAATTCCCGCAATCCCGCAAACTGCCGTTACACTAAAATGCAATGGCCTGAAGTGGCCGCAGGATATCCTGTTCAAGCCGTAAAAAATGAAAAATACATATGATTAAAATGATATATAGATAATATCCAAGGCTTTATCTGCAAATTAGTTGTTGCAAAATAGCAGCTGAGCCTGATGTTTTATTATCTTAACCGGTAAAACAAAATTTTAATTGCGATGAGGAGATTTTTACTGCTTTTTTCAATGGCAATCCTGCTATTGCCGCAACTTTCTCTTGCACAAACCCGCCAGCTGACGGGAACCGTAACCGATGACAAGGGAAGTCCCCTGGCATCGGTTTCAGTAGTGGAAAAAGGCACCAGCAATGGTACAGCCACCAGTGCAAGCGGTGCTTTTTCAATCAGTGTAAGCGGCGCCAGCCCGGTGCTGGTATTTTCCTACGCCGGCATGCAGCCGCAGGAAATCCCGGTTGGTAGCAGCAGCACCTTCCATGTTGTCTTAACTGCCGGCACCCTGTCAGAGGTAGTGGTTACAGCCCTGGGCATCAAACGGAGCGAACGTTCCCTGGGTTATTCTACCCAGCAAGTAGATGGCGGCAACCTGACCCTGACCAAGGAGCAAAATGTGTTGGGTTCTTTGGCCGGTAAAGTTTCTGGTGTGCAGGTAGTCGGTTCTTCGGGAGCCAGCATGGGTGGCACGCAGAAAATAAATATACGTGGTATCAATTCTCTTACAGGCTCCAGCCAGCCGCTGATTGTGGTGGATGGTACGCCTATTTCCAATGCCAATTTCTCCGGAAGTGCCAAAGCCGATTACGGAAACGTGGCCCAGGACATCAACCCCGAAGACATTGAGTCGGTAAACGTATTGAAAGGCCCTGCCGCTTCTGCCTTATATGGTTTAAGAGGACAGTATGGCGTGATTATGATCACCACCAAAAAAGGAAAGAAAGGTCCAAAGAAAGTAGATGTGCAGGTGAACTCCGCTTTCTCTGTTGAGCGGGTAGGCAACTTCATGCCTTTACAAAACCAATATGGCGGCGGCGCCGTTCAAACCTGGAGAACACTGCCCAACGGCGATAAGTATGTAGACATGGATGTGGATGAAAGCTGGGGACCCAAAATGGACGGAACACCGGCCCGCAGCATCTTTAGTTTTTATCCCCAAGACCCTGAGTATGGCCAGCTGACGCCTTTTCTGCCACAACCTAATAATATCAGGGATTATTACGAAACCGGCTCTAACATCAATAATGGTGTTACCGTGAGCGGCGGAAATGAAAACTCTACTTATCGCTTAAGCTTTAATGATGCCCGCATACAAGGCGTGGAACCCAACTCGTGGTTAAAGCGCAACAACCTGGGCTTAAGTGCAGGACTGGACCTGACCCCCAGGCTGAATGTGAATGCCAACTTCAATTATGCCACCAACAAAGCCCAGCGTCCGGCGCAAGGCTCCGAGTGGGGTGGCCGTTATATGGTGCAGTGGTTTCAGCGCAACGTGGATGTCAACCGCCTGAAAGATTACAAGTACCCGGATGGCACCATCAAGCAATGGAACCTGAGAAGGCCCAGCACCACTACCGGTGAGCTCACCAACTTCAGTTCACGGTATTGGGATAACCCCTTCTTTGAAGCCTATGAGAACTTGAACCTTGATAACCGCGACCGCTTTTTTGGTGACATAGGGCTGACCTATGAAGTGCTCCAGGGCTTGAAGTTAAGCGGCTTTGCACGGGGCGATATGTTTACTCAAAACATTGAAGAAAGACAGGCTGTGGGCGGCAGAAGAGTGCCTTCCTTCTCTACTGGTAAATACCAGAACCGCGAAATGAACTATGAGTTCCTGGGTCAGTATAATAAAGCCTGGGGTGACTTTTCGTTGAATGCTAATTTGGGCGCCAACCTGTACCAGCGCAGGTACAATTATTTGTATATGGAAACGGTAGGAGGACTGACTGCTCCTGGATTTTATAATATAGACGCCTCCGTAGACAGACCTGCTACCGCTTCTTATTTATTAAGAAAAGAAATCAGGAGTATGTATGGTATGGCTTCATTTGGTTATAAAAACACTTATTTCCTGGATGCTTCCTTAAGAAATGACAACTCCTCCACACTGCCTCCCGATAATAACTCGTATTGGTATCCTTCTTTGTCCGGTAGCGTAGTGTTCAGTGAGTTGTTGCAATGGAGCCCGCTTTCTTACGGTAAATTAAGAGCCAGCTATGCGCAGGCCGGCGCGGATATCGATCCTTACCGTACCTCCACCGTATACGGCATTGGTACTACCTATAACGGCATTAGCAACCTGCTGGTTCCGGATGCCCTGAACAATCCATTCATTGAACCTTCCTTTGCCCACTCGTATGAAGCCGGTATTGACCTGAAGTTCTTTAAAAACCGGTTGGGCCTTGACTTTACGTACTATAAACAAGACAACAGAAACCAGGTAATAAACCTGAATGTGTCAGGCACCAGCGGGTATAGTTCCGCAATTATCAACGCCGGCTTGATTCGCAACCAGGGTGTAGAACTGACCCTGACCGGATCACCTGTAGCGGCAAAGAACTTTTCATGGGATCTTGCTTTTAACTTAAGCAGAAACAGAAGTAAAGTAGTAGAGCTGGCGCCTGACATGAATGTTTACCCGCACTATTCTTCCACTTATTCCAGTGTAACCACCTACCTGAATTCCTATGTAGGAGAAGCTTTTGGAAGCCTGATCGGGCCTACTTACCAGCGGGATGAAGCCACCGGCAAGATCCTGCTGGATAATAACAACCTGCCGTTGTATACCGCCTCTACGCATAATTTCGGCACTGTTCTGCCGGATTATACCGGCGGTTTGCAGAACTCGTTCCGCATTTTTGGATTTGACCTTTCTGCCAATATCGACTTCCAAAAGGGAGGCCTGTTCTTTAGCCGTTCGCAAATGCTGGCGGTACGTACCGGTCAGCATGAAATAACGGCTGTATTAAATGATAAAGGCAAGAACATACGGGATGCGGTAGCAGATGGCGGTGGTATCCGGGTAGAAGGCATCAATGCTACTACCAAACAAGCGGTGGTAGCTTATGTGAATCCGCAGACGTATTATGGCGTTACCGCCCGCAGGATCTATGACGACTGGTTATATGAAGCTTCCTATATCAAATTAAGAGAGGTGCGCCTGGGTTATTCTTTCGACAAGCAGAAGCTGGGCCGCTTGCCCTTCAGCGCTGTAAACCTGGCCCTGATTGCCCGCAACCCCGCTATGATCTGGCAAAAAGCACCTAAGGGAATCGATCCTTCCGAAAACTCAACCGGTGCACAAGCCATCAGCTGGTTTGAATCCGGTCAGGCCAACACGGTAAGATCGTATGGTATCAACTTAAGCTTCAACTTTTAAACGAACGACTATGAAAAGAATATTTATAGCACTGATCCTGTCAGGCCTGGTTATGGGAAGCTGTAACAAGTTTGATGAGGAAATTAATAAGAACACCAACCTGCCGAGCCAGGCATCCGCCGCCCAGTTGCTGGCTAACGCCATGCTTTCTTTACCTGGTTTAAGCTCCAGCCCCCAGGGCGAGTTTATGGCGCAGTATTTAGCCGAAACCCAATACGTAGGCGATTCAAGATACCCCGATGTAAACACCAGCTTTTACGGCTGGTACCAGGGCCCGCTCATGAATATTGAAACGGTCATAACCTCTCAGGAGTTATCCATTCTGCCTACGGCTAACCAGATAGCCGTGGCTAAGATCTTAAAGGCATATTATTTCTGGAATATTACAGACCGGTGGGGCGATGTGCCTTTGTCAAAAGCTTTGAAAGGACTACAGGATTTTACGCCGGAATACGATACGCAGGAGTCTATCTACAACGCCATTTTCCAGTTACTGGACGAGGCTAACGCAGCGATCACTACAGGTACGCTGCCCAATGACGTGATGTACGGTGGCGATATGAACAAATGGAAAAAACTGGGCAATACCATCCATTTACTGGCAGCGCTGCGCCTTTCTGAGGTGGATGCAACAAAAGCGGCCGCTGAATTCAACAAGGCCCTGGCCGCAGGTATTATGACCTCTAATGCAGACAACTTTGTTTTTAAACACCTGGCAGACGCTAATAACCAGAACTACTGGTACGGACAGGTGATCGCCCAAAACAGGGAGTGGTGGGCCTTAACAGAAACCCTGGTGAATTATATGAAGCCGTTAAATGATCCCCGGCTGCCGGTATACGGTAAAACCAATGCAACCGGCGAGTATAAAGGGCTGGAGTTTGGTACAACCGTGGGTATTCCCAATACTACTGGCGTATCGCTGCTGGGCACCGCCATTTATGCGCAAAATGCACCGGTTTACCTGGTTACCTATGCACAAGCTTTGTTCGCTAAGGCCGAGGCGGCCAAAAGAGGCTGGATACCGGGCGGCGATGTCGAAGCAAAAGCAGCTTACGACCTGGCCATAGAACAATCAGTAAGACAATGGACGGGTAGTACCACGGGATTAAGCAACCTGTTGACACAAACAGAAGTGGCATACAATCCTGCAAGAGCTTTGGAACAAATTGCCTTGCAGCGCTATGTGCACCTGTTTATGCACGGTTACGAAGCCTGGGCCGAATGGAGAAGAACAGGGTATCCCAATAACTTAGTAACACCGGGCGGAAAAGCCGTACCAACCCGATTGGGCTATCCTGATAATGAAGACTTCAACAATAAAGAAAATTACCGGTCCGCTATTCAAAGACAATTCGGAGGGCAAAATACACTGTACGGAAAAGTATGGTGGGATAAACCCTAAACTGATACCAAGTTTTTCAAAAAGCCATATCTAACCGATATGGCTTTTTTATTTGCGTTTTTGAATAAAAAAGTCTTTCATCAGCTGGCTGCAGTCTTCTTTCAAAACCCCATATACCACTTCTGTTTTGGGGTGAAAAGGAGAGACGGCCGGACGCACCCGGCTATAGCCGTTTTTTTCATCCGAAGCACCATACACCACCCGGCCCACCTTGCTCCAGTACAGGGCGCCGGCACACATTACACAGGGTTCCACCGTTACATAAAGTGTGGCTTCGGGCAGGTATTTACTGCCTAAATAATTAAAGGCCGAGGTCAGGGCAATCATTTCGGCATGGGCCGTGGGGTCGTTCAGTTTTTCCACCTGGTTGTAGCCGCGGGCAATAATGCGGTTGTTCAGCGCCACTACGGCACCCACCGGTACTTCGTCTTCGTCAAAGGCTTTCTGCGCCTGCACCAGTGCCTGTTTCATGTAATATGCATCATCCATAATGCCCCGAAAGTAGCCCTTGCGGGAAAAAGAAACTAATTTATTGCCCACAGCGCCGGTACTGATGAAAGGCAGGCTCCTGCATGAGTGCCATCATTGCCGGTCTTGCCGCTTTGTGCCAGCTTTAAGTTCAAATACCAGGATCATGAAAGGGTTCGAAAATCAAACGTATCTCATCGCCTATATTATTTCCAATATAGTGGCGTTGATCCTACTGCTGTGTGCCTGGAAGTGGCCCCGGGTGGGGCGCTTGTTGTTCTTTCTGTTATTTGCCTGGGCCGCCTGGGTCAACTGGGCCCTGGCGGTACAAACACCACAGGCTTACCTGGACTATGCAGATCTTACTTTTTCGGGCTGGTACAAGCAGTTTATCCTTGGGTGGTTTAAAGACCATACGCTGCTGGCGGTAGGTTTTATTGCCACTTCACAAGGATTGATTGCGCTTTCCCTATTGCAAAAGGGGCTTGTTTACAAAATTGGTTGTATCGGCGGTGTTGTTTTCTTATTGGCTATTATGCCGTTTGGGGTGGGTGCTGCTTTTCCGTGTACGCTGGTGATGGCCGCTGCCCTGTACAGACTGTTGCGTCACGGTCAGGACTATATATGGAAAATAGAAAAACATGAAAAGCTCCAGTGGCAATAGCCGTGTGCTGGTGCAGTGGATCATCAACTGCAGCATAGGCGAGTTGCCGGGTAGTGGTGTGGCGGGTGGTATGGTTACCGGTTGGTTTTTGGTGCATAAGATCATAGACAAAACCATGCTGTTGGCGCATTAATTGTCCTTGCTGCTGCATGACGGATCTTCGTTTTCAACTGGCCGACGGAAGACAACTGGCCTATGCTGTATACGGCCCGGATGACGGGCTGCCGGTGGTGTATTTTCACGGTACCCCCAGCTCACGGCTGGAGCCTTTGCTGATGAATGTGTATGGCCGTGACCTGGAGCTGTTACTGCAGCAGTACCACCTGCGCCTGATTGCAGTAGACCGGCCCGGTATGGGGTTTTCAACATTTCACCCCGGTCGTACGTTTACTACTTTTGCCGATGATGTACACCAGTTGTTACAGCACCTGCACATAAGTACGTGCCGGTTGTTGTGCTGGTCGGGTGGTGGTCCTTATGCATTAACCATGGCGCACCGGTTTCCGCAGGTGGTACAAAAGGTTTGCATGATTGCCGCCTTCAGCAGCAGCTTTGGCAACCCGGAGGTGTACGAACCCATGGGCTGGAACAAAATGTATTTTAACACGGCCCGCAAAGCACCTTTGCTGCTGCAAGGCTCATTGGCTATCATGAAAAGAATCCATGTCACTTCACCCGTCTCTCAACGCTGGTACGACTTGTCCAATGTGGATTATGCATTGATGAAAAAGGTAGACTGGTTAAACGGCCTGATGGCGGTTACTACTAAAGAAGCGTGTGCCAAAGGCACCGCCGGCGCCGTACAGGATGCACAGTTGTATTTTCAGCCGTTTCCTTATTCGCTCCGGGAAATTACCGTGCCTGTTCATTTCTGGTGGGGCACCGAAGACAATGTGGTGATCTACAAACACGCTAAAAACATGGAAAAAGCATTGCCGCAGGTAATACCGCACTACAAAAAAGGCGAGGGCCATCTTTCTGTTTATGTGCATTGCTTTGAAGAAATATTGCAGGTGCTTGCTACTGCACCAGTATAAGCAGTTATTCGATGGTTAAAAAAATGCAAAAGAGACCACACCTGAAAAACATGGTGTGCATAAGTGTGGTGTTGGTATGAGTAACCTATTTTGTAGAAGCATCAATTGAAATGTGAGGAATGAAAAGCACAAGTGCAGTTGTAAGAAGGATAAACATAACGGGTAATAAGATGGCAGGCAATTTGAGGTAAGCGTAAACGCTTTATAAAAAGATAAAGCCACCCTACTGTATGAAAAAACGTTTATTGATCGCGGCCCTGGCAATTGGTGTATTTAGTTTTGTGTACGGCGAAAACGATTATAAAAATCGTACGGCTGCCGACAAAACCAATACCGCTTCTGAAAAAGTTAACAAAAGCTTACCTGCAAAAGCAGCCGATATCATCAAAAAAGATCAGTAAACTTCAAAGCAGAATTCTCATGTGAGGGCCTGCAACGAAGTTAATCCTCTGTATTACCCGGCTGCAGGCCGCTCACAACTAATTATAACACCTCACTGGCAACGGCAAAGCCAGTGAGGTTTTTGTATTTGCAGGTATGGGTAAAAAAGAAAAAACAACAGGCGGTGTTGTAATTTCGGGTATGAGCATTTTTATCCGGCACGCTACCACAGGCGATGCGGCACTGATAGCAGATTTGAGCCGGCAAACCTTTTACGACACCTTTGCTGCGCAAAACCGCCCCGAAGACATGGCGCTTTTCCTGGAACAGCAATTTACCCGGGACGCCCTGATGGAAGAAGTAGGGGCACCGGGCAATACTTTTTTACTGGCTTATGATGGTGCAGAAGTGGCCGGTTATGCCCGTTTGCGCGAAGGTGCTGCACCCTTGGGTGGCAACGTTGCCGCACTGGAAATAGCCCGGCTGTATGTTGTTAAAAGTAGCATTGGTAAAGGCGTAGGTAAAGTGCTGATGCAGGCTTGTATCAATATGGCAAAAGAAAAAGGTAAAAAGATGGTATGGCTGGGGGTATGGGAAAACAATGAAAGAGCCATTGCCTTTTATACCCAATGGGGATTTGAAAAGTTTTCGGAGCAGCCGTTTGTTCTAGGTTATGATGTACAAACAGACTGGCTGATGAAAAAAGACATTTCGTAAGACTCTTTTATTCGCAGGTACCATCTTTTCAAAAACCCATATCATCAGTTGACAGATGATGGATGACAGTTGACGGCAGGAAAAGCAAATCTTTTCAAAACCCCATATGGCTTTTTAAACATTCTTTATCTGCATGTTTTGCTGATGCCGCAACAGGTCTCTGTTCTCAATGCCAATTTTTTTTAAATGATGCAAAAGGTTTTAAATTGGCGCATGCCAGAATTAATTTTTCGCAATGCTACGCTGGATGATTTACCGGCCATTGTAGCCATTTACAATTCAACCATCGAAAGCCGCCTGGTGACCGCCGATACGGAAATGGTGTCGGTAGAAAGCAGGCTGCCTTGGTTTGCCGAGCATGAGCCCGCTACGCGTCCGTTATGGGTGGTGCAGTATCCGTCGCAGCAGGAGGTGGCCGGCTGGGTCAGCTTTCAGGATTTTTATGGCCGCCCCGCCTATGCCGCCACAGCCGAAATCAGCATTTATTTACATCCTCAATACCGGGGGCAGGGCTTAGGTAAACAAGTGCTGGAGTATTCTATCCAGGCATGCCCGTCGCTGGGTATTAAAAATTTGCTGGCTTACATATTTGCCCATAATGAGCCCAGCCTGAAGCTTTTTCAGCAGGCGGGGTTTGCCGAATGGGCTTATTTGCCCTGTATAGCCGAGCTGGATGGCGTGGAGCGCAGTTTAAAAATATTGGGCAAGCGGGTGCAGCCTGTGGCATTGCCGTGAGCATGCAAGCTGTGCTTTAGCAGCAGTGGCAGAAAAATTGTAGGATAATTAGGAAAGGATTTCAAACATTAAAAAGGAAGTTATGAAAAAGACACTACTTGCCGCTGCGGTGGTTATAGGATTGATGAGTTGCGGCAGTCAGAGCGAAGAGGCGGAAAGTTCGGCCGACAGCACCAATATAACCGACGCTAACCGGGCACCTATGGGTGATACGGCCAACCAGATCAACAGCAGCACGGGTAACTATACGGCCGACACCAGCAACCGGAATGGCGATGATTCTATAAAAGGTTCTGACCCTGCCTCCCGCCGCACAACGCCGGGCAATGATTCGGTAAGAAGTAAGTTTTAGCACATCCTATTCTAAATTGTTTTAAGCTTTATAAAATCCTTTCGTCAATGGTGAATGGTCAATAGTGAATACTAAATCATAATAGGGATAACAGTTTCGTATTAGATTAGATACAACGCAAAAGTCCCTGCACCTGCAGGGACTTTTGCGTTGTATCTAATGATGGGCAGGCACTTTTTTATGATGCCAGCCGCTGCAGAAAAAAGCTTTCTGCCTGTACAAGAGAGTTGATGAAATTATTTACCCTGGTTTAAAAAAGCAGAATACATCCATACTTTTTTTTCCTGCTGGCGTATATAATCACTCATCAGGGCAACAGTGCCTTCGTCATCTATTTCGGAGGCCAGGGCCAGTATTTCCCTTTGCCTGGTAATTAAAATGCGGAAGGCTTCCAGTATTTCTTCTACCGCTTGGTAACCATCGGAAACCTGCTGGCTTTCTTTGATGGAAGAACTTTGTACATAATTGGAGTAGCGGTGGTTGGGAGTGGAGCCCAGGGTCAATATGCGTTCCGCCACTTCGTCAATTTTCAGCAGCAGTTCGTTGTACAGGTCCTGGAACTTCTGGTGCAGTTCAAAAAATTTATCACCTTTTATATTCCAGTGGTAACCTCTGGTATTCTGGTAAAAAATAGAATAGTTCGCCAGCAGTTCGTTCAGCCGGATGGCCAGCTCTTTTGATTTTTCTACATCCAGTCCTATGGGATTTAACTTTTGCATAATTGGTCGTTTATTATCTTCCAGATCAACAAAAATAGCACCGATTCAGAGCATGCCCCCAATTGCGGAATGGTTATGGTGGCATCAGGCACTTTGGGTTCCCCTGTTTTCTGGTGCCAGCCCTTGCAACTCTGTTCTGTTTTTGGGCAGGCTGTCGGGGTAGTTTTGTTTGATAAAATTCAGCATCTCCTCCCGTACAAAACACCGCAGGCCAAACAGGTCACCTGCGTTATGGGAACTTACCAGGCACCGGATCTCCACCGTTTTATCGGTCAGGTTGGTTACTGCCACCGTCATCACCCGGCCATCCCATAAAGGATTGCTTTGCAGCAGCCGTTTCAGTTCTTCGCGCAGCGGTTCTATAGGTAGCGTATAATCGGCATAAATAAAGGCCGTACCCAGCAGGGCGGAAGAGGTGCGGGTCCAGTTTTGAAACGGCTTTTCAATAAAATAATTGATGGGCAGGATCATCCGCCGCTCATCCCAGATGCGTACAACCACATAGGTAAGGGTAATGTCTTCTATCCAGCCAAACTCGTTTTCCACCAGCACAACGTCGTCAATGCGGATGGGCTGGGTAAAAGCAATTTGCATACCGGCCAAAAAATTGCTCAGCGACCGCTGCGCGGCAAAACCAATAATGATACCCCCCCCCCCCACCCCGGTTAGCAAGCCGGTGCCTATTTTGCGCATGCTGCTAAACGTAAGCAGGACGGTGGCAATGGTTAAACCAATAATAAAGGTGATGAGTATGCGGCGGATAAACTGCAGCTGGGTGCGGATTTTTCTTTCCCGCAGGTTGTTGGTCTTACTGACATCGTAGTAGTGAATGACAAAATCCTGTGCTACCTTGATGCCCTGAATCAGAATCCAGCTGAAAACAATGATCATGGCAATTTCAAAGCCGTGGCTAAGCCGGTGCCGGAAGGGGGCCGGCAGGCGCATAACCGGTACCAGCACGCTCAGAAAAAAAAGCGGTAAAAAATAGGAAAAGGGGGTGCCCAGGTACCGGAAAAGCGAGTGAAAAAAAGAAAAGTTCCGCGTTTCTTCTGCTTTTTTCCGTACAAAAAGCGACAGCAGTAGCCGTATGATGATACTGATGAGAGCGGCTGCCCCAACAATAATCAGGTTCCACGCCCAGGGCGCTAAATTCCATTGCTTTAAAAGCTGCGATACTTGTTCCTGCATGTATGGTTAGGATTATGATTGAAGCCCAGGGCCTCAAATTTAATACTAAGCCGGCAGGCACTCCTAAATTCTAATGCCTGTTTAATGTCTCCGTAAAGTTAGCGTCTATCCGGCAGGGAACACCGGCCAGCCTGTTGCCATGCAGTTTTAAAAGGCTGGTGTCAAGGGGTTTTGCTCAGGATAATTTTTCCCTTGATGGCGTTATAAAGTTGTTGCGCAAACTGGTCGTATTCGTTGAAGGTTTCCGGTTTCACCAGGTAATCGAAGGCGCCCAGTTCTTTACACTTGTCCATGATAGACCTGGCAGTGGAAGTGGACGTGATAACAACGGGTATACGGGACAGGGTGGGGCTGCTTTTGATTTCAGCAATGATGTCATAGCCGTTTTTGCCGGGCATGTTCAGGTCCGACAGGATAAAGTCGGGGAGCACCAGGTTTTCCTGCTGCAGCAGTTTCATCAGATCATCGCCACTTTCAGCAAAGGCCAATACTTCAAAATGGCTGCTGGCCTTGAAACCTTCCGCCATAAATTCCTGCTCGTCCTCGTCGTTTTCCACAATGATTATCTTGTAATGTTCCATAGTTTATACCTCCGCCAGGGCTTCTGTGTTTAATGAAAATGAAAATTTGGAACCCTGGCCCAATTCCGATTCGATCCACATGGTTCCTTTATGCCGTTCTACAATTCTTTTGCAGATGGAAAGGCCAATGCCGGTACCCGGGTACTCTTTGGTAGAGTGCACCCGTTTAAATATCTCAAATATTTTTTCCCGGTTTTCCGGTGCAATTCCAATGCCGTTATCCGCCACAGAAAAACGGACCGCCCCCTGTTGCTCGATACCCTGGATCACAATTTCAGGTTTTTTGTCGGTTTTAAATTTCAGGGCGTTGGCTACCAGATTTTGTATCAGCTGTACCAGTTGTACCCGGTCGCCTCTGATGGTGCTGATTTCATTGTTCAGCACTACGTGGGCGTCGGCCGCTTCTATGCTGTTTTTAAGGTTTTGCAATACCTCGTTCAGCATGTCGTTCACATCAATGTCATTTACTTCTATTTCGCCCTTGCCCAGCTGCGCATACTGCAGCAGGTTACGGATCAGCTCCCGCATGCGTATGCTGGCATTGATACATTTGCCAACATAGGTTTTTATTTCCGCCGGTGCCTGCTCCGGTAGTTTGGCTTCAATCAATTGCAAAAAGCTATGGATGGTGCGCAGCGGCTCCTGCAGGTCGTGCGATACAATGGAGGTATACTGTTCCAGTTCTTTATTGGCGGCTGTCAGTTCTATATTGGCCTCGCGCAGGCTGTGTGCCAGCAGCCGGTAGCGCTCTTCGCTTTCACGGAGTTCCAGTTCGGCCTTTTTGCGTTCGCTGAGGTCGCGGGTCACCTTGGTAAAGCCCAGCAAGCGGCGCTCCCGGTTGAACACGGCGGTAATGAGCACGTTGGCCCAAAACAGCGAGCCATCCTTACGCACCCGCCAGCCTTCTTCTTCGTATTTGCCGGTGGCAATGGCAATTTTCAGCTCCCGCTCGGGTTTGCGGTCCTCCTTGTCTTCGGGGGTGTAAAAAACCGAAAAGTGCTGCCCAATGATTTCATGGGCTTCATAGCCTTTGAAGCGCCTGGCGCCTTCGTTCCAGCTGCTGATGATGCCGTTGGGGTCCAGCATAAAAATGTCATAGTCCTTTACCACCTCTACCAGCAGGCGGTTGCGCTCCACGGTTTCACGGAGCTCTTGTTCTTTTTGCTTTTCTTCCGTCAGGTCCCTGATGATGCAGGAGTAGCCGGTTAGCTTATTTTGCTCGTCATAAACAGGCGTGGTGATCGCGCTAACCCAACGCGGGCTGCCATTTTTGTGGCGGCACCAGCCTGCCATTTCGTGCCGTTCCTGTTTCAGTTCCTCCATTTCCGGGTTGGGTGCCGCACCTTTCAATAAATGATAAAGCGGCTGGTAGCAGACTTCTGATGGCGTATAGCCCAGAATGGGCTCTATAGCCGCATTGGTGTAAACGATCTTGCCGTTCACATCCAGCATGAGGATGACGTAATCTTGTACACTTTGCAGCAATAAATGATATGGCGTGTTCATACGGGTTTGTTGTGGGGGTGGTTTTATGGTGGCTGCAAGGGACTCGAATTCAGGATAAAATTAAAGCTTCCTACTTGTTTAAGCTCCAATTTTAATAAAAACGTATTTCTTCAACAAAAAGAGGGAACAGCCATTTCTGTTTTCATCTGGCCCATTGTGCAACAGGCTGGTAACAGGTATTGGCTGGTTGAGGGCACTTTTCCAAAACCCATATCATGGGGTAAGACTTTTGCAGAAAGGTATGGCCATTGCATTAATTTCACTTGAACAACTTTGTACCATGGGGTTACCTAACCTGTTACCGCAATTGCAGCAAATGCAGCGCTACTTTGCCAGTGGTGCCACCCGCAGCTATCCCTTTCGGCTGCAACAATTGCACCGGTTAAAGAAAGCCCTGCTGCAACACGAGCAGGAGTTGCATGCCGCCTTGTATAGCGATTTGAAGAAAAGTGCCGAAGAAAGCTGGGTAACGGAGACCGGTTTTTTACTGAGTGAAATCAATTATGCCATCAGGCATTTGCAAAAATGGATGAAGCCGCAAAAGGTAGCCACCAATTTGCTCAACCTGCCCAGCCGCAGTTATATCTATAAAGAACCATTGGGTGTGGTATTGATCATTGGTCCCTGGAATTATCCGTTGCAACTGTTGCTGGTCCCGCTGGTTGGCGCCATAGCCGCCGGCAATTGCGTGGTGCTGAAACCCAGCGAGCTGGCCCCTGCCACGGCCGCCGTTATTGAAAAAATGATCGCAACTCTTTATCCAGCCGAATATGTAGGGGTGGTGCAGGGCGATGGTGCTACCGTAATACCAGCCATGATGGACGACTTTCGGTTTGACCATGTTATGTATACCGGCAGTACACCGGCAGGCCACAGCATTTACCAAATGGCAGCCCGCCAGCTGGTGCCCGTAACCCTGGAGCTGGGAGGCAAGAGCCCCTGCGTGGTAGAAAGTGATGCGGATATTACAGTAGCGGCCCGGCGTATAGCCGTTACCAAATTCAGCAATGCCGGGCAAATGTGTGTAGCGCCGGATTACCTGCTGGTGCACGAGTCGCAACAAGCTGCTTTGATACAAGCCCTGAAAGAGGCCATCCTGCAATTTTTTTCCGCAGAGCCTTCCGGCAGTTATAGCTATGGCAAAATCATTAACGAAAAACATTTTAACCGGCTGGTGGCTTACCTGCAGCAGGGCACCATTGTGCACGGGGGGCGGCACAACGCAGCTACTCATTTTATAGAGCCTACGCTGCTGGTAGACGTGGACCTGGAGGCGGCGGTGATGGGCGAGGAAATCTTCGGGCCACTCCTGCCCATTCTTTCCTTTCGTACGTTTGAAGAAGCCAAAGCCATCATCAACCGCAATGCGGCTCCGCTGGCTTTTTATGTATTTACCAACAGCAAGGAAAAAGAAAAGCAATGGCTGGAAGGTATCGCTTTTGGCGGCGGCTGTGTCAACAATGTGTCGTGGCAGTTTACCAACCAACACCTTCCGTTTGGAGGCCGCGGTAACAGTGGCATAGGTGCCTATCATGGCCGTTATAGTTTTGACACGTTCAGCCACCGCAAAAGCGTGATGAAAACACCCACCTGGTTTGACCCCAATATTAAATATCCGCCTTTTGAAGGCAAGCTGAAATGGTTTAAAAAAGTCATTAGGTGAAGGGAATGCAAAAGGCAGAATGAAAAATGAAAAATGAAAAATTAAAAATGTAAAAGTCAAAATACTGAAGGCTTAAGGCGAAAGGCAATGTGTGCAGGCACCTCTTTTTTTCATTTTACCTTTTACATTTTTCATTCAGCCAATAAAAAAGGGCCGCTTTACAGCAGCCCTTTTTTCAGGTGTCGTGCAGTTTATTTGAACAGCAGCTTGAAGTGTTCGGTTTTGCCGCTGGTGGTATTGATCACTTTCAGCAAATACATACCGGCCTGCAGGTGCCTGTTTCTGCTATACCGGAGGGTGGTTTGAACCACGTTTTTCAACTCGCTTTTTTCTACTACCTGCCCGGCCGCGTTGTGTAGCTCGATGTGGTAGGTGGCGGGCCGCTCGCCGGAAATCATTACCTGAAATTCGTTGACCACCGGGTTGGGATAAACAACCGTAACACTGTTCCCGCTGCTCAGCGCTACCATATTGCTGTATGCAAAGTTGCCGGAGGCCGTAACGGTTTTGATGCGGTACACACTGGTACCCGCTGCCACATGGCTGTCCGTAAAGCGAAATTCTTTGCGATAACTTCTCTGGAAGGCATCCCATTTGCCAATGGCGGTAAAGCCGGTGTCGTTACTGCTTTTTCTTTCCACGATATAGGCCACTACATTGGGTGCATCGCTCCCCGTCCAGGTCAGTTCATTGCCTGAAGCCGCTTTTTTACCATTTAATTGTACGGATACAGGCAGGTGTATGTAACCGCAGTCGCCTGTGAGTGTATAAGAGGCAATGCGGATCATGCAACCGTCGTTTACCGTTACCTTGCAGATATAGGTGCCCACGTCTTCAGGCCGCATAAACGGCAGGTTGTAGGTAATGTCGGTGGTCAGCAAAACGCTGTCTTCCAGGCCGGTGCGTTTGTACCACTCGTACTTAGCGTTGGGTATAGTATCTACCGACAACACGACATCCTGGTAAAAGCAATCCCGGCTGGCTTTCATGATCACATTTTGCAAGGGCAGTACGCTTACATCGTTCAGCGTGGCATTGCCGCAGGCATCAATAGTGCGCAGCCTTACCAGCGAGTATACCGTGCCGGTATTGATGGTAAACAACGGGCTGCTTTGCTCCTCCGATGTAATGCTGGGTATTTCGGGCTCGCTGCCGATGATCTGGTATTTGTAAGGCCCGATACCGCCGGTTACATCGGCCCCCAGGCTAAAGCTGTTGTTGTCGCACTGGTAAATGGCCGAACGACCTTGCGTAGGGAAGGTATAGGGTTTTAAAACAAAGGTATCGTACAACTGGCTGCTGCAGTCCTTCATGCTGTAAGCAATTATATAAGTAGCCGGCTCCAGGTCCGAAAATATATAAGTGTTGCCTGTGTTGGAAGAATAGGTTCGGTTAAAAGTGGCGCCGTCTTTTTTAATAATGGCCGGTGTTACGTTTTTCCAGTTGGAGCTGCTGGTAACCTCCAGGTCGCCCGATCCGTTTTGCCAGGTAGAACTGGGGCATTTGGCGCGGGCGGTGATGCTATTGGTGACAATAGTAGCATCGGGTGTAATGGTTTTGCTGTCGGTTCTGCCGCAATTATCCGTACCGGTAATGGTGTATTTTAAGCCTGCCGGCAGGGTGGGTAAAACCAGGCTGGCAGCGCCGGTCGAGGTGGTAGCCGTATGTACCAGTACGCCATTGGGGTCGTAGGCCCTGATGGTGTAGGGGGCAATGCCGTTGGTAAAGGATATATCAATATTGGCATGGCCAAACGTACAGGATTTGGAGGTGGCCAGCGTTAATGCATAGTCCATCGCAAATGTTTGGCATACCCGGATGGTGGTATCATAGCAACCATCTTTTACCGTAATGCAATACGTGCCGTAGGCCAGGTTGTTGAATACGCCGGTAGCATTGCAGTCCACCAGTTGGTCTGCCGCATTGTAAATGCAGTATTGCGGGTTGGTAAAGTTGGTACCGGTAACCGTAGCGGTAAAGGTAGAACAGGTGGCATTGCTTTGCTGAATGGTTGCATTCACGGCCGGTTTGGGTTGCTGTTCTTCAAAACAACGTTCAATGGTTGTGTTGTTACACCCGTCAATGAGTTTGATGCAATAGCTGCCATAGGCCAGGTTATGAAAAGTACCACTGTTATTGGTGGCTACCAGCTGTTTGGCACTGTTGTACAACTCAAAAGTGGGGCTGGTAAGATTGCTTTTGTTGGTAACGGCAGCTGTAAAGGTTGAGCAGGTTTTGTTGCTGGTTTGCACCGTAGCGCCTATGGAGGGCTGGGGCTTGTTTACGGTAAAGCAGCGTCCGGCTGAGGTAATGCCGCAGGAGGTAACCTTAATGCAGTAATAGCCAAAAGGTACGTCTGTAAACACGCCGGTGTTGTTGCATCTTACCACATTGCCGTCTTTGTCATACAGGCAGTATTCCGGGTTAATGATGTTATTGGCGGTGGCGCTTACATTAAAGGTGCTGCAGCCCTGACCATAGATGTTATGGTTGGTGATGGTGGGTACGGGTGCATTTTCGGTAAAGCAACGCTCCAGGGTAGCACCGGTACAGCCGTCGGTAACTTTGATGCAGTAGCTGCCGTAGCTGATGTTGTTAAAGGTGCCGGTATTATTGCATTCCAGTTTGTTTTTGGCGGCATCGTACAGGCAATATTCCGGGTTGGTCAGGTTGGTGCCGGACAGGCTGGCGGTAAATGTATTGCAGGTACGGTTGGAAATGGACGGTGCTGCATTGAGGCTGATGGTCGGCGCTGCTCTGGAAAAGCATTTCACGATAGTCGTATCATAACAGCCGTCTTTCACATAGATGCAGTAGTTGCCATACGCCAGCCCGGTAAAGACGCCGGTGTTGTTGGCGGTTACAAAGGTTCTGGGACTACCATCCACATAAAGTTCATATTGTGCATTGGTCAGGTTTTGCTGGCCGCTTACCGTAGCGGTAAAGCTGTTGCAGGTAGTATTGCTGTAGTTGATATTGCCCACAGCCGGTTTAGCATTAGCCGGTATACTCCATACAGAAGCATGTACTTTGCCGCAGGGATCTTTGGCTACAAAGGTGGCGGTAAGCTTTTTCTGCGTGCTGAACCGGAAACTGCTGGTAGAAAACCAGGTGGTGTCACCCGGTGCATTGACAACCCCATATTGAAAGCCGGTAAAAGCAGTGGCAGTGATGTTGCCTTTGTTGTCCTTGAGGCGAATGGTGGCATCGGCCGTATTGCAGTCTACTTTGGTTACAGTGATCCCGTCAAACCACCAGCTGTAGCTTTGTACCGTAATGCGGCGCACCTGGATACCGCCGCAGGAATCCTTGAGCTGGATGGCGTACTCGCCTGGCAGCAGGTTGCTGAATGACCCGGTACTGTTGGTAACACCCACCTGCGAAGGAGAGGGCGCGATAATGGTATAGGTAAAGGGTGAGCGGCCGTATTGCTGGCTGTTGACCGTGATGGTGCCGTCGTTGCCGGCACAGGTAACATCGGTAGCCGATAAAGCAAAGCGGGGGTCCTGGTAGGAGCCGGCCACTACCACCCCTTCTTTTTCTACCTGGCAGCCCCGGTTGATGTCTTTTACTATAACCGTATAAGTGCCGGCCTGCAAACCGGTAATGGTGCTGGACGAGGTAAAATTGGTGGTAACCGGTCCGGTGACTTTATAGTTATAACTGCCCGAGCCCCCGGTAACCTGAATGGTAACCGACCCGGTGGCCATACAGCGTGATTCGGTAGTGGTATAGGAAAGTTGCAGGGACGAACAATCCTGCGCAAAAACACTTGTAGCAGGTAGCACCAGGGCCACAAGCAGGAAGGCATAGATCAGCAGCCAGAGCTTCCTCTTCATAGGGTATTGGTTTTAATTGGTTTATAATTGCTGTGGCCGGGCTGTTTTCAGGGCGCCAAACCTGCAATTACGGTTGCCGTTGTTAACAGTTCCTACTGGTGGGTAGGCCTGTTAAATACGGACGAAACCAAGTTGCAAGAACGGAAGAAAAGCGATATATAACAAGGGTATAATTACTTTAAAAAATAACGTAACAATTACATGGCGGCTGCACAATTTACTGTCGGTTGCAGGCAGTTGCAGCTTCAACTCTTTCAACACCCCATGCTTTTCCACTTCTCTGCGTCTGGGGTGTTGATAGGGATGGCAGCGGCAAAAAACCTACCTTGTAACCGGGCATGGTAATAGTAGTAATATAGCCGTTGCCATAGGTTTTTAAAACCCAAGTGTGGATGCAGTATGAAAACAAACGTAAGCGGCCGGCAAAAAGCTTTGACCATTTTATATCCTTTTGTAATGAAGGTGGCCCGGTGGCTGGGCAGAAACAGCCAGGTATTGCGCAACGACAAACAGCTGCCGCCGGTTCGTCCGGTTTACGAGCTGTCGGTGGTGCTGAACGATGGAAAGGTAATGCCCCTGCTGGAGCTGAAAGGCAAAAAGTTATTGCTGGTGAATACCGCCAGCAACTGCGGCTATACCGCCCAGTATGCCGAGTTGCAACAGCTGCAGGAACAGTATCAACACCAGCTGGTGATCATTGGTTTTCCGGCCAACGATTTTAAAGAACAGGAAAAAGGCAGCGATGCGGACATTGCCCAATTTTGCCAGCGCAACTTTGGCGTTACATTCCCGCTGGTCAAAAAAAGCAGCGTGATCAAAGGATCGGCTCAACATGCGGTCTTCCGCTGGCTGAGCCATCCCGAGGAAAACGGGTGGAACCACCAGGCGCCCAGCTGGAATTTCTCCAAGTACCTGGTAGATGAAAAGGGCGTGCTCACGCATTATTTCGATCCGTCCATCTCGCCTTTGGGTAAGGAGATGGTATCCGCTATAGAGTCAGGTGCCGACGCCCGGTAGATCAGTGCACACAGGATAATTATTTTACATAGCCATAGATCTTAAACTACAGTAGATGATGACAGAAAAGGAAAAAATGCTGGCCGGCGAGTTGTACGATCCGCTGGACCCGCAGCTGAGCGAGGACAGGTTGCGCACCCGCCTGCTGATCAAGCAACTGAATGATACGAGGGAAGACGAGATAGAAGAAAGAAGCCGCATCCTTAAAGAGTTGATTCCGCAGGCCGGAGCGGGCCTGTGGCTGCAGCCGCCTTTTTATTGCGACTACGGCTTTAATATGCAGGTGGGCGAAAAGGTGTTTTTCAACTTTAACTGTGTGGTGCTGGATGTGGCCCCGGTCACCATTGGCAGCCGCACCCTTTTTGGGCCCAATGTGCAGATCTATACCGCCACGCACCCCATGAACCACCGGGAGCGGGCTTCCGGGGTGGAATACGCCAAACCCATTACGATTGGGGAGGATGTATGGGTAGGCGGCAGTGCGGTGATTTGTCCCGGTGTTACCATTGGCAACCGCAGCGTGATTGGCGCCGGCAGTGTGGTCACCAAAGACATTCCCGCCGATGTTTTTGCCGCCGGCAATCCGTGTAAGGTGATCCGAACCTTAGAGCAGGAAGTCCAGAACCGTTAACCATAGATCAAAATAGAATATTCATATGGGTTTTTGAAGAAGATTCAAAAACCCATGCAATTCTTTAGTTCATTTTTTTCCATGCACCCCTAAGTGCATCCAAGGGCAATAACGGTACTTTCAAGGACAAACCCTTACTTTTGCCGGCTTTAACCCTGGCTTTATGAACTGGCTGATACTGATCATTGCAGGTCTGTTTGAAGTGGGATTTACGACCTGCCTCAGCAAAGCAAATACAACCACCGGCACGACTTCTACTTTATGGTTCATGGGCTTTTTTGCCAGTCTTTCTTTAAGCATGTACCTGTTGTACAAAGCCACCCAAACCTTACCCATGGGTACGGCCTATGCCGTATGGACCGGTATTGGTGCGGTAGGTACCGCTATCATCGGCATTTTGTTTTTTAAAGAGCCGGCCGAGTTCTGGCGCCTGTTTTTTATTACCACCCTCATTGCTTCTATTGTAGGATTGAAATTCGTTTCGAATTAAAGAGAAGTTTTAAGTTGAGGGAGAATGAAAAAGGTAAAAGGCAAAAAGCTGAAGGCTTAAGGCAGAAAGCAGAAGGCAAAAGTTAAAAGGCAAAACCAAGAAAGCAGGGCAGCCTGGTGCAGCGCCTTATCCCGCGCTAACTCCAGATACATTTTGATTTAGGAACTGCGTAGCGGGATACAGCGCCTGCAGTGTTTTATCTCAGCACGCAAAAGGATTGGAACTTCTTCAAATCCCCATACCTGTAGTTCAGGTTCAAGTAACCTACAGAAGTTAATGCAGGATACACTCCATAGTGATTGTTGCTGTGCGTGGGCCGGCCAAAGGGGCGGAGCCTTCGGGTTGGCCTTGAACTTTTTGCTCCCCTTTTTCGGGGAGAAAAAGTAAGAAGCGCTAACTACCGGAGGATAAAACTTTAGTCATATGGAGTTTTGAAAGAGTTGGTTTTGGTGCCACCAAGGCACGAAGGCACCAAGGAGCACCAAGAAAAAAGGCTGAAGGTGCAGGAGATGCCGAAACAAGTTCGGCATGACAGGTGGGAAGGTTTTTGTTTTTCTTAATAGCTTTTGGAGTATCCATTACTTTTTTAAAACCCTATATGAACTTTTGAAGAAGTTGGATGATTTATACCCGAAGCAGAAAAACATTCAAAAGCCCATACGTCAATTCCAATGCTGAATTGTTATAAAGTGCCCGGCCTCCCTCTCCACCGGGGAGGGAGCGAGGCAGGGTGCCCCTTCAAATGCCCCTGGGTCCATTCTAAAGCTCAAAAGTCGCTGCTCCATGCGGCAAAGGAGTTAATCAGCACCGCAGGCCATGGCTTCCATATCCACTTTGCGGGCAATGAATTCGAAGCCATCGTACTGCCGTATGATTTCATCCAGCACTTCGTCTATCTGCGCTACTTCCGGCAGGGTCACCAGCTTGAGCCGGTATTCCTTGATGTTGGGCAGGCCCTTGAGGTAGTTGGTATAATGGCGGCGCATTTCGTTGATGCCGGCCTTTTGGCCCTTCCACTCCACGGAGCGGTGCAGGTGCTGACGAATCACGTCTACCCGCTGCTGAATGGTAGGTGGCGGCAGGTGCGTACCGGTTTGCATAAAATGCTTGATCTCGTTAAAGATCCAAGGGTAGCCAATGGCGGCCCGGCCAATCATAATGCCATCCACACCATAACGGTT
>JAEWAC010000105.1 GCA_023391895.1 Bacteroidota bacterium
GGCTACAGGCGCAAAGTGGACGTGTTCCCGGTGTCCCTGCGGATCCTGCAACACGGCTGCCAGGGTGACCAGGGCCTCTTCTTTTCCTTCCTCGCCGTAATGAATCTGCACACATTCAATGGCCAGGGCAATGGCTACCGACTGTGGGTAACCTATGGCTCTTAGTTCTTTTCCGCTGATGACTGTTTTCATGTCTGTTTCTTTGATGATACAAAGCTTGTAACCCACTGCGCAGTCTTTTTGCGCAGCAAAAACTTTTTTCTATTTTTCTCCAAATATTTTTCATGCCTGTCAACCGAAACGCGCTGCTCCGTTATAAAACCATTGACAACTGCCTGCGAAACCGTCGAAGAAGATGGACCCTGGAGGACCTGATTGATTGTGTTTCTACAGCTTTATATGAATATGAGGGCATCAGCAAAGGTATCAGCCGCCGGTCTATACAGGCAGACATCCAGGTGATGCGCAGCAGCAAACTCGGCTACAATGCCCCCATTGTTATTGTTGATAAAAAGTATTACACCTATGCTGACAAGGACTATAGCATTACCAACATTCCTTTAAGTGAAGGAGACCTTTCGAAAATGAATGAGGCGGTGGCGGTGCTCAGACAGTTCAAGGGCTTTTCCCATTTTTACCAGCTGAATGAAGTTGTTCAAAAGCTGGAAGACCATGTCTATGCCGCTTCCAACAAAACCAGATCTGTGATCGAGTTTGAAAAAAATGATCAATTGAAAGGCTTACAGCACCTGGATGTATTATACCAGGCTATTATACATCAAAAAACCCTCCGCTTAACTTACCAGTCTTTTACCGCCCGAAGACCGAATATTTTCTTTTTTCATGTTTGGTGGCTCAAAGAGTTTAAGAACCGCTGGTTTGCAGTAGGGATAAAGGGCAAGGGAGCGCCCATCCTGACTCTGGCCCTGGACCGCATTCATGGCATCGATGAAGAGGGCACACCACCCTACCTGCCCAATGAAAGCATCGATCCGGACGCCTACTATAAAGATGTGATTGGCGTGACCGTAAGCCAGAATGTTCGTCCCAGCCATGTGCGCATGCTGGTGAACCATCTCAATGCGCCCTATGTAGAGACCAAGCCCCTGCACCACTCGCAGCAGGTGGTGGAGCGTAACGATGAGGGCATCATCATCAGCCTGCACGTTCAGATCAACTTTGAACTGGAGCGCGAGATCCTGGGCTTTGGACCGGGCATGGTGGTGCTGGCGCCCGAGAACCTGCGCCGCTCGATGCAACGTAAGCTTTTTGAAGGCGTAGCAAAGTATGATTCGGTGGCTACAGCAGGTGCGGTGAAAGAAGAGAACCCCCAGGACGTTGGATCCGTTCGACAAGACCCAGAGATGCCCGGTACAGCAAATTGACGGATTGCCTCTTGTCTGCATGTCAAGGTACTACTTACTGGCGGAAAAGCAGGATGGAGAATGCATTGGGATAAGCAATGATGCTGATCCACAAAGTAGACCAGTGACCATGATCATCTTTGAATGGGAATAATGTAGACCTTTTCGAACAGGGACCATTAACCAGCCCGGATTACAATCCGGCACAGACAAAAAGGAATGAGCAGGTTTAAAACAAAGTGCCTGATGTAATCAGATAAAGCAGAGTACTCGCACGGTAGCTGTATACCCCTGTTTTTACTTACCGGACCTTTTCTACGCGTACATTTCCATTTTCAATAATGAGATATTCCCCGGAGGTTTCCAGTGTATCAATAAAGAAAAAAGGATCCTCTTTCAGGTCTAGCGTTCGCATAGCCGTATGCCCCACCACCTGCCTGATCGTTTCCGGGTGAAAGGCATCCTTTCTGAGGCTGCGGGGTCTTACCCAAAGCGGGGACTGGGTCACATCATCTCCATAAGGATCATACCCGTTGAACAAAAACTTTTGGGGCTTGTATCGGAACAGTTCATTGATGAAGTCCGCTATTTCCTCTCCCTTGTATCCCACCTCATCCAACCAGGTCTGGGTGACACCTGCGTGGCTAAACAGGTAATCCTCCCAGAGGTAGCACACCTGAAGCAGATCCCTGTGCTCCTGGATCAGGTGACCGATCTGGAAAGCATAGCGGTCCTGGAAGCCGGCATATGTCTCGTCGATGCTGCGGGCCACCGGCAGGTAGTGATAGTCATGGTTGCCGATCAGCAGGACCACTTTGTCCGGGTGTGCTTCTTTGTATGCTACAATCTCACGGAAATTCCGGATCTGCTCTTCAGCAGGGATATTGAAAGAGTCAAAGTAATCCCCTATGAAGACCACTTTGTCAAAGGCTTGTGTATGAACAATCAACTTCCAAAAACTTCGGCCGTGAGTATCACCGAGTGCAATGACTTTCATAATATTTTCTGTTTACTAATTGTTTCAGGTAAGTACCAGCACTGGTATCCCCGGACAGGTACCACTTAATTCTTTTGCCGGCGGGCACACCTCAGATCACCGATCAGCGATGTAACTTCAATTAAGATCTCTTTTCTTTGATCAGGGGTAGCATCCGGCAGCCATTCTTCTTCAATGGGTTCACCCCTCTGCCAATGCTATCCGGTGTATTTTCCATCCCGGAGAAAATCCCGCTTCATCTCATCGGCCAACATCTCCACCTGCCGATACCAATAATTGTAATGACCTCCTGGCAATCCAAACCTCCTTTTTAAAATCCGAGTTTTTGTTATTCCAAAAATGACGATCAATAAACAGGAAATTTCTGCATTCATACCCTGCCATTTAGCTTCCGCTTGTACCATTACTTTTTTAAGTACTCTGTTTGACAGCTTACAACATAACTATCCTATACCTCCCCATTGTATGCTAACGCCCAGAATGAATAACACTGTTAGGAGTTGTTTTATAACCAGCGCAACATACGCTATGCTTCCATTAACCTGTAATTTCAACCAGTAGAACGACCATTACACGCATGAGCCCTAAAGGCGAACTTAAAAAAAGCACTAAAACTTTGTTAACAATGGAGTTTACAGAGCTGATGAAGCAGAAAAAAGGAAACTTATTACGACAGTGGGTGAGCAAGGTTTTAACATCAGGTATTGGGAACTGAAAGACTTTGCTGGTGGGCTGCTCCCGGGTTGCAAGCCGCGGGGAATGCTTTTCGTTTACCCTGGAGCAACGGGCAGGTGGAAGGCCCAATCAAAAAGCTAAAAACCATGGTGCCCAAATGTATGGGCGGGCCAGTTTTGACCTTTTGGGCAAACGACTCCTGCATAACTCCAGTTAACCATCCACCAAAAGTGAAGGAGAACCAGTTTCAGCGGATTTTCCACTTTTTACCGGAAGTTGAATTTTGCAGACGCTGTCTGCAAAATTCGGGAGCAGAACGGAGATAATTTATTTCAAAGAGATGAACAGCGACCAGGCGAGTAACTGGAACAAAACCCCGCTTTTAATGGGTTCTATTTACGACATTTTTTAGGGGTATTTTTTGGCTGGCGTTTGCAGCCCTGGACTGTCTGAGTATTTCACCCGTATTCTTCTTTTGGTAAGCCCAGGAAGCTGCAGAGGGTTTTTTCCTGACTTCCAATAATACCCACGTCATATAACTTATATTACTTCTCTTTATTTTCATGGAAATTATTTTGTAGTTAGAATTACTGATTTTTCGCGAGGACCGTAAAATAGCTATGTCTATCAATTTACTCAATTACAAGAATTCTGAAAAATGAGTATATCCTATCAACTCAAGCCAGCTAGTGTGAAGGCTAGTGGCTAGAGCTAAAAATATACCCTCGTCGCATGTAACGTATTGGGTATAAATACGATAGACAATGGATTCAATTACGCTAACCTAGCCAAAGCCAGAATTCTGACTGGAGTTCTGGCTATAGTTAAAAAGGACCTTCTTCACTCGTTGAAATTTGAGCCTGCCCCGCAGCAGTTATTTGATATTTCTGGTTTCGGCTATTGGGCTTATCAGGTATAGTATAGGCTATTAATTTCAAATCTAATAAACGATCCTGTAGATTCCGCACTATTCTTTAAGTTTAAGAACAAGCATTATCTGAATCTTTCGCTTTAAAAGCAATAAACTTCCCTGCATACTCTTTTTGATCTCCTTTTCAAAGCTATCCAGGTAGTTCTCCATGGTTTTGATGTTGGTGTATCCCAAAGCTCCTGGATAAATAAGGTGCTGACGCCGGAGCGTTTCATAATGGTGGAAAAGGTATGCCGGTCCACGTAGGTGGTTACCTTCTGTTGGAGGTGAATCTTTGAATTTGTTGACTTAATGCCTCTTTGGGCTGTTATCGATTAGCCTATTGAAATGATCACATTGAGATTTAGAATAGGATTGGTTTGTTAGAATTTGGGATATGCAAAATTTGCACATAGTTTTCAATTTTAGCCACTTTTTAAAAAATGTGGCTTTCTTTTGATTTCTAATATTGACCACTTTTTAGGAAAAGTGGTTCACCCTATACCGGAAACTGATTCTCATAGGTTTGATATCCATAAACAGCTACTCTTTAGGAATTTCAGCTAGTTGCGTGGCTTTCCACCAATAAAAGAAGGCCTCCGGACTGGACTTTTTGAGTTTATTTAGCTTGGTATTGTGCGGCTGTCCGATTACGGCATCCGCAACCTGCTTAGGATCTTCAAACCTTTCAATGGCTTTTTGTTTGGTAGCAATAAGTCTTGAGAGATAAGCGGCTTTTGCAGCATGAACAATAGCCTTATCCAAATGGTATTTTTCTGAAAAGATGAACCGCTCAATACGTTGAATGCCTTTTTGCAGGTGTTCAAAGTTCTCTTTGTCTACTGCTCCCCGGAGGGATAAGCTCAAAGCAGTTTGATAAATGTCGTCTAACACCGTGGCAGGCGTACCGTTTTTCACTTCACGGTAGGTGATTTCTGTTTCGGCTATTGTATGGAATGTTGCTTTTACCACTTCCAGATCTTCTGCTACATCAAAGATGTTCCCTACGTCGTAGAGTTGCTTAATGATTTCCATACTCTGACTGTCCTCTTTTTTAAAATATGGGATGCCTGTGGTGTTGGGTGCAAAAGCTGTGAGTTTATCGCCTAACAAGTCTTCCAAAGAAGGAACACTTACCGCAGCCAACCTTGCCGAGATAATCAGAAAACTGGAGCTTACTTCATGTTGAATGATTCTGGTATAATGATTGGCTTCAAAGAGAATATCCAAAAGAATAGCTTCTTCTCCTTCATGCGTTTTGTGAATGGGTGTGTAGAAGAATTTATAGTGTGCTTTTTCAATAGCAGAAGCAGCACTGCGGTGTTGCAGCTCAATACGGTTGAAACTTTGGTCTTTTGCGAAGCTGTTCAGTACATTTTCCAGGTCATCCGACTTTTCAGATAAAATGATGTCAATGTCAATGGATAATCTCCTCGCAGCGTTCAACAACAGCATTAAGGCCGTGCCTCCTTTGAAAATGAAAGGAAGCCCTGATTTCGATAACCCTTCCAAAAGCATCAGAGCCCGGATTACTTTTTCCACTAGGATTTTATCGGCATTGCGATTGTTTTTGGATACTTTTTCTATCCATTCAGGGGTAAGAGATTCTTTACTGATCATATCCAATAATTGGCAGCATTTGACTATTGATGCCGAAAATTTGAATTTTTATGAAGAAAAGCCAAAAATGCTTCTTTCTTGCGGCGGCGATCGGCATAGCGAAGCATCTTGTTTTCGTTTATGGTGTAGTTTTCAAAGGCGTTGCGGAAAATGTTTTGCATTTCGCTGCCCTGTTGCGCCGCAAACAACGTCTCGTCGCAAAAAATGTCCACTAACATCTTTTCAAGTGTAACTGTAGACACTTTCTGTACAGATTGAATAGGGGCTTCGGAAACTAAGGATTTTACAATTACCGCATTTTTTTCCTTTGAGGCATACAGATTTAATATTTCCGCCGTAGGGTCTAAAAAGATATTTTTTTTCCTCTCCGTAAGGAAGTGAAAAACGGAGTGGGTAACATCTTTGTCCACCTCTACCAAAATATAGTACCTACCTGGCTGATGCAGCATAAACTCGTTGTATACAGATGTACTCCAAACACAAATTTGAATAAAAGGAAACTGGCGCTGTACGTCTTTATACAGGTTTTTGAGGGTGGTAGATAGTTCCGGTATAAAAGTCCGGCCCCTGCCTAAAGTATACCTTCCTTTGCCAGTTCTTGCCAATATA
>JAEWAC010000121.1 GCA_023391895.1 Bacteroidota bacterium
CAGCACCAGGTCACCAGGTTGTGCGTCTGCATATTCCACAATGGCTTTCAGCTGCCCTTCGCTAAAAAATTTATCTACACTGCTTTTCAGCGTGCCGTCTGCATTGTACTTGATGTTTACCAGACCCTGCATGCCAATCTGCGGACGCTTTACCCAATCGGTCAGTTCGTCTATCTGCTTGCGGGTGTATTCGGCTGCGCCGGGCACTGCAATCGCAATTACCGTTTCAGCGTTATCAAAAACACCAAAGCCGGTAGCACCTCCGGCAAACGGAGAGGCCTGCAGGAGTGCCTGTTTTTCCAAAAAGGTATGACCCGGCACTTTCAGGTTGGCCAGCTTCATACCAAAGCGAATGTCCGGTTTGTCGATGCCGTATTGCCACATCGCATCTTCCCAGGTCATGCGCTCCACTTGCTCGGTATAATCAATGCCTTTAACTGCCTTGAAAATATGCTTGATCAGGCCTTCAAACATCGTTAAGATATCTTCCTGCTCCACAAACGCCATTTCGCAGTCAATCTGGGGAAACTCGGGCTGGCGGGCGGCCCGCAGGTCTTCATCCCTAAAGCATTTGACGATCTGGTAATATCGGTCGTAACCACTTACCATCAGCAGTTGCTTAAAGGTTTGAGGCGATTGGGGCAGGGCGTAAAACTGGCCGGGATTCATGCGGCTGGGCACCACAAAGTCGCGGGCACCTTCGGGAGTGGATTTAATGAGAAAAGGCGTTTCAATATCCATAAAACCCTGCTGGTGCAGGTAGTTGCGGGCCGCCCGGTTGACAGCATAACGCAGCTCCAGGTTCTTTTTTACCGCATGGCGGCGCAGGTCCAGGTAGCGGTATTTCATACGCAGGTCGTCGCCGCCATCGGTATCGTCCTGAATGGTAAAAGGCGGCACGGCCGATTTGTTGAGTATGGTAAATGACTCCACTTTGATCTCAATATCGCCGGTGGGCAGGTTGAGGTTTTTGTTGCTGCGCTCAATAACGGTGCCCCGCACCTGCAGCACATATTCGCGGCCCAGGGGATTTTCATCGAGCTGGGCATTCAGTTCTTCGGCAAAAAATAATTGAGTGATGCCATAGCGGTCGCGCAGGTCCACAAAAGTGATGGATCCGAATTTGCGCACCGTTTGTACCCAGCCGGCCAGCGTAACGGCCGTGCCGGAATGGTGTAGTCTTAATTCTCCGCAGGTATGCGTACGAAACATATGGATATGCTATTATGAATATTAGAGAAATCTGGTGCCGCAAAGATAGGGTAGAGTTGACGGAATGTGCGTTGGTCGTTGTCCGTTGGTTGTTGGCCGTTGATCGGTGGCGGTAGGTCGTTGATCGTTGGTCCTTGATCGTTGGCCGTTGGTCGCATGTGAGGTGCACCGGCATTTTATGGTTTTGGTATCAACAAAAGTTTTGAAGGATTTTCAATGAAAAACGCTTCTTCCTATTTTTTACTAAATAGGTTTTTTAAAGCAATCAGGAATCCGATCAACGATCAACTGCCGACCACCAACGTCTCCCCATGCTACAGCGTTGCCACCTGCACGGCTTTTTCTTCCCTGGGCTTTTGCACCAGGTAGTAGTAAGCCAATATCAGTATTCCAATGATAAAGGGAATCAGGGACAAGTGCCTGCCTTCAAACTGACGCCATATGTGCACTTCGTCAAAACCAAAAAATTCGCTGATCATCCAGTAGGAGTTGGCCGAGATCCATAGCGTAATGGCCAGGTTGTGTGCCAGCTCCGACTTGAGCTCGCGGGTGCGCCAGGCAATGATGATGGAAATAATAAGGGTGGGAAATATCATGGCAATGCCCAATACCTGCCAGATCATGCACCAGCTGATGTCTTTCAGCAACCAGAAAATAATGTGCATGTTTTCCATTTTGCGATAGCGGGCAGGAATTACATACTGCGGTTCATTTGAATGCTCCATGTTAGTTTTTTGGCGGTGGCCAAAAGTACAATTCCTAGAAATTATTGGGAAAGAATTCTGCTAAAACGACTGATGGCTGCTTCTTCGGTTATGGGAAATTGGTGTACCAGGTGCTGAACCAGCTGGTGTGCAAAAAAGGGCGCCAGGGAGGTGCCTTTAGTGCCCATGCCGTTCAAAATGCCAATTGCGGGGTGTTGGGGGTGAAAGCCAACAAAGGGCCTGCGCTCCAGCGTGGCCGGCCGCACCGCTGCTTTGTGGTCGGTAATGGTAAATGGCACCTTTACCCACTGCTGCAAAAAAGCGGCGGTTTGCTGGTAAAATGGTTCGCTGGGGCTATCCGCTTCAAACTGCCACTGGTAATTGGAGCCTACCCAGAACCGGTTGGGGTGAAACAGCGGTGCCAGAATCAGGCCTTTTTTGAAAATAAAGCCATTGGCCAGGTCTTCGGATTCTATGAACAGCGCCTCTCCTTTGTTGGCCGAAAAAGGCAGCAACCGGAACCATGGGTTTTGCATGGCCGCAATGCCGTCGCAAAAAACCAGTTTTTGGGCGGTGATGTCTTCATAGGTAATTCCTTCTGGTGCGACCTTCACTTTTTGTACCTCAAAACTTTCTTCCCGCAGGGCATTCCATTGAACCAGCTTTTGGCGCCAGGCTGCCAGCAGGTCCGAGATATTCACTATATAAGCAGGACTTATTTCGCCACAGCCAAAATGGTGGTTGAAATACTGATTAAAACGATTTTGATCCGGGTATGCGTGCAGGTAGGTGTCGTCCTCAGTGATCCGCGTGACAAAAGTATCCCGCATCTGCGGGGAAGGGAAAAAGTCGATAATGCTTTTTTGCCGGATGGCCTCTATGCCCAAATAGCTGCCCATCTCCGTATACGTTTCGGCGGCAAAAGGCATTACGGTTTCAATCATCCAGCTGTACACATACCGGCGACCGGTTACAGGATTGATGATGCCCGCGGCTATCTTGGAAGAGGCGTTAGGCTGGTTGTTGTCCATCACACAAAAGCTTTTGCCTTCCTTGTGCAGAAACCAGGAAAGCTGTGTGCCGCAAATGCCCTGCCCGATGATGAGTACGTCTACTTGCATGTTGTAAAGTTAGGGGAGAAGGAGATAGTCCACGGTCGACAGACGACAGTCCACAGAGGAAATTATAAGTGGTAAGTAATAAGTAATAAATTGTCAGAACCACGATTTGGGTGGATTGAATGGATTAAGAGGAATAGAGGGCCATCATTCTTTCAAGAGCCATATGGGGTTTTGAAGAAGTTTATTTTGGGATGATACCGGGCTAATCAGAAGCTGTGTAAAATGAGTGCTGGAAACGAAGTAAGGAAACCGCAGGCTGTTGCAATAGTGTTCAGTCATGAACAAGGCGGTGTCTGTATGCTTATACTATGCCTGGATTCCAAATGAAGGAAGAAGAAGCAAGGACGATTTCGTCGAGCCGGAAGGTTGTTTTACCTTGCGGTTGATCTTTACTGGAAATACACTTTTACGGTCTGGTAAAACAAGCGGTTTTGAATAAGGGAGCTCACCTGAGTGCCGCTTTCGGAATAGCCTTTCAAACCAAAAAGCCCTGCCGCATTGCCTTTGTTAATGGCAATTTCCATATAGCCGGCACTGTTAAAAAGCACCAGTTTTTCGCCCTGCGGCACATCGGCATACGAGCCGCTGATGCGCTCAATCACCTCATCTCGCTTGAATACAATTTTAAAGCGGCGGCCTTTGCGCTGCTGTTCAAACTGCTCCTGTGTAATGTTAACCACCACGTTTTCAAAGTTGTCAATAAAAATAATCTGGCCTTCGATCCAGTCTTCGCCCAGCAGCGGTCGCAGCGGGTTTTTTTCAATATACGTGGTGTCGGGAATGCCGATTTTGGAAATGGGTTCGCCATTGGAAAGCTGAGTAATGGCCTTGGCCGCCACATCCACACAATAAAGGGTGTTTTTGATGGCCGATTTTTCCAGCGGAATGCCAATAACAATATCCGGCTTGTCTTCCATGATCATGCTCAGCAAGCCATTGTCGGCGCAAATAATATACTGGTCTTTATGAAAAGCAAACAACAACTGGTCGGGTTTGGACTCAAACAGGTTGATGAGTACAATATGGTAGGTAAACTCCGGAAAGTTTTTTACCGCACTGCGGCATACATAAGCTGCCTGCGGGTAGTTAAACGGAGACAGGCTATGCGAAATATCAATGATCTGAAAATGCGGATTAATGCGTAGCAGCCTGCCCTTAATAGCGCCAATCAGGTAGTCCTGCTGGCCAATATCAGATGTAAGCGTAATTAAGGGCATGATATTAAAAGCGGGCTGTAAAATTGAAGCTTTCGCCTGGAAAAAGAAAGTTTTACTAAAAAGATTATTGCCGTATTTTAAGAAGGCTTACTTTTTCAATTCGCCATTCTTAAAGAAAAACTTTTTCGTCAGCTTGTCGGCCCAGGCCGGAAAAAACTTATTCATCCAAACAGTGCTTTTACCGGTCAGGGTCAACACCATGGTCCGCTTCTTTTTTTCTATGGCGTGTAAAATGTGCCGGGCACAGGCTTCGGAACTCATCAGCTTGCTTTCATCCAGGGGCGTTTCGCCCTGCGGGTTGCCGTCTTTATTCAACGCTACGTTGCGGATGTTGGAGGTGGTGAAGCCCGGGCACACCCACATTACGTGTACGCCGGCATCCAGCAACTCGGTACGAATGGCTTCCAGCCAGCCTTGCAGCGCAAATTTAGAAGCGGAATAACCACTTCGGCCCGGTAAACCCCGGTAACCGGCAATAGAAGAAACACCTACGATGGTGCCTTTGCGTTCGGTGATGGAAGCCAGGGCATACTTGGTGCAATAAACGGCACCAAAAAAGTTGATGTCCATCACCTTGTGAAGTACCTCGGTGGACGTATCTTTTAAAAGAGCCCGCATGGAAATGCCGGCATTATTGATCAGGATATCAATGCCGCCATACACCTTGATGCTGCTTTCAATAAAGCGACGGCAATCGTTCTCATTGCTTACGTCGGATACAATGGTCAGCAGGGGGTAGGAGGGGTACTCGGATTGCAGGTGGTACAATTTGTCGTGGTTGCGGCCACAGGTAGCCACTTTGGCTCCGCTTAATAACAACAAATCCACTAAGGCTTTGCCAATACCATCGGTACCACCGGTAACTACTACAACTTTGTCTTTGAAAAATTCGGCCATTATTTCAATTTGGTTGCGCAAACCTAAATGAAAATAAAGAATTGTGCGGAGGATATATAGAATCCAGATGTATAGGAAAATAAAAAATATATCGATTGTTGGAATATTTTTTGGCGGGAATGAAAACTGCGCCTATTTTTGCACTCCCAATCACGAAAAATGGGAATGATTCCGTAGCTCAGTTGGTAGAGCAATACACTTTTAATGTATGGGCCCTGGGTTCGAGTCCCAGCGGGATCACCAAAATAAAGCGCCAAATAATTGAATGTCAATTGTTTGGCGCTTTTTGTTTTCTCTTTATCCCTTCTGGCTGCCCTTAGAGATTTTATCAAAACTTATACTGCATCCCTAACTTTTCAGCATGATCCGATTAAACGAAAAAAGGCTCCATTGCTGGAACCTTTCTTTTGTTGCGAAGGGAGGGATCGAACCTCCGACCTTCGGGTTATGAGCCCGACGAGCTACCGCTGCTCTACTTCGCGATGTAAGTTAAACGCGCTGTTTTTCAGTATATTCTGCAAAGATCAACTGGGTGAAGTTACAAAAGAATAGATAAAAGTGTTAACCTTAATTTTATTGATCACACCTCACCATAGAGCTACGTCAGAGATGTTGTGATGAGTAGCGTAGGTGCACTTCTCTTTTTTGTCTTCTTTCATGTTAAACCTGTAAATTTCAAAATCAAACTCTGCTCATGAGACAATTTATACACACGGTATTTTTCTTTTTATTGCTTGTTTCCAATCATACCTACGGGCAACCAGCTTCCACCAACAAAGGCAATGCGCAATTGGCTGCCTTGGCAGACCGCTACTATGAAGAAAACGCACGGCTGAACCCCATTAGCGCCACTGTGTTGGGTGACAATCGGTACAATGATCTGCTGCAAATTGACTTTACCGAATCGTTTCGCGCCACTGCCAAACGCACCTACCAGGACTTTCTTTCGACACTGCACAAGATCAACCGTGAACGCCTGAATGAAACCGATCAACTGAGTTCTGATGTGCTCCAGTGGCAACTGAAAATGAACATCGAACGGCTGGAACAAAAAAACAACACACTGGTGTTTGACCAGAATATTGGCCTCCCCACTACAATGGTGCTCTTGGGTAGCGGCACTGGACCGCAGCCCTTTAAGACTGTACAAGACTATGACAACTGGCTCCGCCGTGCCGCTGTTTTCTCGGCCTGGAGCGACAGTGCCATTGTTTATTTCCGCAAGGGCATAGCGCAGAACATCGTGCTGCCCAAACCACTCGTGGAGAAAATGCTGCCGCAACTGTCTTCCCAGATCAGCACCGATCCGTTGAAGAGCATGTACTATGCACCCATCACCAAAATACCTGATACGTTTTCTGAAGCGGATAAAAAGCGGCTTACCGCTGCTTTTACTACCCTGATCACCGATCAACTCACTCCCGCATATCAGAAGCTCTACAACTTTCTTCAGACCGAGTATTTACCAAAGGCAAGGACCACCAGTGGCTTTGGGTCGTTGCCTGGTGGAGCTAAGATGTACGACTTTGCCATTCATTACTTTACCTCCACGACCATGACAGCTGATCAGATTTTCAATTTAGGGCTTTCAGAGGTGGCGCGGATTCAGAAAGAAATGCAGCAGGTGAAGGCGCAGGTGGGGTACACAGGTGATTTAAAGAGTTTTTTTGCATCCCTGAGCACCGATCCCAAGTTTTTTCCCTACAAAACAGCAGACGCAATTCTGGCTTACTACCGAAGCCTGAACCAGCGTATGGCACCTGCACTCAGCAGGATGTTTAACCGCACCCCGAAAACGCCCTTTGAAGTAAGGCAAATTGAAGCGTTTCGCGCCGCTTCTACTGCTGCGCATTACTTTCCAGGG
>JAEWAC010000213.1 GCA_023391895.1 Bacteroidota bacterium
GTCTAGCGCAATGTTGGAAGAACGCAGCCGCATACTCCGGGGTTTTATTTCACTTTGCGTATGTTGTTGAATAATGTCTAAAACTTCTTCAAAAGTATATAGTTCGTTCACCCGCACATCCACCACAAACCGGCACTGCGCCGGTACCACGTTGTGGGCTTTGTTCTCCGTTTCTATTACCGTCACGTTCATTTTTACAGGGCCTAGCAGGTCAGAAACCTTTTCAAACGGGTAGATGTAAAACCATTCTATATCCATCATGGCTTTGTAGATGGCATTTTCCCCTTCGTTCCTGGCAGCATGACCAGCCTTTCCATACGCAATACAGTCGAGTACCATCAGGCCCCGCTCGGCTACGGCCATTTGCATCAGTGTGGGTTCTCCTACAATAGCACAATCAATGGGCGGCAAGTATTTTAAAGTATACTCAATGCCGTTTACACCGGATATTTCTTCTTCGGCTGTGGCGGCTAAAGCCAGATTATATTTTAAGTTTTCCTGTTGATAGAAGTATAAAAAAGTAGCGATCAAAGAGACCAGGCAACCACCCGCATCATTACTGCCCAAGCCATACAACCTGCCTTCCTCCACAATAGGATGGAAAGGATCTTTGGTGTATTGGGGGTTGGGTTTTACCGTATCGTGATGGGAATTTAAAAGAATAGTAGGCTTAGCGGCATCATAGTGCTGGTTGACCGCAAACACATTATTGCCCACCCGTGAAGTGGCCAGCCCCTTAAGGGCTAAAAAACGGCTGATGATGCTGGCGGTTTCGGCTTCTTCCTTACTGAACGAAGGCGTTTGAACCAACTCTTTCAAAAGCCCAGTGGCATCTTCATACAGGTTATGGAGTTGCGTATTATTCATGGACAATACTGGTACCGGAAGTGCCGGCAATTAATTGCTGCAGATCTTCTGCTTTACCAATCATCACTTTGGAGACACCCTGCTGCAGGGCCGAAAAGGCATTGTCCAGCTTGGGCAGCATGCCTGCAAATATTACCTGTTGTTCTTTCAGTTGCTGGTAGTATTGCGGATTGATGGTGGGAATGACGGTTGTTTCGTCTTCCGCATTCATCAATACGCCTGCTTTTTCAAAAGAATATATCAATTGCACCTCGTAGTAAGGACTTAAAGCTTTGGCCGCTTCCTGTGCAATGGTATCTGCGTTGGTATTGAGCAACTGTCCCTGGCCATCATGCGTAATAGGGCAGAGGACCACTGTCATGTTTTGTTGTAATAAGGCGAGCAGCAAAGCACCATTGACCGCATCTACATCGCCTACCAGGCCATAATCGGTGGTAGGGTGCTGCCGCTTGTGCGCAGCTATGGCGTTGCCATCCGCTCCGCTCAAGCCAATGGCGTTACAACCAGCAGCCTGTAGTTGCGCTACTATGTTTTTATTGATATAACCCGCAAACACCATGGTAACGATCTTGAGCGTAGCGGCGTCTGTTATGCGACGGCCATCAATCATTTGTTGGGGGATATCCAGTTGTGCCGCCATCTTAGTGGCCAGTTTGCCGCCACCATGCACCAGTATCCTACGGCCTTCTATAGCGGCAAACTCCTTCAAAAACCCATATAGCTTTTCCTCATTGTCTATAATGTTGCCGCCTATTTTTACAACAAACAGTTTTTCCATGCCTGTTTATCTTTTGTTGTTCAGAATTTCAGATAAAACCGCTTGTGCGGCCCACACCCGGTTGGAGGCTTCCTGCGTGACCAGGCTGTTAGGACCGTCCAAAATTTCATCGCTCAGTTCTACATTCCGGCGTACCGGCAGGCAATGCATGACCTTGGCATTGTTGGTGAGTTGCAGCTTTTCATTCGTCAGCATCCAGTCCGGATCGTTGCAATAAATTTTACCGTAATCCTGATACGTACTCCAGTTTTTTACATACACAAAGTCGGCATCTTTCAGAGCTTCATCCTGGTTGGTGGTAATGGTAGCGCCTTTGGTAAACTGCTCATCCAGTTCGTAATCTTCCGGGTGCGTGATCACAAAGTCTGCTTTGCCCCAGGCGTTGATCCATTGCGAAAAGCTGTTGGCTACGCATTGCGGCAGCGGCTTTACATGCGGCGCCCAGGTTAAAACAATTTTGGGTTTCCTTTTTTCCTTAAAGCTTTCTGTAATGGTAATTACATCCGTTAAACTTTGCAGAGGGTGCAGGGTAGCACTTTCCAAACTAACCACGGGTATGCCGGCATATTTAATGAATTGCTTGATGTACAATTCGCTATAATCGTCTTCTTTGTTTTTGAGCGAAGGAAAGGTGCGGATGGCCAGTATGTCAAAATACTTGCCCATAATAGGGGCCGCATCTTTTACGTGTTCTACCGTTTTGCCACTCATGATGGCTTCCTCTTCAAACTCCAATGCCCAGCCTTCCTGGCCTACGTTAAACACTATGGCTTCCATACCCAGGTTTTGCGCAGCAATCTGCGTGCTTAAACGGGTACGCATGCTGGGGTTTAAAAACAAGCAGCCTATGCGTTGGTTGGCTCCTAAGGTCTTGTCTTTAAAAGGGTCTGCTTTGTAGCTCAATGCCTGCTGCACCAAAGCATCTATATCCGATACATCGTGTACAGAAATAAACTGTTTCAATCTTTATATCTTGGTTTGGTATAACAATCTGTGGTACTACTATTGGGCTCCGGTTGTGTCACTCATTGGTACGTTCTGTTCGCTGCGCAGCGCTGTGATGGCTTCCTTCAACACATCCAAAAATTCATCCAGTTGCCGGCGCGTGATAGCCAGTGAAGGCAATAAACGAATCACATTAGGCTTCGCTTCACCGGTAAAGATCTGGAAGTTCTGCAACAAGGTTTTACGCAGGTCTTTCAGATCGGCAGGTACATCAAAACCTATCATCAATCCACGCCCCCGGATGTTTTCAATGCCCTCAACCGTTTTCAGGCGGTTCATTAAGTACTGGCCCCGCATTTTAGCTTTTTCCAGCAGGTCATCCTGCTCCATAACTTCCAGTACTGCCAAAGCCGCCGCACACGCCAGGTGGTTACCGCCAAACGTGGTACCCAGCATGCCATGTTTGGGTTGAATATGCGGCGCTACTAAAATGCCACCCACCGGAAAGCCATTACCCATGCCCTTGGCCATGGTGTAAATATCAGCTTCAATACCAGCATGGTCTATGGCAAAAAACTTCCCGCTGCGGCCATAGCCACATTGTACTTCATCGGCAATCAGCACCGCACCGTTCTGGTCGCACAGGCGGCGGATCAGTTGCAGAAAACTATCAGTCGCTACCGTAATGCCGCCCACACCTTGTATGCTTTCTATAATCACCGCTGCTACTTCACCACCTGTGGTTTGAAAATAAGTTTTCAGTGCTGCTTCGTCATTGAAAGGTAGAAAGTCTACGTTTTCTGTTTCATTTACCGGCGCTACAATAGCCGGGTTATCGGTAGCGGCCACCGCTAAAGAAGTGCGGCCATGAAAGGCTTTTTTAAAGGCAATGATCTTTTTTCTGCCGGTATGAAAAGAGGCCAGTTTCAGGGCATTTTCATTCGCTTCCGCACCACTGTTGCAAAGAAACAATTGGTAATCCTGCTTGCCACTTAACTTGCCCAACTGATCGGCCAGTTTTTGCTGTATGGGTATTTGAACCGAATTGGAATAAAAAGCAATCTGGTGCAACTGCTCTTCGATCCGTTTTACCCAATGCGGGTGCGTATGACCTATACTGATCACCGCATGACCACCATACATGTCTAAATACTGTACACCATTTTCATCCCACACATAGGAATCTTTTGCCTTTACAATGTTGATGTCATTAATGGGATAAACGTCGAAGAGTTTCATGTTATAAGTAATAAGTATTAAGTTATAGTAGTTAGGCTTTTACTTTTTGTATCAGGGAGATCAGCATAGCTTTTATTTCGTTGATCAACTTCTGCAATACGTCATATATTTCCTGCTGCAGGTAATATAAATCTTTTGATAATATCAGGTAATATTCCGTTTCATTGGCCAAACCTAAAGCGATATTTAAATATTTAGCTAAGTCAGGGCTTGGGCTTTTTCCACAACCTTCCGCAATGTTAGCAGGAATTGCAACTGCCGCTCGTCTTAATTGAGGGATTAAACTAAATGTTTCTTCTTTAGGAAATGTTTTAGAATACTCATACACCTTTAAAGTAAAATGATGTGCTTTCTCCCAAACTTTCAATTCCTTATAGTTTTGCATTCAGCTTAAAACCTACTACTTAAAACTTAGAACTTATCACTAAAATCCCATTGCTTTCAAATGCAAACCCGCACATTCATCCAGCCCAAACATCAGGTTCATGTTTTGAACGGCCTGTCCGCTGGCGCCTTTTAACAAGTTGTCAATGGCGGAATGAACCACTAGCTTGCTGCCCACTTTTTCCAGTTGTACCACGCATTTGTTTGTATTGACCACTTGTTTCAGGAAGATCGCATCCTGGCTTAATATAGTAAATGGATGGTCCTGGTAAAAGTCTCTATACAATTCCACTAATTGCTCTAGTTTCCAGTCGCAGTCTATTTGCGAGCTGATGAAAATGCCCCGGGTAAAATCGCCGCGCCACGGCACAAAGCTGATCTCCACCGCATTGCCGGGATGCAATTGCTGTACAGACTGGCCAATTTCGTGCAGGTGCTGGTGGGTAAGGGTTTTGTAGGCCTGAATGTTGTTGGCCCGCCAGCTAAAGTGCGACGTAGCTGTAAGGCTTTGGCCGGCGCCGGTAGAGCCGGTAATGCCGGTGGTATATACATCTTTCAACAAGCCGGCTTTAGCCAGAGGTAATAAACCCAACTGTATGCTGGTGGCAAAACAGCCCGGGTTGGCAATGTTTTCTGCTGTTTGTATTTGCGCTTTGTGCAGTTCCGGTAAGCCGTATACAAACTGGCGGTTATTATGAGAAGACTTTGCACTTAAGCGAAAATCCTGCGAAAGATCAATAATGCGAATGCCTTCTGCAATGGGGTTAGCATCCAGAAATTTCCGGGCTTCACCATGGCCCACACATAAGAATAAAACGTCTATATCATTATGCAGCTCGCCGGAAAACTGCAAGTCGGTCTCTCCAATCAGGTCCTGGTGTACGGCGGATACCGGATTGCCCGCATTGCTGCGGCTATGGATAAAAGAAAGTGTTACCTGCGGGTGGTTGATGAGCAAACGAATGAGTTCGCCGCCGGTATAACCCGCTCCGCCAACAATACCTGCTTTAATTTCTTTATTATTCATGGTCTTGGATTCTGTCGTTTAGGGTTGAAGGGTAAGAAAATAAAATAAACTCCAGGTCTTCGGCTCCATGATTCAGGATCCGGTGCTTTTGACCTGCTTTTATCAACAAGCCTTCGGCTTCTTTTGCGGCAAAGGTAGCCCCATCCACTTCGAAAGTGGCTACCCCCTTCAAAATATAAAAGAACTGTTGGGCGATGGTGTGATAATGTCTTTCTTCTGCAGTACCGGCGGGCATCCGTTCCAGCTTTACCGAAAAGTTGGCTTCGTCTACCAGGTTCCAACCGTCACAGCCTTCGCCCCAGATATAGTGTTTTAAAGCATTGTATTTGGATACGGTGCCGTTCATGCTTTTTCGGCAGCTTCTTTTACCTGGAAATAAATAGAAGTCTGGTTGCCAAAAATTTTACTAAAGCCGCGTACATCCTCACCACTCCAACCGGTGTTCATTTCGCCGTACTTGCCAAACTTGCTGTTCATGAGGTCATAAGGCGATTCAATACCAATTACCTGGAAGCGGTAGGGCAGCAGTTGTACAAACACATCACCGGTTACGGCTTGCTGTGAGCTTTCCAAAAAAGCTTCGATATCCCGCATCACGGGGTCCAGTATCTGACCTTCGTGCAGCCAGTTGCCGTAAAATTGGGCCAACTGGTCTTTCCACGATAACTGCCACTTGCTCAGCACGTGTTTTTCCAGTGCATGATGGGCTTTTAAAATCACCATAGGGGCAGCGGCTTCAAAGCCTACGCGGCCTTTGATGCCGATGATGGTATCTCCCACGTGTATATCCCGACCAATGCCGTAGGCACCAGCAATGCTTTGTAAGTATTGAATGGCTTCGGTAGGGTGGTTAAAGCTTTGGTCATTTACTTTTTTCAGTTCCCCTTTTTCAAAGCTCAATTTCACTTCTTCACTACCGGTTTTGGTCACCTGTGTCGGCCAGGCTTCTTCCGGCAGCATGCCCTTGGAAGAAAGGGTTTCCTTACCACCTACGGATGTGCCCCACAAACCTTTGTTGATGGAATACATGGCTTTATCAAAGTTCATGGCCACGCCTTTTTCCTGGAGGTAGGCAATTTCCTGTTCGCGGCTTAGCTTCAGGTCACGGATGGGGGTAATGATCTCAACACCTGGTATCATGATGTGGAAGATCATGTCAAACCGCACCTGATCGTTGCCGGCACCGGTGCTGCCGTGGGCAACTGCATCAGCCTGCAATGCTCTGGCGTGTTCAGCTATGTGTAGGGCCTGGCTCAGGCGCTCCGCACTGACGCTAAGCGGGTACGTATTGTTTTTTAAAACATTGCCGTAAATGAGGTACTTGATAATACGGTCGTAGTAGGTTTTTACCGCATCAACGGTTGTATGGGTTTTTACTCCCAGATTATACGCATGCTGTTCGATCTGCTGTAATTCTTCTTGGGTAAAACCGCCGGTATTAACAATAATGCTATGAACTTCGTAACCTTTTTCTTCGCTTAGGTATTTTACACAGTAACTCGTATCCAATCCACCACTAAATCCCAGTACTACTTTTTTTGCCATGATGCTGAATCTATAATGTTTTAAAAGTTAAAGAAGTAGTGAAATACAGATTTCAATTTGCCGCCTTTTCCTTCGCTGCCGCCCTTTTTCAAAGCCTTCAGCAAACGCCATTGTTTAAACCGCATCATGCGCTCGTACACCTTGCTCTTTTTTTGAAAGTGCTCCTTGGTTTCCTGCGGCTCGTAATGATCCTTGGGGTCGTACAGCATGGCGGTGCACAGGCAGTTTTTCCGGTCCTTGCTCATGAGGATCTCGTAGTTCACACAGCTTTTGCAGCCGGCCCAAAAGGCTTCGTCCTGCGTCAGCTCCGAATAGGTAACCGGCTCATAGCCCAGGTCGCTGTTGATCTTCATCACGGCCAGGCCGGTGGTTAAACCAAATATCTTGGCGTCAGGGTATTTTTGGCGGCTGAGCTCAAAGATTTTTTGCTTGATGCCTTTGGCCACGCCGCTTTTGCGGAAAGCAGGCGACACGATCAAACCGGAATTGGCTACATACTCGCCATGGCTCCAGGTTTCGATATAGCAAAAGCCCACCCAGGTGCCGTCGTCGGTTACGGCAATCACGGCCTTACCTTCCTCCATTTTATGGGTTACATAATCAGGCGTTCTTTTGGCGATACCGGTTCCACGCGCCTTGGCAGAGGCTTCCATCTCATCCACAATCGTTTGCGAATAAATTTCATCTGCAGGGGTTGCTACCCTGATGGTAATATTTTGATTGTCCACGTCGTAAAATGAAAAATTTCAATAAAAGGCGGATTACCAATCCAAAACAAAAATGAAGCCGGGGAAGATTTCACTGATAGGGGCCTTGGTAAGCGGCTCGTCCTATCAGGAACCAGGTCGTCTTGACAAATAGCGGAACAGGTCAAAGCATACGTTATACACACCGTTAGCAGACGGTGAGTGGAAGATGTAATATTTGGTATGAGTCGTTGCTTTCACTTTTAAAAACGTATACAAAAATAGCATTGTAGAAACAATAATGCCAAAAAGCAGCAATTATTTTTGTTATTGTTTAAATAACCATCGCTGGAAAAAGTGAAAAGCCAGGCCGGCAGCGG
>JAEWAC010000221.1 GCA_023391895.1 Bacteroidota bacterium
TACGTTCACCCATCTACGGGCACATGAGAAAAAGAACCAGGCATTAGCAATCGTTAGACTATAAATGCGTTGCAGGGCTACGGCGGCTACAGGTAAGGTATTACACCGGGTTCTTGGGCTTTTTGCAGTATTGCGTTTTTAGCAGGTGAATGGTGCGGTAGTTATAGGGCCGCGCACCTATACAAATGAAGGTTGGGTGTTGCAAAAAGTACAGGCTGGCAATAGAAGCAGCGGTATGGTGTTGTTGGTTCATAAGTTCCTGCAAGCTGTTTTTGTTGTAGCCGTTCATCATTTTTACAGGAACTAAGATAGCTCCCGTAGCCAGCAATGCCTGAATTATAGGGTTGTGTTTTACTATGCAATAGGTTGTTATTTACCCTGTTTTACTAGCGGCCAATTGCAGCGGAAAATGACATTATTATAAGGGTGCAAAACGGGTTATGTCTATGGGAATATTGGTTGGAATAAGCGTAAAGGGGTTTATATTCTTTTATTCCGGTTGTATCATACAACTTGCCGGTTGCCAGCGTTTTTCATAATCCCGGGTACTATTTGATTTAAAAATAAAGTTGTCCTGTTAAGCGTGTTGGTTTCCGTTCATTCATCTTCTTGTTCATGATTCATGAACATTTATAAAAATTGAACAGGAGTAAGTGAGTATGTAATTAGGCAATTCGTAACCAACGCTATAATCAAGTAGAAACCTTTAAGTGAAAGTGTCTTTAGGTTTCAAATAGGTGTGTGTAGAAGGGAAAATAGAATTGTGATACAATTGAAGGTGCTGCTGCTCAACCGGACCAACAAGGTATTGGGCCTGGTGAATGTTTCTTCGGGTGGTGTAAGCGGCATGGTGGCCGATCCCAAAATCATCTATGTAGCCGCTCTTAAAGCCAATGCCTGTGCCCTTATTATCTGCCACAATCATCCCTCGGGCAATGTAAAACCTTTCCGGGCAGATGAAGAACTCACTCAGAAAATAAAAAGTGCGGGCACTTTACTGGACATTAAGCTCTTGGACCACTTGGTTATTTCATCTGAAGAGTATTATTCTTTCGCAGACGAAGGGCTCTTATATCCTTTTATGTTTACTTTTTATGATTATGCAGATAAAAGTCAATTTTGGCATTAGATAAAAGCTATTTATTTCTACCTACAAGTAAGATGACAAACAAGTTGTTCGATTCCAGTGGGGTCTACGGTATAATGATTGGAGTATTATCACTCTAGCATTATAATAAACGGAAATTCATTACGCCTTTTGATTATTACGTCCACGTAATAATCAGTGCTTATTGGGTTTGGCAAATTCATCTTGTGACTATGGGATTCTGAGGTAAGAATGTCATGTCCTGATTGGGTTTCAATAGCATGGTACTTCTTTGATCTCCTGTACTTTTAGTCCACTTTTGCTGAAGATTCACAGTAGGGGCTTACACTAGTGTTTCAGCGGGACTTTTTTCTTTTAAGAAATGATAGTCTTATTATTGTAATATCCTTATATATGTATTATGTTTATGCTACTAAGATCTTTTATGGCCGTTTTCAGCTTCAAATAAAAATCTGCAATATGGCAGCCAGAACTTCTTGGGAGATACTAAACTCAAATTTTGTCGTGTGGGCAATGGGAGTTTTAGCGTTATCATTGATACCATTTATTTATGATGGCTGTAAACAATCGCGTGAAAGTGAACGACACAGGGAAAGACTATATTATGAAGTAAAAAGCAGGTTTGCACAAATATTTTTATGGCTTAGGCGGGGTGCGGACAGCTCGGGAAGGGCTGTTAGCCTAATAGAGCATACGCCAAGTAAAATAAATGTACACGAAGTGATGTACGGGTTTCTCGATCCGCCATCTGAGACTTTCAGGCCAAAATATCGAGCGACTTACGAGGAATTTGCTGACCTGAGTATATTATCTGTTCTAAATACCCTCATGGAATTGGAAAATAACGAGAAAAGAAGGGAGGCGATAAGAAAAACAACTTCATCCCTTGTACGCGTTGAAAATATCCCCACTGTTGAACTAATTGATATTGACAGTATAGATACTGTAATAAAAAATATCAAGGAGGATATCTTAGTAGAGCAATGGAAGACAGAGTATTAAAAAACATTTGTAATAAATGACCTTGTATAAAATCCTAGTAATGGACGAAATGGAACAGTTTGAAGCTGTCTAGTCTGGTGTGCCGATTGGGGATGGTAGGATGCAGAACATTGAATACAGCTTTACTAAGTTGATGGCTTTTACGTAGGAGTGTACTACATATAGTTGGGCAAAGAATAAGGGATACTGAATGGAGAAATAGTTATGAAGGCTTTGGGAAGTGCAAAGGAAAAGCAATTGGTGTAGTCTTATTTAGATTGGGTTAACAGAACCTCCGATTTCAAGTGCTTTGAGAACTGGTGTCATGTCGCAGGGGATACCATTGACCAGGCCAAACGTCTAATGCCCGATTTACATCACTGTTTATATACATCCATTGGCGTTATATATTATAATCATTACAGCGAGATGTTGATGGAATGGTGGGATGTCAAAGGAAAAGAAAAATATGGGTTTTGGATGAAACCCAGATGAAAGTAGCTTATTAAAGGGAAGGGCAATTTTCGTCTTGTTATAAGGCATCGCTGTTTTTCCACCCTATTGATACGGCATAATCATCTGTTTACACCAAAACAACTGTATTATACTCGATGATCAACAACAAACGTATCGGGCTTGAATTATCCGGTTGTGGTTACCGAGCAGCTCCTGTTCACCTGGACACCTTAAAAAAGCTGCTCGAAATGCAGCTGCTGGACAAAATCGATGTCTCTATCATCTCAGATGGTTCGATCACCTGCGCAGCGTATTGCCTGCACAAAGGTGACTTTCCATCCTTTTACCAGTATATGATGGAACGGATCACGAAAAAGAATCTGATCAGCACCGTCTTGTTGTTGCAGTCTTTTTTGCAGCTGGCCTTGTTTATCCTGATCTTCCTAGGCGGGGTAACGTGGCTCCTGTTCACGCCGTGGGCACTTTTTTCTTCTTTGATATTGGCACTCATGATCTTTCTCTTTCTGAGATACCAGTTTGCTGTTTTTCCAGCTAGTAGGAAAGTGGAAAGAGCCTATGACAAGTTTTTATACCACCGAATTACCTTGGGTGACCTGAAATCGACGCCAGTGCAGGCCCTTGGTTCCAGCAACCTGCAAACGGAAAGGCCAATTACTTTTTCCCGCGACCGGATGGAGGATTCAACTTATTCTAACTACAAGCCGCCCATCGAATTTTCACCGGAACACTTTCCCATTGTCAGAGCCGTAATGGCTGCTTCCTGCGTACCTTTTGCTTTTACGCCGGTGCCAATCCATACAGATTATTATAAGGTCAGGGAAGATGCACTGTGCATCAATCCTCAGCTGGTGGACGGTGGATTGAAGATGAAAGATGCCATGGATTATTTTATCAACCGGACAAAAATGGAGAATGGCCCGGACCTACGTTTCTGGAACCCCGGTGACCTTGCTTATGTAGAGCAGATCGGGATGAACGGCATAAAAGCGTATTTCTTGGGACCACCTAAGGACTGTGCACGGCTTCGCCAAATGGAAGATCATGCGCACGCGGAGATGTACCTCGATGATGTGGGGCTTTCCGATAACTATTTCATGGCCTTAACTGAAAATGGCAATGAAGATGATAACTCTGCTTCACCCTTTAACAGCAAAGATTTTTGGAGTGACGCCGATTGTTCCAAAACTGAACTCGACGACAACGATCATGTCTGGACTTTGTATCATGGAAAGAAAAATCCAGATCCAGAACTTGATTCGGATAATTCCTGGCGAAAGATTGAAGTGGACTGGCTGCACAATGCAGGTGCGTTGGCCCTGCACTTGGATTCCTACACGAATAATACTAGCCTTGTGATGGCCATAGAAATTGAAGCAACAGGTCAAGTCTTGCTTTTTCCCGGTGATGCACAGATTGGTAACTGGGTGAGCTGGACGGAACCAGAAAATGAAGGGCGCGAAAAACTCAAACTGCAATGGAAGGTAACCATACAAGGAGGAAAAGGATTGATTACGGCGGCCGCTTTACTCGAGCATACCGTGTTTTACAAAGTGGGCCACCCTTCAAACCATAATGCCACTGCCAAAAAACACCGACTGGAGTTGATGACCTACAAAGATCTGGTGGCCATGATACCCGTAGATCAGGAACTGGCAAAGCAACGGGGAAAACGAGGCTGGAAAATGCCGGCAGATGACCTCTATGAACGCCTGAAGCAAAAAAACAAGAGGACGCATCATCCGGCTGGACAAAGGAAATATACTGGAAAGAGCAGAAGAGTATTTGTCAGAGGGATCAATACCTACAAAGCAACAACGCAAACTGTTTTCGAAAAACATCACAGAATCAGTTCAGACGATTGATGTGGATGGATAGCGACGACCGCTGTTCATTGAGTATTTGTTGGAGTTGTAGCAAGGGAAAGGATATACTAAGTGGCAGCAACCATTTGCAGTAGCGTTCAAAAAGGTATCATCCGGAAATGTAGAAAATCGAAAAATAATTCCGGCTGATTTATTGAAACATATAATACAAATCAATAAAGGAAAATACCCGGTACTTGCAAAAAAACCATAAAACCGAAAACCATGAAGCGACATTGCTTACTCATTACATGCATTTTTCTCCTAGTAACGAACATCGTTGATGGTCAATGTACAAAACCAACTACACAGCCGTCAGGTCTTGAATTCAAAAACCAAATGAAGGGTCTGATCTCGGGTTCTTTCACAGCCCCTGCTGCTGGTGCTGGTGAAGTGAAAGCGAACAAGTTCCTGGTTGTGCGTGTGAAATCAGATAGCGAGCCATCTGCGCCTGTG
>JAEWAC010000314.1 GCA_023391895.1 Bacteroidota bacterium
GCATTATTGCCTCCCTGGCTGAAAAAGAACGCCGCCGCAAACTGGTGAACATTATTGTAGTGGCCGAAGGCGACGAATTTGGCGGCGCCGATAACGTAGCCAAAATCATCAAGGAGCGACTGCCGCAAACCGAAACCCGGGTGTCTATTCTGGGGCATATCCAGCGCGGTGGCCCACCCACCTGCCTGGACCGCCTGATTGCGAGCCGTATGGGCTACCATGCGGTAGAATGCCTGCTGGAAGGCCGCCACAATGTGTTTGTGGGCATCCTCAACAACAAAATGAACTATGTGCCGCTGGAAAAAGTAGGTAAAAAGAAAGGTACTATCAGCGAAGAATGGATGAAAATAGTTAAGATCCTGGCCAGTTAAACAATTACCTATAACAACATTATTATGGCAAAAAATATCGATAAGTATTTACATAAAGAGATGGACAAGGCAGCCGGTATAGAACATACCTTCCATCGTACCAAGATCGTGGCGACCGTAGGCCCGGCCTGTGACACCTATGACAAATTGTTTGAACTGGTAAAAGCAGGCGTGAATGTATTTCGCCTCAACTTTTCGCATGGCTCGCAGCAGGACAAAGCCCAGATCATTGAGCACATCCGCAACATCAATAAAACACAGCCGTACAACATTTCTATTTTAGGCGACCTGCAGGGTCCCAAGCTGCGGGTGGGTGAAATTGAAAACGGCGGACTGGAAATTGTTCCCGGCGATATCCTCACCTTTACTTCCAAAGAAAAAGTGGTGGGCACCAAGGAAAAGATCTATGTATCTTACCCCAACCTGCACCTGGATGTAGTGGTAGGCAATAAAATACTGATCGATGACGGCAAGCTGGAAGTAGTGGTAACAGAAACCACAGCCGAAGGTGAGGTAAAAGTAGTGGTGACGTATGGCGGCATCCTGCGGCCTAAAAAAGGCGTAAACCTGCCTGACACCAAAATTTCCTTGCCGGCCATGACCGATAAAGACATAGCCGACCTGGATTTTATTATTGAGCAGGAGCTGGACTGGGTGGCCCTTTCTTTTGTAAGAAAGGCGGAAGACATCATAGACCTGAAAAAAAGACTGGAAGAAAGAAACAGTCCCATTAAGGTGATTGCCAAAATAGAAATGCCATCGGCCCTGGAAGATTTGAGAAACATCATCGTTGAATCGGATGGTGTGATGGTAGCCCGTGGTGACCTGGGTGTGGAACTGCCGGTGGAAAAAGTACCCATGGCGCAACGCGATATCATACGCAAGTGTATCCACCGCGCCAAGCCGGTAATCGTGGCTACCCAAATGATGGAAAGCATGATCGACCGCATTAAGCCCAACCGCAGCGAAATTACCGATGTGGCCAATGCCGTACTGGAAGGGGCCGATGCCGTGATGCTGAGTGGCGAAACCGCTACGGGCCAGCACCCGGCACTGGTAGTGCAAACCATGAAAAAGATCATTCTGGAAGCAGAAAAAACAGAGTACCGCTACAACCGCGAAGAAGACCTGAAGCCGCAGCCCAAGTCGCCGTCTTTCCTGAGCGATGCCATTTGCTATAATGCCTGTAAACTGGCCAAAGACGTGGAAGCCGATGCCCTGATTGGCATGACGCAAAGTGGTTATACGGCCTTTATGTTAAGCTCTTACCGTCCCAAGGCGCCGCTGTACATTTTTACCAAAAAGCGGTCGCTCCTGAACCAGCTGAGCTTAAGCTGGGGCGTGCGGGCCTTCTTTTATGATGAAGAAGACAGTCTGGATGAGATCATCTCCGACCAGATTGATATTTTAAAAGAAAGAGGTTTTGTTAAAACAGATGACCTGGTGGTTAATACCGGCAGCACCCCTGTGCACCTGCACCTGCCCACCAACGTGGTAAAAATCACCAAGGTGGACTAACATTTTTAAAAACCCATATTGCACAAAGGCCGGAAAAATGTTTCCGGCCTTTGTGCTTTTTTGCCGGTAAAGCAGAACAGCCGCCTTCCTGCAATCGTCATTTTTGACAGTAATATTAATACGAAACCCTCATCTGTATTATGATCTGGTATTCACCATTGACTATTCACTATTGACGACGGTATTCTTCAAGTTGAAAACAAGGTAGTATAAAAACCTGCCTTACCGACCTCCAGTAATATCGATGAAGGTACCGGTTGAATAGGAAGCCTCCTCCGACAGCAGCCACAGGATAGCCCGTGCCACCTCTTCCGGTTGCCCGCCCCGTTTCATGGGAATGGTGTCTTTGATCCTGTCTACCCTACCCGGCTCACCGCCGCGGGCATGGATATCGGTATAAATAAAGGCCGGCCGAACGCCATTTACCCGTATGCCCTCTGCCGCTACTTCTTTGGATACGCCTATGGTCAATGTATCCATGGCACCTTTGGAAGCAGCATAGTCTACGTACTCACCCGGCGCGCCGGTACGGGCCGCAATGGAAGACACATTTACAATAGCACCTCCCGAACCTCCATTTTTGGTCGACATTCTTTGGATCGCTTCTTTGGTACACAAAAAACAACTGATGACATTGGTGGTAAAAACCCTTTGCAGGCGTTCGGCACTCATTTCCGCCACCTGCATTTGGGTTTCCAGCGTACCGGCATTGTTGACCAAAGCCGCCAGCTTTCCAAAAGCATCTACTTCCTTGAAAAGGGCCGCTACTTGTTTTTCATCTGCAACATCGGCCTGCAGTGCGATGGCTTTGCCACCCTGCTGGCTGATACGGTCCACTAGCTGCATCGCCGCTGCTTTGTTGGACAAATAATTAACACAAACCCCGTATCCTTTTTGGGCCGCCAAAAGCGCCGTGGCGGCTCCAATGCCACGGCTGCCGCCCGTGATCAGTATAACTTTATCCATTGCAATAAACTTTATTCCAGTTCCAGCTTGTTTGCTCTTAAACCTGTAATTGAATTGTTCAAACGGTTTTTGCCTATATGGGATTTTGAAAGATCTTCCATTTCATCCTATCACGCCATATGCTATAAGTTTTTCAAAAGAATCAATACATAGCTCAACTTAAACTTTCTAAAATAACCGTATGGACTTTTGAAGAAGTTATTGATCTCAAACTGTATCTGCCAATCACCAACTCCTTCTTATTGACCATGCATTTTTATTACTGCTTCAGAGCAGCATATTTTTTTCCGGCAATGTCATTTTCAAACTGCTCCATGCCTTTGCGGTCCTGCAAGGTTACATATACGGTTTTACCTTCTTTGCCGCCAAATACCAGGTTGCTGCAGTTTTTTCCTTTCAGCGCCACTTCCCGTACCAGTTTACCATCCGGCGCCACCACAGCTATGGTACCTTTGCCATAACGGGTAATATACAGGTTGCCGTCCCGGTCGCACTTCATGCCGTCCATGCCATGGTCATCAAACTTGATGAGCAAACGCTTGTTGCTGATATTACCTTTTTCATCCACATCGTACGCCCATACATTGCGCTGCACACTTTCATTTACATACAATACTTTTTCATCCGGGCTTAGTTCTATGCCGTTGGTGGTGCCCATACCTTTTGCCAGCAAAGTGGCCTTTCCGTCTTTTTCAATGCGCCATATCTGGCCGGTGCTTTCCTTCCAGTTGGGGTCCGAAGCAAACAACTGGTCGTTGCGGTTGATGCAGATATCATTGGGCTGATTAAAGGCTTCGTTATGGCAAAGCATAGTTATTGCTTTGGTGGCTTGTTGCACCTTTAAAATATTATGTTTAGGGTAATCAGCCAGTAGCATATCGCCCCTGCTGTCAAACTGTATGGCGTTGGCGATGCTACCTTCCGGCAGGTTGACATATACCTCCCATTGTCCGTTGGCGTATTTGCCGATGGTGCCATCCTTTTCATAATTCACCACGTACAGGGCACCCTGTTGGTCAAAGGCAGGTCCTTCAATGTTTCCGGTAAATAAATTTTCGGCCGTAAAATCGGCAGCCTGGTATAAAGCAGGTTGCGCGGTGGTGGAGGCATTTCTGCCGGCACAGGAAAAACAAAAAACAGCAAGGGCGATCCAAAATGAATTTTGTAATTTTTGCATATTGAAATTTACAATTTAATATCTTAACGCATCGGCTGGTAACATTAAAAATGGAAAGCATCGTGTAAAGGCTGTCTGGGTACGGTGATACAAGTTAGCACGGCACATTGCTGCAGTTATGATTACGTACCCTAAAAACGGGCAATAGTCGTTCATGCATCGATTACCATAAGTCCTGTAGAAGTACAAAAAAATCCTGTGAAAGTGAAGAAGGCATGAAGGCCCCCCTTTTCAAATGTCCATGAAAGTCGTGGGTGTAAGGGCATGCATAAGTTGTTGAAATAACCTATTGGAAAGTGATTGTTTTACCAAATAAACTCATAATTTAAGGACATGAAAAAAATCGCAATGCTCGGTTCCGGTTTCATCGGAAGGTTTTATGCTGACTCCATTCAGGGCTATAGAAGTAAAGACAAAATTGTATCGATTTATTCCCGGCGGGAAGAATCTGCCAAAAAGTTTGCAGAAGACTATAACGTAGCACACTGGACCACCAATATGGAAGAAGCTGTAGCCCACCCCGATGTAGACGTGGTGTGCATATCACTGCCCAACAACCTGCACGAAGCCGCGGTGATGCTTTGCTGTAAGCACAAAAAAGCCGTGATCACCACCAAGCCCCTGGGCCGCAATGCCGAAGAAGCCAAAAGAATGCTGCTCGCAGTAGAAGAAGCCGGCATTTTTAACGGCTACCTGGAAGACCTGGTGTACACGCCCAAGTTTTTAAAAGCCTATGAAAGTGTTCGCAACGGCGCACTGGGCCGCATTTTATGGGCCAAGTCAAGAGAAACCCACCCTGGCCCCCACAGCGAATGGTTCTGGGACAAAGAGCAGGCCGGCGGCGGTTGCATTCTGGACCTGGGCTGCCACTGCGTGGAAATTGCCCGCACCTATATTGGAAAAGACATCCGGCCGGTAGAAGTCATGTGCTGGGCCGACACCCAGGTAAAACCCATTGAAGCCGAGGACCATGCTATTGGCCTGGTTAAATACGAGAACGGCGCCATCGGGCAGTTTGAAGTCAGCTGGACTTTCCGCGGTGGCCTGGACCTGCGCGACGAAGTAATGGGCACCGAAGGTACCATCTGGGTGAACAACTTTTTACGCACCGGCCTGGAAATGTTTACCACCGGCAAAGGAGCTGATTACGTGGCCGAAAAAGCAGAAAGCAATACCGGCTGGCTGTTCCCGGTAGGCGACGAATTAAACGAACTGGGTTATAACCATATGTTTATGGATATGTTCAACGCCATGGAAGCCGGTACAGCGCCCAAGGAAACCTTTTACGATGGCTATGTGGTTAACGCCGTACTGGATGCCTGCTACCGCTCTGCTGCCAGCAAGCAATGGGAGCCGGTTCAGCTGGACATCTGGCGGGGCAAAACAGACGTTACCAAAGACAGCCATCTGATTGAATACGATCAGGACCACTACCTGGTAAAAGAAGAAATGACCCACTACGGCGCCAAAAAGGTGATATTAAAACATAAAGAAAGCGGAAAGTTTGTGGAAAAGGTGCTGTCCTAAACGGCACCTTTCCTGCAGCCTGAAAAGCTTACTTCTTTAATCCATTAAATAAAAAACGTATGAAGCTGTTCTTTGGATTTTTGCTCGCCTCCGTGGCCATTGGTGCCCAGGCGCAGCAATCCCGGCTGGTCAAGCTTTGGGAAAGCGATACCACCCTGGCTATTCCGGAATCGGTTTTGCCCGATACGCAGAAAGGTATATTGTACGTATCGCTGATCAACGGCGGGCCCTGGGATAAAGACGGCAAAGGCGAGATTGCCCAACTGGACCTGAACGGAAAGATCATCAACGCCAACTGGGCTAGCGGTTTAAACGCTCCCAAAGGTATGGCCCTGGTAGGCAACCGGCTGTATGTAGCCGATGTAACGGATGTAGTGATCATCAACACGGCCAACGGAAAAGCAATAAGCAAGATCCCGGTGGAAGGCGGCGAAATGCTCAATGATGTGACAGCCGACAGCCAGGGCACAGTCTACGTTTCCGACTCAAAAAATGGTACGGTGCACAAGATCCAGAACGGCAAAGCCAGCTTGTTTTTGTCCAACCTGAATGGTGTCAACGGGTTAAAGGCAACGAGCGACGGCCTGTATGTTTTGACCAAAGAACTCAGCCGGGCCGACCGCAATGGCCAACTGACCAAAATTGCCGAACTGGAACAAGGCGGTGACGGTTTAGAACCTATGGGCGATGGCTCCTTTATTGCCTCCTCCTGGGTGGGCACCATCTATCATGTGCAAAAAGACGGTACCACCACCCTGCTCCTGGACACCCGCGAACAAAAGAAAAACACGGCTGATATTGGTTACGACCCGGCCAAAAAGATTGTATACGTACCGACCTTTTTTGGCAAATCGATAGTAGCCTACCAGCTGCAGTAATTTTAAACTTAAACAACCAATTTTACCAATTAAATACATTGCTATGTCATTATCCCGTCGCAGGTTTTTACAAAACACCGCCACCGTTGCGGCTGCTTTTGCCCTTGCTCCCAACTCCTTTGCCCACAGCTTTTCCCAAAAATCCCAGTTCCAGATTTCTCTGGCACAATGGTCTTTGCACAAAGCCCTGTTTGCCGGTAAACTGAACAACCTGGACTTTCCGGAATATACCAAAAAACAGTTTGGCATCAGTGTCGTAGAATACGTAAACCAGTTTTTTAAAGACAAGGCCGAAGACACCGCTTACCTCAATGACCTTTTGAAACGTGCAAAGGACAATGGTGTTAAAAACCATTTGATCATGATTGACGGTGAAGGCGGCCTGGGCGAACTGGATGACAACAAGCGTAACAAAGCGGTGGAAAACCACTACAAATGGGTACATGCCGCCAAGCACCTGGGTTGTCAAACCATCCGGGTCAATGCCTATGGCCAGGGCAGTGCAGAAGACGTACAAAAAGCCGCCATACAAGGCCTGGGCAAACTGGGTGAATACGCCGCCAAAGAAAACATCAACGTGATCGTAGAAAACCATGGCGGCCACAGCTCCAACGGCAAGTGGCTGTCTACGGTGATGATGAAAGTGGGCAAAAAAAATGTAGGCACCCTGCCCGATTTTGGTAACTTTTGTATCAAGCGAGGACCCAACAATACCTGCGAAGAAGAATACGACCGCTACAAAGGCACTATGGAGCTGATGCCATTTGCCAAAGGCGTGAGCGCCAAAGCCAACAACTTTGACGAACAGGGCAACTGTATTGAAACCGATTATACCAAAATCATGAAGATCGTTAAAGATACCGGTTTCAATGGCTATGTGGGTATCGAGTACGAAGGCAGCAAACTGAGCGAAGATGAGGGCATCCGTAAAACCAAAGCGTTGCTTGAAAGAGTAGCCCCGCAGGTAGGTTATGCCATAGTATAAGCAGCTTACTTTTACCCGTTATTATATCAATGCCAGACATTGCAGCGGCGCCCCAAATGAACCGCTCGCATGTCTGGCATTGTATTTTTAGCACCTACCTTGTTAAACCACTGCAGCCATGAAAGGAACACCAGCTTTACTCAGCGGACTTACCGGTGCCATCACGCTTACCGTGGCACATGAGGTTTTGAAAAGAATGGATCCCAAAGCACCTCGTATGGATTTGCTGGGCATGAATGCCCTGGCGCAGGTGCTGGACCGGTGGGGCAAAACGCCGCCCAGCCGCAAAAAACTTTTTTGGTACACTTTGGCGGGCGACCTTATCAGCAATGCGCTTTATTACAGCCTGACGGGTGTGGGCCGTAAACACCACTGGCTGAAGGGTTCCCTGCTGGGTGCTGCCGCCGGCCTGGGTGGGGTGCTGCTACCCAAACCAATGGGCTTGAATCCTGCCTACAGCAGCAGAACGCCCCAAACCAAGGCTGCTACCATTGCCCTTTATTTGCTGGGCGGGCTGGTTACGGCGGCCGTTATCAAACTGCTCAAAAACCGGTAGCCTTTTCAAAAACCCATATGGGGTTTTTAAAGCAATGGACTTTATCGCTGGAGGAATCAGGATCTATATTATGCTATACTTCCTTCCGCCACTTCTTTAAAAATCCATATGAAAATCAACAGTGCCTGACTTGTATCGAACACACGGTCTCATAAAAAAAGGTAGGCGCATATGGGTTTTTAAACCTTTTTAAAAACCCATATGCGCCTACCCGTTCATCCGCCACCTCAACCTTCCATTAAGGCTGCCCGTAAAGCCTTTACTTCGTCGGCTTCAATGGCCGAGGTATAATAACTTTCTTCCGAGTCGGCAAAAGCCGGGTGCACAAAATCCATCCGGCTCCGGGCTTTTGATTTCAGAGAAGAATGAAACTCCACCGCACCGGTTTTTTCAGCCAGTTCTTTGATGTTATTGACCCGAACCCCGCTGCCCGGCAGTATGATAATGCGGTCGTTGGCTGCCGCTACCAGCTGGCGGATCAGTTCCATGCCCTGGGGCGCGGTGGGTTGCTGACCAGAGGTGAGGATGCGCTGGCAGCCGGCATCTATAATATCTTCCAGGGCCTCAAAAGGATCGCGGCAGCGGTCAAAGGCCCGGTGAAACGTCACTTCCAGCGGGTACACCAGTTTCACCAGTTCGGCCGTCCACTTTTTATTGATGCGGCCGTCCCTGTTCAAAAAGCCAATCACCACCCCGTCGCACCCCGCCTGTTTGCACAAAAGCGCATCTTTTTTCATCACCTCAAATTCGGCCTCCGTGTATAAAAAATCACCGGCCCGGCAACGAATGATGGGAAAAAGGGTAACGTCAAAATCTTTACGGCATTGCTGTATCAATCCAAAAGACGGGGTTAGGCCACCTTCGCTCAAGGCAGTACACAGTTCAATGCGGTCGGCGCCACCTTCCACCGCTGACTTAACCGTCGTATAATCAGTAGTGGCAATTTCAATGGTATATTTTGTTGTTTCCATATTGTCCAATCAATTTTTAAACATTTTCAAAAGTCCATAGGCGCATACGATATCATCCTAAAACAATTTTCATTTTGAACAAGCGCACCGGAAAGCTCTTAAAACTGAAAGCGCAAACCTACAACTTTCACCTTCTTTAAAACCCCATAGGGTTACCCCAAAATGGCTGGATTGTTTTTTGCAATATCTACATTATTTTCGGTCCTTATTGCCGGTGTGAGTTTTGTTTTTAGGCAGCATATGACCGGCAAGGGTAAGCAAACCCGCTTTTGCCAGGCAGTAACAGGCCTTACCATTTATTAGAAAAGGAAAAGAAACGACAGAACTGAAATTTATACACCTAAAGAAAAAATATGATACTCATTGCAGACTTCCCCAATTTCGCAGACCCCGGCGTCATCACCTCACTTTTAACATTGACCATACTGGAACTGATCCTGGGTGTGGACAACATCATCTTTATTTCCATTGTATCCAATAAACTACCTGAGGCACAACAACCCAGAGCCCGTTCGCTAGGCCTGGTACTCGCCATGGTGTTCCGCATTATACTGCTGCTGACCATTACCTGGATCATTCGATTAACCGAGCCGGTTTTTACCATTGGTTTTATAAAAGATGAAGGGCAACCGCTGGGCATAAGCTGGAAAGACATCATCCTGATTGCCGGCGGTATCTTCCTGATTGTTAAAAGCACCCTGGAAATTCACCACAAGCTGGAAAAAGCCCAGCCGGGCCCCGTGAAGCACGCCCCCAATGCTTTTAGCGCCGTTATCCTGCAGATCATACTGGTCGATGCGGTTTTCTCCTTCGACTCTATTTTAACCGCCATTGGACTGGTGGAAAATGTAATCGTTATGATCATCGCCGTTGTGGTTTCCATGATCATGATGATGTTGTTTGCCGGCACCATCAGCCGCTTTATCAACAAACACCCCCAGCTGCAAATACTGGCTTTGTCGTTCCTGATTATGATTGGTGTGATGTTGGTAGCAGAAGGGTTTCACCAGGAGATCAACAAAGCTTATATCTATACGGCCATTGCCTTTAGTTTGATTGTAGAACTGATCAACATGCGGTTCCGCAAAAACCGCGAACCGGTACAACTGAACAATGAGGAACTGTAACGGGCACTTTGTCTTGATCTCTCCTGGAGGACAGCGTGTTTGATGTTTAAACATTATTGATTGTGAAGCGTTTAAATTTGTAGTATGAGAATCGAGATTATTTCCGGCAGTCCCAGGACCAAAAGTGTTACCAACCGGCTGGCGGTGCACCTGCAAAAAACACTGCAGCAAAGATCGGAGCACGAGATCGGCATTATTGACCTGCGTGAAATAGACCTGCCGCCCCTGCAAAGCGTGTTTACGTCCGTAGCCCATGCGCCGGATGAATATAAACCGCTGGCGGAACGCATGTTTGCCGCCCAGGCTTTTATACTGGTAACACCGGAGTACAACGGCAGCTATACGCCGGATATGAAAAACCTGCTGGACCATTTTCCCAAGCAAAGCCGTAAAGCCTTTGGCATTGCTACCGCCTCACCGGGTGCCATGGGTGGCATGCGGGCCGCCATGCAGTTGCAGCAACTGATCTTTGCCCTGTTCGGTATTGGATCACCTTATATGCTGATTACCCCGGCCGTAGACAAAAAGTTTGATGAAGCCGGCAACCTGCTGGACCCCGGATTTCAAAAAAGCATCGATGTGTTTGTCAACGAATTTCTGTGGCTGGCCGAAAGACTGGTAGAAGAGAAAGTAACGGCCTAATGAATTGGCAGGTTGATAGCATGTAAAATGAAAAATGAAAAAATGAGTGCCTCACGATTGAGGAAATCCCATTTTAAATTTTTCATTTTACATTTTCAAATCACATCCTACATCATAAATAACTAACCATGGATGCAGTGTTGCACAAAGCCAATACCCGGGGACACGCCAATCATGGATGGCTCAACAGCTGGCACACCTTTTCCTTCGCCGGCTATTACGATCCTACACGGGTTCATTTTGGAGCGCTGCGGGTGCTGAATGATGATACAGTAGCGCCGGGTATGGGTTTTGGAAAACATCGGCACGACAACATGGAAATTATTTCCATTCCGCTGGAAGGCGACCTGGAACACCAGGACAGCATGGGCAACCGCCAGGTGATCAGGCAGGGCGATGTACAGACCATGAGTGCCGGAACCGGCCTCACTCATTCCGAAAAAAACAAGAACAGCGACCAGTTTGTCAAATTTCTGCAGATATGGGTTTTTCCCAACCAGCAGAATGTAAAGCCCCGTTACGACCAGAAAACCTTTAGCGAAAGCGATAAACACAACCGTTTGGCCACTATTGTATCACCTATGGGTTCTTCTGAAGGCGTGCAGATCTACCAGGATGCCTGGTTCAGCCTGGGTAAACTGAACCCCGGCATTAAGCTGGACTACCTGCTCCGCCAAAGCGGCAACGGCGTTTATGTTTTTGTGCTGGAAGGCGATGTAACCATTGATGAATTTGCCCTCAACCGGCGCGATGGCCTTGGTATTACCGGCCGGGACCGGCTGGCCATTAAAGCCGATACGGAGGTTGAAATTTTGCTGATGGAAGTACCGATGCTGTAGTTATGGGGGTTTAAAAAAGTGGCCGCTGCAGTTTAAAATGAAAGGCAGCACCAACACAGAATAGGCCCGGTATGGGCTTTTGAAAAAGCTGATGAAGGTCAGCTCATCCATGGGTGGATATCAAGTACATCCTTTGAATTTTTTATTTCATTTACAACAACAAAAAATTCTACTTTATGTACGCCTATCCTACCATATCCGTTCCCCAACTGCACCAGGAATACCGCACCTGGATGAACGAACTGAATTTCTACAAAGACGAGATCCAAGTTTTTGAAGGCCACCTGGAAGAGTTGATCACCAAAAACACCCGGCAGGTGGTAACCGCCCAGGTAGAGCATTTTCAAAACCTGTTTATACGTCAAAAAGAAGTGATTGACCTGCTCAAGCACGACCTGAACCTTTCGGAAAGGCACTTAACGGCTTTTGTCAGAAAAATGAGCGGCATGGGACTGAGCAGCATTAAAATGGACAATCACACCAAGCTGCGGGAACAAATGCAAATCTTCCGGAACCTCTTCACTGATCTGAAAAACGGCTTCCGCCGTTTTCAATCGGAATGGATGTAGCCGAGCAGGAAGATCAATCACTTTTTAGCAGCCGGCCAGCTGTCGCGGCCCTATATGGGGTTTTGAAGAAGTTGCGGCTGGCATAGTTTGAACCTGTTCGGCAGTTCTACTGTATTGCTTATTAGAAAAAGGTAACAATATACGTGTGGGGACAAGGCTTATCAAAATCATATATTTATAGTACTAAAACTTTTAAGCATGCCGGCAAGAGTTTGTGAAAAAAAATTGTTGATCAGTATTGTTCTTTTTACTGGTGCGTTTTTTCTTTTCTTTACCGCTAAGTTAACCACTGCGCCAGTGCAGGTTTCTGAAATAGGATTACTGGCCACAGTAGCTGCAATTGGGCTCTTCATCTTTGCAGTAAGATTGTTTACCCGCGCTATCCGGAAAGTTTAGTCTTCTTTCTTTTTATCTACTTTTCTTACCCATTGCACTGCCTGTAACATCACTAAAACTGCCATTCATGGTCAACTTTGATTCATAGCTTTCAGATGGTTAGTTTTGATTAAAACATCACCTTGCTTCATAGGATCCCTCCTGCCCTTCTCGCATCGGCATGGCTTTTTAAAATGCTATATTGAGCCGGACAAACACTACCCTATTTTCCCTATTTCTCTGCTGCCCGCTTTTGGCTCAATTCCTCATTCATCTTTTTTCACTCATCTAATACGCTACTTGCCTACTTGGTGGATGATACAACTAAAAGCATAAGTGTAGACCTGCAGCTTCTTTTTATGATGCATCTCCTCTTGCCATCAAACTGATGTGATGCAGATAATTAATTAATTTACAACCGATTTCTTTTAAAACCCCCATATCAAATTTCTCTTTATGCGAAAACTTTTTACTTGGTTGCTGGCAGCAGTCTTGAGTAATACGGTGGTAGCGCAGCAAGTAAATATTGTACCGCAGCCCGCCATGCTCAAAGTAAATAAAGGCACGTTCACCCTTAGTTCCAAAACCGTTATTGCAGCACCGGATGAAGGTGACCGGAAAGCTGCCGATTTTTTGAATACTTACCTGCAGCAGTTTTATGGCTTCAAGCTCGACGTAGACCGCCAGGAAGGAAAAAACTACATTCGCCTCAACACAAAAAAATTCATCCAGGCTCCGGAGAAGGACGCTTATACTTTAGAAGTTACCGCCGATGGCATTACCATATCCGGCGATACCTATGCCGGCACATTTTATGGTATCCAATCGCTGATACAACTATTGCCGGTGCCAGATGTCGGTAAGCGTATTCAAAACGGCAACCTGGCCATTCCATTTGTAAGCATACAGGACCAGCCTCGCTTTAAATACCGGGGTTTGCACCTGGATGTCAGCCGCCACTTTTTCCCGGTCTCCTATGTTAAAAAATACATCGACTACATTGCGCTGCACAAAATGAACTACTTCCACTGGCACCTGACCGATGACCAGGGCTGGCGCATCGAGATAAAGAAATATCCCCGACTGACCGAAGTAGGCGCTTACCGCAACGGCACCATTATTGGCCGCTATCCCGGCACCGGCAATGACAACATTCGCTACGGAGGTTTTTATACCCAGGACGAAGTAAAGGAAATTGTGCAGTATGCCGCCGACCGGCACATTACCGTGATACCGGAAATAGAAATGCCGGGCCACGCTTCTGCCGCAATTGCCGCTTTTCCTTACCTGAGCTGTTTCCCTAACGAAAAAACCAACATTCCAGGCCCTGCTTCCGAAGCCAGCAAGCAGGCTACCGGCAAACTGGTACAGGAAACCTTTGGTGTGTTTGAAGACGTTTTCTGCGCCGGAAAAGATTCTACTTTTCAGTTTCTGCAGGATGTGATCGATGAGGTCCTGCCCCTTTTTCCTTCCAAATACATTCATGTGGGCGGTGACGAGTGTCCCAAAGACAACTGGAAAAGATGTCCCAGTTGTCAAAAGCGGATGAAAGACGAAGGTCTGAAAGACGAACACGAACTGCAGAGCTATTTTATCCAGCGCATGGAAAAATACCTGAACAGCAAAGGCCGAACCCTCATTGGCTGGGACGAGATTTTAGAAGGTGGCCTGGCGCCCAATGCGATGGTAATGAGCTGGCGCGGTGAGGCCGGTGGTATAGCCGCCGCCAAAGAAAATCACGATGTGATCATGACACCCGGCAGCCACGTATACCTTGATCACTCCCAGACCCAGAAGGAAGATTCTGTAACCATTGGAGGCTTTACGCCGGTGGAAAAAACCTATAGTTATGAGCCGGTTCCAAAAGAGCTGAATGCCGAACAAGCCAAATATGTATTAGGAGCCCAGGCCAATTTGTGGACCGAATACATAAAAAATCCTCGTAAGGTGGAATACATGATCTTTCCCCGCCTGACTGCCCTGAGCGAAGTATTGTGGACGCCCAAAGAAAAAAAGAACTGGGCCGATTTTGAAAAACGCCTGCCTACCATGTATAAACGCTACGACCTGTGGGGCGCCAACTATAGTACCGCTTATTACGACTTGAAAGCCACTGTTATACCGGCACCCGGCAATAAAGGCGTGGCCCTGAAGCTGGAAAACAAAGACAAGTCCGGCAAATTAACATATGGCATTACCAAAACCCATTTTCAGAAAAACTACACCGCACCGGTGGTGCTGACCGAATCCGGCCAAGTGGTAGGCATGTATTCTGGCAGCAATGGCCTGACCGATACAG
>JAEWAC010000318.1 GCA_023391895.1 Bacteroidota bacterium
TTTTCGGGGAGAAAAAGTAAGAAGGGTTACCTACGATAGTACAGCAAATATTCGTATGACATCTTTATAAAATCTCCATATGGACTTTTTAAGAAATTAAAAGGAGATGCTGAAACCAGTTCAGCATGACAGAGGTAAGAGGCATGAAAACTTCTTTAAAACCCTATATGTAAGAAGTCATACCACGCTATGGACTTTTGAAAAGAGTGGGGAAGCAAGATGGGCATTTAAAGAAGCAGGCCCACAAGCCCAAATGCATAACTACGCTTTGCACCAGATACAGAATAGGCGGGCAAAAACAGCTCACCTTAAAATCGACTTAAATAAATTGTTTCTTCGTCCAACTCCCCCTTTCTCTCATAAAAGGAATTCCTTAACTTCACAAAAAAGGTTGTTTAACTAACTAATTTTTATGAGTAAACGAACCATTAAAAAAGTAGCCGTACTGGGTAGTGGTATCATGGGCTCCCGCATCGCTCTGCATTTTGCCGGCATCGGCGTGCCGGTTTTGTTACTGGATATCGTGCCGGCAGAAGCCCGGGAAACCGACAACCCTACGCTACGCAACAAGCTGGTGAATGAGGCCCTTCAAGCAGCCCTCAAAAGCAACCCCTCTCCCGTTTATCATAAAGATGTAGTAAAAAAAGTAACCACCGGCAACTTTGATGACCACCTGAAAGACATTGCCACCTGCGATTGGGTGATTGAAGTAGTGGTGGAGCGGCTGGACATTAAGCAGTCGCTGTACGAAAAAGTAGAGCAGTTCCGCCGGCCGGGCACCCTCATCACGTCCAACACCTCAGGCATTCCCATACACCTGTTGAGCCAGGGCCGCAGCGAAGATTTTAAAAAGCATTTCTGCGGCACCCACTTTTTTAACCCGCCCCGCTACCTGCGCCTGCTGGAGGTCATTCCCACGCCGGAAACCGATCCGTCCGTAGTGGATTTCCTGATGCATTATGGCGATTTGTACCTGGGCAAAACCACCGTGCTGGCCAAAGACACGCCCGCCTTTATTGCCAACCGCATAGGCGTGTACGGCATTATGGCCATCTTTGGTTTGGTAGAAAAGCTGGACCTTACCATTGACGAAGTGGATGCCTTGACCGGTCCGCTGATTGGAAGACCCAAGTCGGCCACCTTCCGCACGGCCGATGTAGTGGGTATAGATACGCTGGTGAAAGTAGCCAAAGGCGTTTATCAAAACTGTCCCCAGGACGAAGCCCGCGAAGCTTTTCAGATACCCATGTGGCTCAATAAAATAGTGGAAAACAACTGGCTGGGCGACAAAACCGGACAGGGCTTTTTTAAAAAAGAAAAAGGTGCCGGCGGCGAAAAAGAAATTTACACCCTCAACTTAAAAACCTTTGCATACGAGCCGCGGCAAAAGCCCCGATTTGCTTCGGTGGATGCGGCCAAACCGGTAGAAGACTTAAAGCAGCGCCTCAAAATGCTGGTGGCGGCCCCGGATAAAGCAGGCGAATTTTTACGGCATTTCCACTATGGGCTGTTCTCTTATATCTCACACCGCATACCCGAAATCAGCGACGAGCTGTACCGCATCGACGATGCTATGATGGCCGGCTTTGGCTGGGAGATTGGCGCCTTTGAAAGCTGGGATGCACTGGGTGTGGATCGTATGGCCAAAGCCATGAAAGAAGCCGGCTATACTGTAGCGCCCTGGGTGGCGGAAATGCTGGAGGTGGGCCACGCCACTTTTTACAAAGTAGAAGGCGGCAAACGCCTGGCGTACGATCCGCAATCTAAAAACTACAAAGAACTGCCTGGTGCAGCAGACTTCATTATCCTGAAAAACAATAAGGAAGTCTGGAAAAACGCTAGTTGCCAGGTGTATGACATTGGAGATAACGTGCTGGGCGTGCAGTGGAACACCAAAATGAATTCCATTGGCGGCGACGTATTAAGTGGCCTCAACAAAGCCATTGAACTGGCAGAAAAAAATTATAAAGGATTAGTCATTGCCAACGAAGGGGCCAACTTCAGCGCCGGCGCCAACGTGGGGATGATCTTTATGTTTGCCATTGAGCAGGAGTACGACGAGCTGGACTTTGCCATACGGCAGTTTCAAAATACCATGATGCGGGTACGGTATTCGTCGGTTCCGGTGGTGGTGGCACCGCATGGACTGGCACTGGGTGGCGCCTGCGAAATGAGCCTGCACAGCGATAAGGTGTGTGCCGCCGCAGAAACCTATACCGGACTGGTAGAGATGGGAGTAGGCCTGATACCCGGCGGTGGTGGTACTAAAGAATTTGTACTGCGGGCCTCCGACGAAATGCACGAAGACGAGCCGGAAACCATCACGCTGAAAAACCGCTTTTTAACCATAGCTACTGCCAAAGTAGCCACCTCGGCTTTTGAAGCTTTTGAACTGGGCATTTACCGTAAAGGCCAGGACGAAGTGGTGCTGAACCAAAGCCGCCGTGTGGCAGAAGCCAGGCGGTCCGTTACAGAGCTGTACGACAGCGGTTATGTAATGCCGGTGCCGCGCAAAGACATTAAAGTACTGGGCCGTACAGCTTTAGGGTCGTTATATGCGGGCATACACGGTATGAACCGGGCCAACTATGCCACTGATCATGATGTGGTGGTGGCCAAAAAACTGGCATATGTAATGTGTGGGGGCGATTTAAGCGAACCCACCCTGGTAAGCGAACAATACCTGCTGGACCTGGAGCGGGAAGCATTTTTATCGCTTTGCGGCGAACGAAAAACCCTGGAGCGGATACAAAGTGTATTAAAAGGGGGCAAGCCCATCCGCAACTAAAGCCTTAAACAGCCACGTCCAGAAAAGCCGACTTTTCGCCGGTTAAGCATTCCTTAGTAGCCTTATTTTGCAACAGGCCGGCCGGGGTGATGTATTGCACATGGTAGGCCATCCGCAGCTTTTCATGGCTTTCCAAAACAGGATAAGCTTTTTCAATGATCACCTTTTGCGGCAGCACCGGGTAAGCGGCCAAAGCACGGCTGGCAATGGTCGTGTCCCACAGCTGCTGTGATTGCCCGTTCAGGGAGTTGATCTTCAGTATCTGCACGGTTACCGCTGCGGCCACGTCCTTAAACGGGGCATCAGTATAATCCTGTGCAGCGTGTATGTGCAGTTCCAGCTTTTTGGTAACGGCATTTTCCTGGTACTGCACACGGTCTTCCTTGGTGCAGGCCGCCAGTATCAGCAGGGTCAGTATAGAGAGCAGGTAAGTGCGCATGTGGGGTTGTTTCTTGTGCAAAGAACGCACATAAGCGTTAACATTTCTTTATAATTTACACGAACTGCCAAAAAGAAGGGATCAACTGTTGTCCTGCTTTACAATTCCAACTTTACCACGCTCAGCGGTTTAGCCTTGTCAACCGGCTCATAGCTTCCAAACCAGGTTGGTCCGCTATTAGGCCAGGAGTAGGTGACGCCATAGCTTACATAAAGTGTTTCTTTGTTTTCGCTTAGGACAAATGTTTTGGGGATGATGATCTTACTGCTTTGCATCGGGTATTCAGACTGTTTCCGGCGAGTGATGAGCGTGTCCCACGGTATAACGGACCCACCTGTTTGAATATCATTTTTCTGCAGGGCCAGCCTCACTTCTACAGATAGGTTTTCGTAGGGTGTTCCGGCATACTGCCCGTTACTAAAGTCTTTTTCCGAAAAGATGAAATTCTATATTCGAGGTAATCATTTTCTCGGGCGCCGGTTGCTCCTGGGGTTCTTTGTGGCAGGCAGAAAACAGGGCCGCCATCATTACAATCAGTAAATTTAGTTTCATAAACAGTTAATAGGCTCAACAAATAAATTGCACTTATTATTAATATTTATTTAAGTTACATCAATGGGCGAAGCCGAAGTTATTTCATCGCAAAAGCTACTTATTATTCACTCGCATATCGTGTGCTATGGCGATGCAGCCGATGCAGCGGTAACCGAAAACATACGGGAGGAAATTGAAACCCTGTGGAACGAACCGGCAGCCGTTATTCCTTTTAGAAATGAAGATTATGTAGTTCGTTTTCACATCACCGCCGAACTCAAAAAAGAGATTACCGAGTTGGAAGTGTTGCAAAACGTCAACCCACGCAATAATTACTTCAGGATTGAGCACTATGCGGCCGGCAATATTTCGTTTGTTGATGGGCTGGGCTGCAACAGTGGTTATTTCTTGCTGGAAAACCTGTACCAGGGTTCTACCACTGCCGCGCATGAGTATGGTCATACGTTAGGGCTGGACCATCCTACTCAACTCAACATCCGGGGCAGGGGCGTACCCGGCATTATGTACCCCCGGGGCACACTGGTAGATCCCCAGTTTCAATACGACCCTACCCGGCCGGCCGGCGTGACCGGCGGCACCCTGCACCCCATGCACCGTCGCGTACATCTCGAAGATATTATGAACCTGAAGCTGCACAAGCTGTCCTTTATCCATAATAGAGCTGTTGTAGGCGAGTTTACCAATATTTATCACTGGAACCATGCGGGCAGCTAAACTTCTTTAAAACCCCATATGGTAGTTCTTTTATGACTTCCACATGATTATGGTTTTTTCCTCCTGTAGGTAACCCTTCTTACTTTTTCTCCCCGAAAAAGTAAGCAAAAAGTTCAAGGCCAACCCGAAGGCTCCGCCCGTTTGACCTTGCCTACGCACAGCAACCCTCACTCCGGAGTGTCTCTTTCTCTAACTTCTTTAGATTATTTATAGTGTTCCTGGTGATATGGGTTTTTGAAGAAGTGCAGCCTTTTTGCGTACTAAGGTAAACTACTGCAGGCGCGGTATCCCGCTATGCTGTTCCTGCAGCAACACCTCTCTGGAGTTAATGCGGGATAAGGCGCTGGAACAGTCTGGCTTTCCTACTTTCTTGATTTTGCCTTTTAGCTTTTGCCTTCAGCTTTCCGCCTTTAGCCTTTTTAACTTATTACTTACAACTTACCACTCCTCTCTCCGCTGTGGACTGTCGTCTGTCGACTGTGGACTTCCCTCCTTCCTCACCTCAGCTTTTCGCAGATGTTCTTTACAATAAACGGGCCTTCATAAATAAAGCCGGTCCAAACTTCGGTCAGCACCGCGCCGGCTGCCAGCTTTTGCTGAGCATCGGCCGCTGTAAAGATGCCGCCGCTGCCAATGATGGGAATGCGGCCACCGGTTTTTTGATGCATGTAGTGTACCATTTCGGTCGAGCGCTGTAGCAGCGGCTGGCCACTCAGGCCGCCGGCGCCAATGCTTTCCAGCTCGGCGGCGGTGGTTTGCAGTCCTTCGCGGCTGATGGTGGTATTGGTGGCTACCAGTCCGTCCAGACCAATTTCCTGGGCCAGTTCCAGTACGTCGTCAATCTGCGAATAAGTAAGGTCCGGTGCAATCTTCAGCAAGATGGGTTTTTGAACTGTTTGCTGCTGGTTGAGGCTTTGCAGGTGCGTCAGGATTTGTTGCAGCGCCGCTTTTTCCTGCAGTTCCCGCAGACCGGGCGTGTTGGGCGAACTCACATTGACCACAAAAAAATCCACGTAAGGATGCAGGGCATTAAAGCAGATTTCGTAATCCTTCCAGGCATCTTCGTTGGGAGTTACCTTGTTCTTGCCAATATTGCCGCCGATGATGAGGCGTTGCGATGCGGTGCCCAGGGACTGATCCGCATTTTTACTTTTTACTTTTTCATTTTGAGCCTCTTTCCACTTTTTCAGCCGCTTTTTAACAGCCTCCACGCCATCGTTATTAAAGCCCATGCGGTTGATCAGCGCCTTGTCTTTTACCAGCCGGAACAGGCGGGGCTTGTCGTTGCCGGCCTGTGGCCGGGGCGTAACGGTGCCAATTTCCACAAAGCCAAAACCCAGGGTTTCCAGCTCCCGCAGGTAGCGGGCATTTTTGTCAAAACCGGCGCCCAGGCCTATGGGGTTTTGAAAAGAAAGACCAAACTGTTGGCGGGCCAGTCGGGTGTCCTGCACCCAAAATAATTTTTGCAGGGCTTTGCGAACAAAAGGAAGGCCGCAGGCCAGCTTCAGGCTGTTCATGGCCAGGTAGTGCGCCGTTTCGGCTTCAAAAAGAAAAAAGATACGTCTGATAAACTGGTACATAACGGGCTGCGAAGATAGGGCGAAGCCCGCATAGGCCGGGACTCCTTTGTTTGCCGGTTTAGGCTGAAAGCCGTAATCCTGTCCAAATACGTACCATGAAAAAATTTTTACTGACGCTTTTAGTGGCTGTTACCGTACTTGCCAGTGCCGCTCAGGTAAAAGACAGCGACCCCCAGCTCATCCAACGTTTAAACAAGTACATGCAATTAAGCAAGGATCTGAAGTTTGATCAGTTGATGGATTATACCTATCCTGCCCTGTTTAAAATTGCACCTAAAGAAGCCATCCTGCAGTCGTTTGAGCAGGCGTACAACAATGAGGAAATGCAGATTGTTATCGACAGCATTGCCATACAATCCATTGGGCCCGACTTCCGCCAGCAGGAAGCCCGCTTTAAAAAGATCGACTATTTTATGAGCATCCGGCTACGCTACAAAGACACGGCTCTTTTGGCAGATGCAGATTTTAAAAACAGGATGCTAAAAGGCTTGGAAGGTGGGTTCCCGGGTAAAACGATCAACTATAACGATAAAGATCACTCCTTTGCCGTTGCCGGCACCGAAATGATGTTTGCCATTAAAGAAGCGCCGGTCGCCGCCTGGATGTTTATCGGGTACAATAAAAATCCCGAACTGATCAAAGCTCTTTTTCCGCAGGCAGTGATTGACCATTTTAAGCTTTTGTAAATAGTTGTTATGCTAACTATTTGACGGGGATTTATTAACTTTAAGACTAAATCAGTTCATATGCAGGAAGCCTATATTGTGGCCGGATACCGGACCGCGGTGGGTAAAGCCAAAAGAGGCGGTTTCAGGTTTTTCAGGCCCGACGACCTGGCCATTGAAGTCATTCAAGGTTTGCTGGCATCGGTGCCGCAACTGGACAAGCAGCTGGTAGATGATGTGATTGTAGGCAATGCCGTACCCGAAGCCGAACAGGGCTTGCAGGTAGGCCGCATTATTGCGGCGCGGGCCATTGGGTACGATACGCCGGGCATGACCGTGAACCGCTATTGCGCCTCGGGCCTCGAAACCATTGCCATTGCCACGGCTAAAATACGCATGGGCATGGCCGATTGTATTATTGCCGGTGGTACCGAAAGTATGAGCATGGTGCCCACGGCCGGCTGGAAAACGGTTCCTGCTTATTCCATTGCCAAAGACGACCCGGATTATTACCTGAGTATGGGTTTAACGGCCGAAGCAGTAGCTAAAGAATACCACGTAAGCCGCGAAGACCAGGATGAATTTTCTTATAATTCCCATCAAAAAGCCATTCATGCTATTCGGCAGGGTTTTTTGAAAGAAGGAGTACTACCTATCAACGTTGAGCAGGTGTACCTGGATGAGCGGGGCAAAAAAGCCACCCGCACCTACGTGGTAGACACCGATGAGGGGCCGCGGGCTGATACTTCGCTGGAAGCATTGGCAAAATTAAAACCTGCTTTTGCTGCCGGTGGCGTGGTTACGGCCGGCAACTCTTCGCAAACTTCCGACGGGGCCGCATTTGTGATTGTGATGAGCGAGCGCCTGGTGAACCAGTTGGGTTTAAAACCCATTGGCCGTTTAGTGGCTTGTCAGTCTGCCGGGGTACATCCGCGCATTATGGGCATTGGGCCGGTGGCGGCTATTCCCAAAGTATTGCAGCAGGCCCATATGAACCTGGGTGACATCCACCTGATTGAACTGAACGAGGCTTTTGCATCGCAGTCCCTTGCAGTGATCCGGGAAGCAGGCTTGAATCCGGATATTGTCAATATTAACGGCGGCGCCATTGCGCTGGGGCACCCCTTGGGTTGCACCGGGGCTAAACTCACCATACAAATACTGAACGACCTGAAACGTACCAGCCAAAAGTATGGTATGGTAACCGCTTGCGTAGGCGGTGGCCAGGGCATTGCCGGCATTATTGAAAGGATTGATTAAGGTAGTGGCAATAGCGGTCGAGGTATTGCTCCGTTATAACAGCAGGGGTCATAAATTATGCACATGTGGTGTAATGACGAAAAGAATTAATATATTTGTTGCAACCACCACCACCTCTAAAACTGTTCTTGTGAGCAATGCCACCCATTTCAAAATACTATATGCTGAAGACGATATTGATGACCAAATGTTCCTGAACGAATCTATGGTCTCCAATGGTTTGAAAGCAGATATGATATGCGTTTCCAACGGTGAAGAAGCCATTTCTTACCTGGAAAGTTCCCCCGGGCCGGATGGATTGCCTGCCTTGATTATCCTGGACCTGAACATGCCCAAGATCGATGGCAAGCAGACATTGATTTACCTGAAAGAACATCCGCACTTTGCTGCCATACCTGTTATTGTGCTTTCTACCTCAGAAAGCACCACCGAAAAGCAATATTGCAAGGCGCAGGGCGCTATATCGTATCTTACCAAGCCGCGTGACTTTGCGGGTTACGATGCCATTGTAAAAACGGTCATGCCCTTTGTGAATCAGGCATAATGGGCGCACCAACAAAACACAATCAAACAACCGAACCAGTGTGAACCCCTACAAACTTGTTTTATACGCTGATGATGATGTAGATGATAAAGATTGGGTAAGCGAGGCCTGCAAGGCCCTGAACTGCTCCATCAATATGATCTTTGTGGACAATGGCCGCCAGGTATTTGACTATTTGTCTAAGGCCACCAACAGCCACCTGCCTTCTTTGATTGTGCTGGACCTGAACATGCCGGAACTGGATGGCAGGCAAACCTTGCAAAGGCTGAAAGCCAACCCCGAATTTAAAGATATTCCCGTAGCGATTGTAACCACCTCTGTTAACCGCATGGACAAAGAGATCTGCCAGCGGCTGGGTGCTTCTTTATACCTTACCAAACCCGACACGCATAGGGAGTGGCAGAATATCATACTTCAGTTGATGCCCTATGTTAATGAAAACATGCGTAACGGGCAATAATTTCTTGTAAAACCTATATAAGCTGACTTACACCTTTGTGTGCAGGTGTGATAAAAGCAACCGGTTTACCCCGCTCAGGCTTTGGTAGCCAGGGTGCGGGCTTTTTCTTTTTTGCCGTAGCGGTAGTTGATAACATGAGCCGCAATAATGGCCATGGAAGCCGGCGGCATCAGCAGCAGGGTGTAGTCTTCGTTCCACTGATTGGCCAGCAGCAACCCAAATCCGGTACAAAACAACAGCAGCGGCCGTTTTCTTTTAGCCGCTACCGGACTGTCTTTGTAAAACGACATCAACCCAAATAGAAAGGCCAGTGCTATCAGCCCAACCTCCAGCCATATGTTGTGCAGCAAGGCAGTACCCCAAAAAGAAAAACTGCTGATGGCCAAGGGCAGTGCCACGCAGTGCAGGGTACACAACACCGAAGTTAAAATCCCCATCAGGTCCCACTGGAAGAAGCGCAAATTTCTCAAATAGAAGTTTTTAAAAAATAATATTGCAACAGTGATGCAAAAATATACCTTTGGATGGAAATTTTATTGAAAAAGTATAAGCCAATTTAAAATCTTTTGGATGAGATCTCTTTTATTGCTGACGTTGTGTTTCTTTTTTCTGCAGGGCCGGGCGCAAACTGCTTTACCCATTTCGCTTCATTCCGTATCGGCAGCTACACAAAAAATGGTGCTGATCAACCTGTCGGGCCATATAACCGATTCATTATCCGGGCAACCCTTGCCGGGCGCCTCGGTTTATTTTCCTGAGTTTCGGATTGGGGCCATCGCCAATGCCGAAGGCCGGTATTCTTTGAGAAGTGTACCCGCAGGGCACCACCTGATAGAAGTTTCGTATACGGGTTATAATACGGTTGTAGAGCACATTGACATTGCCGGCGAGGCGGTATTCAACTTTGCGCTGTCGCCCACTATTATCGAAAGCCAGGGTGTAACCGTAACGGGAGTTACCAGCGCTACCAGCATCCGTCATACATCCATACCGGTTACCCTGATGCGAAAAGAGCAAATGCTGCAGGTGCCTTCCACCAACATCATCGACGTGCTGAGCCGGCAACCGGGTGTGTCGCAGGTAAGTACCGGGCCTGCTATTTCCAAGCCGGTGATCCGCGGCCTGGGCTATAACCGGGTGGTCGTGATCAATGACGGCGTACGGCAGGAAGGGCAGCAGTGGGGCGATGAGCACGGTATTGAAATTGACGAACTGAGCGTGCAGCGCGTCGAAATTTTAAAAGGCCCGGCCTCCATTACTTACGGCAGCGACGCCCTGGCCGGTGTAGTTCATTTTATTACCAATGTGCCGGTGGCCGAAGGCGTGGTAAAGGGTAATGTGTATACCGGCTATCAAACCAACAATGGTCAGTATGGGCTGAATGCCAACATAGCGGGTAACCAAAACGGCTTTAACTGGAATGCCTATGGCAGTTTAAAATCCGCCAAGGATTACCAAAATAAGTGGGATGGCCGGGTGCTCAACTCCCGCTTCAACGAAAAAAACTTTGGCGGCTACATCGGCCTGAACAAAAGCTGGGGTTTCAGTCACCTGATCTTTAGCTCATTTAACCAAAACCTGGGCCTGGTGGAAGGCGACCGGGATGAGGCTACGGGCCGGTTTCTGGTATTTCCAGAAAGTGCGCTGGAGCGTGTTGCCACCAAAGAAGACCTGAACAGCCGCCGGTTGCTGGTGCCCAACCAGAACGTACAACATTACAAAGTGGTTTTGGATAACAGCTTTAATATAGGTCACAGCCGGTTGAAACTGAATGTGGGTTTTCAAAACAATTTGCGCAGGGAATTTGGCGATCCCGAAGAACCAAAGGCTGAAGAATTGTTTTTTGATTTGAAAACGGCCAATTATAATGTGCAGTGGGTGCTGCCGGAGCGTAAGGAATGGCAAACCACCCTGGGTGCCAGCGGCATGTACCAGAACAACCAAAACAAAGGCGAAGAAGTCATCATTCCCGCTTATGATTTATGGGATGCCGGCGGTTTTGTATTTACCCAAAAAACGTTCAGCAAGGCTACGATTAGCGGTGGCCTGCGTTACGACAACCGCTCTATTGATTCAAAGGAGCTGATGGAAGATACCGAGGTTAAATTTGTGCCCTTCCACAAGTCGTTCTCCAACATTTCGGGCAGTGCTGGTGTGAGTTACCGGCCCTCCAGTTACATCACGGTAAAGGCCAATGTGGCCAAGGGCTTCCGGGCGCCAACTTTGTCCGAACTGGCCTCTAATGGCGCCCACGAAGGCACCAACCGCTACGAGTATGGACAGCAAAACCTGACTTCCGAAAAAAGCCTGCAGGCCGACCTGGGCTTTCAGGCCGATTACCTGCATGTTTCGTTTTCACTGAATGGTTTTTACAACCGGGTGAATGATTTTATTTTCTACCGCCGGCTGGCCAGTGCTTTGGGCGGCGACTCGCTGGTGATAAAAGATGGAGAAGAACTGCAAGCCTTCCGGTACAATCAAAGCAATGCGCGGCTGAGTGGCCTGGAGGCGGTGATTGACCTGCACCCACACCCGCTGGACTGGCTGCACTTTGAAAATACCTTTTCGCTGGTCAGGGGCCGCTTTGACGAAGCCATTGACGGCAGCAGCAACCTGCCCATGATACCGGCGCCCCGCTGGATCAGCGAAGTACGCGTGAACTTTTCGAAAGCCGGTAACCTGTTGCACAACTTTTATGCACGGGCCGAGGTGGACCAAACCTTTGAGCAGAACCGGCCTTTTACCGGTTATGACACCGAAACCGCTACACCGGGCTATGCCTTGCTGAATGCCGGAGTTGGAGCTGATATCATGAACCGCAACAAAACGTTGTTCAGTATTCACCTGGCGGCCAACAACTTAACCGACAAGGCGTATCAAAACCACTTAAGCCGCTTAAAGTACACGGCCGTAAACGAACTCACCGGCCGGCAGGGCGTATTTAATATGGGTCGCAATTTTTCTTTAAAAGTCAATGTTCCTTTCAGCTTTACGAAAAAATAGTAGGCTAAGTAAAAGCCTGGCCTCCTGAAGCGGAGCCATGAAAAAGGTAAGATGTAAAATGAAAAAATAGGAGCATGGGGTTTTAAAGGGTTTACCTCACCCTCTGATCCCTCTTCTGAAGGACCGGGGGGTGAGGTAACTTCATTTCTGCTAGAGAATTGACCTATGGGCTTTTGAACTTTTTTTTGGCTAAGGACGCAAAAAACCAACTTCTTCAAAACCCCATAAGGCAGCCCCTCCCTCAATCCCTCCCCGGTGGAGAGGGAGGCCCGGCTGCAGGTACTTTTCAGCTATAGAATTGACATATAAACTTTCGAAAGATTCTGACCTAAGTGGTACAAGTTTTCAACTCTTTCAAAAACCCATCTAATTGCAGCATCTGCATAAGCCTTTCTTTGATCTGTGTAATATGCGATCTTACTTCTATAAAAACCTATATCAGCTACTCAGGAGTGCAAGACAAATTGGTGCAAACAGCACCCGGGCTGCTGTTGTTTAGGGCGGTGTTATGATCAGACTGAAGGCTGTAATCGCTGAGATCCCTCCTTCGTCAGATGACAGTCAAAAGGAATGTAAAAGTGTAGACAATTTAAAATCAACAACTCTTTAAAAAACCCATAATGACTGTTATCCAATCCGCGAAATCCTTTTTCAAAATCCGCGAAATCTGTGATTCAACTTTAAACCTTAAACTTTAGTCTCCTTCACGACTGGCTAACAGTGCCGGCTGCTACTTTGCGTTCGCCGATCTGCTGCCGCCACATGGCGTAATACAAGCCTTTTAGTTCCAGCAGTACCTCGTGGGTGCCGGTTTCAATAATTTCACCTCTTTCCAGTACATAAATCCGGTCGGCGTGCATGATGGTGGACAAGCGGTGAGCAATGAGGATGGTGATCTGGTCATTATAAGACGAAACCTTGCGGATGGTTTTATTGATCTCTTCTTCGGTCAGCGAATCCAGCGCAGAAGTGGCTTCGTCAAAAATCAGGAGCCGGGGTTTGCGCAGCAGGGCCCGGGCAATACTCAGGCGCTGCTTTTCGCCACCGGACAGTTTGAGGCCGCCTTCGCCAATCATGGTGTCCAGCCCTTTTTCAGCCCGGGCCAGCAGGTTTTGGCAGGAGGCTTTGTGCAGGGCATCATTCAGGTCTTCTTCCGTGGCTTGGGGATTGACAAACAGCAGGTTTTCTTTAATGGTGCCGGAAAACAACTGGGTGTCCTGGGTCACAAAGCCAATCTGGCTGCGCAGGTCGTTAAAGTCAATGCTGGCCTCGTCTATGCCATTGTAAAAAATGTTGCCTTCCTTCGGACGGTACAAGCCTACCAGCAGTTTCATCAGCGTGGTTTTGCCAGAGCCGGAGGGGCCTACAAAGGCAATGGTTTCGCCGGTACGCACGTTAAACGAAATATGGTCAATGGCCTTGTGCAGGGCCGTTTGGTGTTTAAAGCTCACTTCGTGAAAAGCCAGTTCCTGAATTGGACCCAGGTGCCGCGGGTGCAGGGGCTGTGGCTCCGGTGCCTTTTCCATGAGGTTTTTAAAATTATTCAGGGAGGCTTCTGCTTCGCGGTAGCTTAAAATAATGTTGCCAATTTCCTGTAGCGGGCCAAACACAAAAAACGAAAAGATCTGCATGGTGGCCAGCTCGCCGGGGTTCATGCGGTGCCCGTATACCATCCACATCAGCATGAATAAAATCACCTACCGCAGGGTGTTGACAAAGGTGCCCTGTATAAACGAAATACTGCGGATGCGCTTGACCTTCGTTAGTTCCAGTCCCAGGATTTTATAAGTGTTCTGGTTGAGACGGGCTACTTCCTGGCCGGTCAGGCCCAGGCTTTTCACCAGTTCAATATTGCGCAGCGACTCGGTGGTGGTACCGGCCAGCGACGTGGTTTGGGCAACGATGATCTTTTGAATAGTTTTTACTTTTTTGCTGAGCAGGTTGGAGATGATCATCAGCAGGGCAATACCGCCAAAGTAAATAAAAGGTAAGGACCAGTGGATGCGGAAGGCAAAGGACGCCACGATGATGATACCAATCAAAACCGTGAATAAGATATTGACAAAGGAGTTGATAAAACGCTCGGTATCGGTACGCACTTTTTGCAGAATGCTTAAGGTTTCGCCGCTGCGCTGGTCTTCAAACTCGTAGTAGGGCAGCTTCATGGCGTGTTGCAGCCCGTCGGTAAACACCTTGGCGCCAAATTTTTGAACGATGACATTCAAAAAGTAATCCTGGAAATTTTTGGCGATGCGGCTTACCATGGCCACACCAATAGAGGCGCCCAGTAACACCAGCACCGGTTGGGCAAAGCCCCAGAAAAAAGGCTGGTAGGGAGTGCTGTTGGTCCAGTAGGTATAGGCAAAGTTGATCAGCTTACCAAAGATGATCGGGTCAATGAGGGAAAACCCGATATTGGTAGCCGCCAGTACCAGTACCAGGAATACTAAAAACTTATGCGGCTTCAGGTATTGCAGTAAAATTTTCATGTTGATAGTCTAGTGGCTGAATTTTTTGGCGTACTGGTGTATGCTCCAGCTTTTGCCGGTGAGCAGGTTCCACCATTTTTTCCACAGGGGCAGGTTTTCGTATTCGTTTTTCTGCTGCTGTATGGTGGCCGCATCCAGGGTGTGCACCAGCTTCACCAGGTTGGGGATGCTTTCTTCTTCGTTCTTTTTGAAAAAGAGGTTCAGTATTTTCCTGAATTCTTTCAGGTTCCAGTAATGGGCTACCTGGCCGTCGCTTTCCTTTACATTGCCGACCTTTTGCAAACAATAGCTAAAGGAAAATTGTTCAGCGATGTGTTTGGGAAAAAGCGGGTAAATGGTATCGGTCAGGGCCATGATGTCATCCAGCAAATAACGGGCGTTGCTGTTGATACCGATCACACCGGCATTCCACATTTTAATACCGTTGGAAAGTTCTACCCGTTTGCCGTTGTACTGCAGGGCATGCGTTTTCAAAAAGTCGTTCCATTTCTGAAAGATCGGGTTGGCGGTTTGGTTGATGATGCCTTCATACTCATGCAGGTAAAAAGTTCCTTTTTCAATCGCCTCAAAAAAGGGCTCCAGGGGTTGGTGTATATAAGTATCGGTATCAAAGTACAGCAGGTTGCCCTCGTGCCGGGAAAAAAAATCTTTGATCACCTCTATTTTTACCCGGTGCACAAAGTCAATGGCGCCGCGCCATTTTTGTATCAGCTGAGGGTTTACGGCCTGCATTTCAAATTGCTGAAAAAAAGGCGTAAACGCATCAAACATAGCAGGCTGATCCGTATAAATAACCACAGTGGTGGAGGCAGGTGCTTTTAAATTATAGATCTGCAATAATTTTAAAAGAGAATACCTGCACTCGTTTATATGATCAATACTGCCGTAGGCCTGATACAAGATGTAATTCTGCATGACTAAATTAAAGGTACAAACTTAGTTATTCGTTTATATAAGAATAAGTGGCCTGGGGCAAAACCTGGTATTGCTGGTTGATTATTTTGGGCAGTGTAATATACCCTTTCAAAAGCTCATTGGTAACGGCGTGTGCCAGCAGATTGTCCGGGAAAAAAGAGATAGGCTGCTGTAGCTGGGCCAGCTTTTTGGCCCCGGTAAAGGTTAAGGCATACGCATGGGTACAATCGTGGTAGCCTGCCTGGTATATATGTTCCGAAACTTTTTGGGGGTACAGGCGGTTAATGGTGGTATGCGAATAGTTGAAGGCGCCTAAGGCGCGCAGCAGGTGGTAAAACGTTTTTTTGAAAAAAGCATTGGGGGGCGCCTGCTCATTGCCGGCAAAACCCAGGTACCAGAGTTCCCAGTCGGCAGGCAGCTCTTTCAGCAGCTTCGGCAACAGCGCAATCTGCTGCCGGTCAATGACTACGTCGTCTTCTAAAATCAGCACTTTCTGATACTGATGAGCCAATACATCTTCGTACACCAGTTTGTGACTCCACGAGCAGCCAATCATGCCCGGTGTCATGGGTTTGCCGTAGCGGTGGTTTTTCTGGGCCAGGCTTTCATCATAAATGCCATTGCGCTTTAAGGTGTCAACCGAAAATTCCTTTTTATCCTTGCCATAAAAAAACTGGAATTGCAGACCCTTCAATTCTTTTTGAATGTGCTCCTGCCGGTCGGTTGCCCGCTGCAGCGTGATGACATAAATGGTGTCGAAAAATTGGTTCAGTAAATCAAAATAGGGTTGCATAATATATTTTATCCGGCCCAGCCCTCGCGGTCCAGGCTTCTGTATTGAATGGCTTCTGCCAGGTGTTCCACCTTGATGTCGGCACTTTGTGATAAGTCTGCAATAGTACGAGCAACTTTTAATATACGGTCATAGGCGCGGGCAGAAAGATTTAGTTTTTCCATGGCCACTCTCAATAAATTGTGTCCTGCCGTGCTGATGGCACAAACCTCACGCAGCATTTTGCTGCTGATCTGGGCGTTGTTGTAAATGCCGGTATGGGTTTTATAACGTTCTGCCTGGATCTCCCGTGCCCGGATGACCCGCTCCCTTATGGCGGCGGAGTTTTCCTGCGGTTTCAGGGCGGAGCGCTCGCTGTAAGCTACCGGGGTTACTTCTACGTGCAGGTCAATGCGGTCGAGCAGGGGGCCGGATACTTTGTTTAAATACTTTTGAACGGCGCCAGGTGCGCAGCTGCACTCCCGGTCCGGGTGGTTGTAATAACCGCAGGGACAGGGGTTCATGGAGGCAATCAGCATAAACGAAGCCGGAAAGTCAATAGCGACCTTGGCGCGGGAAATGGTGACCCGACGTTCTTCCATTGGCTGGCGCATGACCTCCAGCACCGTTCGTTTAAACTCCGGCAGTTCGTCTAAAAACAAGACACCGTTATGGGCCAGCGAAATCTCGCCGGGTTGGGGCATGCCGCCGCCACCTACCAGGGCCACGTCCGATATGGTATGGTGCAGGCTGCGGAAAGGGCGCCGGGAGATGAGCGTAGCGTTTTCCGGCAGCTTGCCGGCTACAGAATGTATCTTGGTGGTTTCCAATGCTTCGTGCAGGGTCAGCGGCGGCAGTATGGTGGGCAGCCGTTTGACCAGCATGGTTTTGCCGGCACCCGGCGGGCCAATGAGTATGGCATTATGGCCACCGGCGGCGGCAATTTCCAGTGCCCGCTTGATGTTTTCCTGACCTTTTACATCGGCAAAATCGGCCTCAAAGTCGTATTGGGAATAGAAGAATTCCTCACGGGTATCAATTTTTACAGGGGTTAAACCCTGCTCGCCGTTTTCCAGAAATTGAATCACTTCATTGATATGACTGACGCCGTACACCTGTAAACTATTGACCATACCGGCTTCCCGGGCATTGGCTGTAGGTACAAACAAACCCTTGAAACCTTCTTTGCGGGCCTGTATGGCAATGGGTAAAGCTCCTTTAATG
>JAEWAC010000326.1 GCA_023391895.1 Bacteroidota bacterium
GGTCCAGGTCATTGATATCATCATCGGTACCGCCATTGACTATATTGACGTAGCGGATATCGCCGGCTTTCGCAAAACGCTTTTGTGCGCCCTGCTCATCGATCTCCCGCTGGCTTTGGAAAATACCGTCTGTTTTGATCACATAATATTCGCCAATTGACCGGCCCACCTGCGAGCGTGTATTACCAGACTGGATGTAATTACGGGGCTGACCGGTAGATTCATCGATTCCTAAATTGCCCAGCGATAACAACTTGTTTCTGATCACACTGATATTTCCGGATAAGCTCCAGTTAAAACCCGCGGTTTGCGGAGCCGCATAGCCTACTTCCAGTTCAATTCCTTTATTCTGTATAGAGCCGATATTCACCAACGGATCACCTTGCAGGTTGCCCAGGTAGCGGGGCAGCGGCTGTGCCACCAGAATGTCGTCCGTTACCGAGCGGAAGGCATCCAGGGTAATGGTCAGCCGGTTGTTCAGCAGGCCTGCATCGATACCGATATTAGTGATCTTCTTTTCTTCCCATCTTAAATCCTCAAAAACCAATCGGGCCTGTGTAGCACCGGGAAACTCCTGCTGGTTAGGACCGAATACCGCTCTTGGCGCCTGATTCAGGAAGGCGATATACTGGTAAGCATTTAAATTGGCCAATCCCAACACGCCATAAGAGGCCCGCAGCTTGAAGGTAGAGAGGGCAGGCACTTTAAAAAAGTCCTCGTTATGAATATTCCAGGCTACGGCTGCAGACGGGAAAAAAGCCGTTCTGTATTTGTCGGAAAAACGGGAATCTTTATCCTGCCGGAAGGTAAAAGAAGCCAGGTATTTTTCTGCATAATTATAGTTGACGCGGCCTAGTAAGGAACTGATCAAAACCTGCCGGTTGCCGCCGGCAGCAAAGGAAGCGCCGTTAACGCCTGCTGATCCAATCGTGGTCTGGCCATAAGGATTTAAACCCGTTCTGTTGGCCAAAGAGCTGTCCGCCCGAATGGTTTGTGCCGTATAGCCTAGTACCCCATTGATGGCATGCCGATCCCACTTTTTATTGAAGTTCAACGTGTGATCGAACAGATAACTTAAAAACTGGGTCCGGGTTTCACCCACTTCACTGGGCTTGGGCGACTGGTTCCAGTACCAGGGACCGTCTTTCCGCAGGGATTGTGCCCGGTCAAAACTGGTTTCCAACCCGGCATTAAAACGGTAGTTCAGCCAGTTGGTAAACCGGAAATCCATATAAGCATTGCCCAGTATTTTGAAGAAACTGGTTTTAACCGATGTAATATCCGCAATCGCTACCGGGTTGCGGGAGAAGGAACGGGCTTCGGGACTGCCATACCCCCAGCCACCGGGATTTGCAACAGAGACCAAAGCAGGATCCTGAACCGGAATGATCGGCAGGCTGTTCCAGATATCATACCAGGGGTTGCCCACTTCAAAATTGTTTTCATACGGCGCCCGGCGCAAAGAATTGGAAAACATCAGGTTCTCGCCAAATTTGAAGCGTCCGCGGGTAGCCTCGCTGTTCATGCGCAGGGCCGCCCGTTCAAAATCCCGCGCTATTAAAGTACCCACATCTTTAAAGTAAGAGCCGGAAAAAAGGTAGTTAGCTCCCGCATTACCACCCGAAAGCGTAACGTTATAATCCTGTACAGAACCGGTGCGCAGGGCTTCATCGGCCCAGTTGGTATTGGTACCATTGTAGTTGGCCACGGCGGGTTGCAGCGCATAGCCGGCCGCCTCATACGCCGCCTTGTTCATGGCTACGTATTCGGGGCCGCTCATCATATCATACCGCTCGGGAATTTTTGAAATGCCATACCGGGCCGAAGCTGAGACCCGCATCGGTCCTTCACGGCCTTTTTTGGTGGTAATGATAATGACGCCATTGCCGGCCCTGGAACCGTAAATAGCAGCGGCAGAAGCATCTTTTAATACCTGTATGGAAGCCACATCGTTGGGGTTGACCGTGGTGTTGGGGTCGGCAATCATGCCGTCAATTACAAACAGCGGGTTGGCGTTGCCGTTGATGGTGCTCAGGCCCCGGATGTTGATCACGGCCTCCTGCCCCGGCTGGCCCCCGGTGCGTACCGTTACACCCGGCGACATACCTTGGAGCTGTTCGGGCAGCGACCGCGACACCAGCCGCTCGGTATTTTCGGTACTGACAATACCCGTGGCACCCGTTAGGTCTCTGCGTCTTACGGTTTGATACCCAATCACTACGACTTCACCCAGGGTACTGTCGGATGCCTGCAGGGTTTCGTTGATCTCCGAACCGCTGACGGCAATTTCCCTGGGCTGAAAACCCACCGAACTCACCACCAGCGTACTGCCGGCCGGGGCGTTGATGGTAAACTGGCCGTTCTCGTTGGTTATGACAGTAATATTGGTGCCTTTTACGGTAACGGTGGCACCGGAAAGGGGCTCACCGGACGCAGAACGCAACGTACCCCGGATGGGCTCTTGGGCACTTAAACAGATGCTGATGGCCAAAGCCGCACCCACCATCATAGCAAATAAAGACCATCTTTTTTTTAGTGTCATGGCTGGCAGTTTGGTTAAGAAGTATGTGAGCGGGTTCTTACATAGTATGCAGGCAAACCTTTGTTTCCGGCAGGGTTGGGATCCGTGGGGCGGGTACGATAACAGGCGACACCAATTGGCTGCAACTTTATGCAGCAGGGGATGATTTTTTAAGTAAGCAGAAGAAAGACTCTAGTAACAGACAATAAGACCAATAAATATGCGGCTTTATCCCTGAATTTTATATAAACCGGTGCCGCTGCCAGCTGGTAGTTGTTGTTACGGCTTACTTTTTCCTGATTTCCTTCAAAAAGCCATAGGCCAGGTTTTGATATAGGGTTTTGAAGCAATTATTATAAGGCAAAAGCAGGCTTCAATGGCCGTAGTGGACGCCCTTTACCACACTTCCTGAAAGGGTTTATAACCGTTTTCAATGATTTTCTGCTGTCAATTTGACGTTTTTGATAATTTGGAACAACCCTTGATCGTTAGGGCCTGAACCTTACCAAAATCATTTAATTATATGTTGCAAGAGAAAGGAACCATTTCCATTCATACCGAAAACATCTTCCCGATCATCAAAAAATTCCTGTATTCCGATCATGAAATTTTTCTGCGGGAGCTGGTATCCAACGCGGTGGATGCTACGCAAAAAATCAAGCGGTTAGCGTCCCTGGGTCAATTAAAGGGCGAGCTGGGCGACCTGAAAGTGGAAGTTTCTTTTGACGAAAAAGCCAAAACCATCACCATATCCGACAGGGGTATTGGTATGACCGCCGAAGAAATTAAAAAGTACATCAACCAGATTGCTTTTTCCGGCGCCACCGAGTTTATGGAAAAGTTCAAAGAAGCCAAAGATGCCAACGAGATCATCGGCCGTTTTGGCCTGGGCTTTTACTCCGCCTTTATGGTAGCCGATAAGGTGGAAATTCAAACCCTGTCGTACCAGGAAGATGCCGAGCCGGCCCGCTGGGTATGCGATGGCAGCACCGAGTTTGAAATTACCGAAGGCAGCCGCACCGAACGGGGTACCGACGTGATCCTGTACATGAATGCGGAATCGGAAGAGTTCCTGGAGCAGTACAGGCTGCAGCAGATCCTGGACAAGTACGCTAAGTTTTTGCCGGTGCCCATCCAATTCGGCACCAAGACGGAGCACGTACCCGATGGCGAAGATGCTGAGGGCAAGCCCCAATACAAGGATGTGGAAGTGGACAACATCATCAACAACACCACGCCCATCTGGACCAAGGCACCCACTGACCTGAAAGATGAAGATTACCTGGCCTTTTATAAAGAGCTGTATCCATTCTCCGAAGACCCGCTGTTCTGGATTCACTTGAACGTGGATTATCCCTTCAACCTTACGGGTGTATTGTACTTCCCCAAGGTGAAAAACGACTTTGACCTGCAGCGCAACAAAATCAAATTGTTCTCCCGCCAGGTATTTATTACCGATGAAGTGAAAGACATTGTACCGGAATTTTTAATGCTGCTGCACGGTGTGATTGATTCGCCAGATATTCCGCTGAACGTAAGCCGCAGCTTTTTGCAGGCCGACAGCAATGTTAAAAAGATCAACAGCTACATCACCAAAAAAGTAGCCGACAAGCTGAGCGAACTGTTCCGAAAAGACCGCAAGGCTTACGAAGAAAAATGGAGCGACATTGGTCTTTTTGTAAAGTATGGCATGATCAGCGAAGACAAGTTTTACGACAAAGCCAAAGACTTTGCCTTGCTGACCAACACCAAGAATGAACATTATACACTGGAAGAATACCGGGACAAAATAAAAGAAGCCCAAACCGACAAGGACGGCACCGTAGTGTACCTGTACACCAACGATCCTACCAAACAGGATGCGTTCATCCAGGCCGCCAACGGTAAAGGCTACGATGTACTGGTGATGAACTCCCCCATCGACAACCACTTTATCCACCAACTTGAGCTGAAGCTGGAAAAGATTGCCATGAAGCGGGTAGATGCGGAAGTGATTGACAAACTGATTCCCAAAGATGAAAACCTAACCCATCAGCTGACAGAAGAAGAAACCAAAAAGGTGAAAGACATTTTTGAAAAAGCCATCAACAAGCCGCACATGCAGGTGGAGCTGGAAGCACTGAGCCCGGAGGCGTTGCCGGTAACTGTGACCATGGAAGAATGGATGCGTCGCATGAAAGACATGGCAAAAATGGGTGGCAACGGTATGAACTTTTATGGTTCCATGCCGGACAGCTATAAAGTAGCAGTGAATGGCAACCACAAGCTGATTGACCGAATACTAAAAGCTGAAAACGAAGAGCAGCAGGTGCAGCTGGCCAAGCAGGCATTTGACCTTGCACTGCTTTCGCAAGGCATGCTGACCGGCGCCGACCTGACCGCATTTGTGAACAGAAGCGTCAATATGATATAGGTTTTTGAAAGCAACTTCCCATTCATTGATACAACCAGCCTAATCCGGGCTGGTTGTTTTTTGACTCACCCTCTGGTCCCTCTCCTGAAGGAAGGGAGTCAGGCAAAATGAAAAAATGCAAAATTAAAAATGAGAAGAGCATGGGCTTTTGAACCATTTTGGGCTAAGCTGTATCAGCTATCAACTCTTTCAAAAACCCGTATCGGAAAGCGGATCGTTGGTAGTTGATCGTTGACCGACGGAAAGTCTTTCAAAGCCTCATACTGTTTTTCACTCTGTGCAATCTTTTCTTTAATCTGTGTAATCCGTGATTCAACTTCATTAAAAACCCATACACAACACTAAACCTTTTAACCACTCAACTAATCAACTCTTTCAAAACCCTATATTGATTACGCAGGATTGGGTAGCTGAAAACAGTACAAGGGCCGCTGTTGTTGAGTGTTGTATTATGATCAGGCAGTTTGAAAAACTCTAATCTCTGAGATCCCTCCTTCGTCGGAATGACAAAGCAAGTGGCAGAAGAAAAAACAGTCCATCCGAAAGAACAAAAACTAAAAGGAGCAACGGCTTTACCTATCAACTACTCAACTTATCAACCCTTCAACTGATCAATTGAAGCATCCAGTGCCGCAAAAGTTGTTCATTTACAGACAGGCACCCCGATATAAATGGCCAGGCGCCCGCTTCCTACCGGTTTTATGATTTTATTTAAAATGGCTATTGTAAATTGACTATGATGATAACAGAAAAAGAACTTGAAGCCAAGTTTCCGTCGCTCCAAAAAAGCCTGGTTCAGGAAATGGTGCAAGTGGGCGAAATAAAAACCTTTGCCGAAGGCGAAACCATGATGCGTACCGGCCAATACATCCGCTCTACCATGCTGATATTGGATGGCCTGGTGAAAATTTACAGGGAGGATGAAGGCAGCGAGTTTTTTATGTACTACCTGTATGCCGGTAAAGCCTGCGCCTTGTCCATGGTTTGTGCCGTGCGGCAGGAAACCAGCGAACTGATGGCCAAGGCTGTAACGGAAACCACGGTTCTGAGCATACCCTTATCTTATATGGACCAATGGATGACCCGGTACAAAAGCTGGTATCACTTTGTGCTGGGCAACTACCGCGAACGCTTTGAAGAACTGCTGCAAACCATTGACCATGTTGCTTTCCGACATATGGATGAGCGCCTGGTTTTTTACCTGAAACGTCATCAAGAAACATTAAAAAGCAATCATATTCCCCTTTCGTTTACAGAAATTGCCCAAGACCTGAACTCTTCGCGGGAAGTGATTTCGCGGCTGATGAAAAAACTATCCGACAAAGGTCTGGTGCGGCTCCACCGTTCTTACATTGAGATTGTGGATATCACGAAAGTACAGTCGTGATTTTCATCAAGACCATTGCCTTGTCTATTTACAACAGTGCCGCTGTAGCTTTTTCAAAAACCCATGGTGGGTAACATTCTAAAAACGCTCCAACACAAGAAAGCTTTGAACCTGTTCAATCCCTTTTTCCAACAGCCCTTCCAGGAATAGCTTGTTTTACAGCTTCGATTGTGGCAAAAAGTTAACCAAAGACATCCGTGCGGATGACTTAGGTCACGTTACAAAGCAGACCGGCAGCCTACCTTTGGGCTCCATTTTACCAATATGAAACACCCTTCTAAAAGAAAGAAACCGAATTATATAGTAAGCTTATTAAAGCTCAAATGTCCCCGGTGCCGGCAGGGCGATATGTTTGTCAATAAAAGTTCTTACAGCAAAAATTTCCGGCAAATGCCGGACCATTGTCCTGTATGTGGTCAGCCCATGGAGATAGAAACCGGCTTTTACTATGGCACCGGCTATGTGAGTTATGCGCTGGCGGTAGCCGTAACGGTAGCCAGTTTTATTGCGTGGTGGGTATTGATCGGGATGTCCCTGAGCGATAACCGGTTTTTCTGGTGGATGGGCACAAACGCGGTTTTATTGATTGCCCTGCAGCCTTATTTAATGCGGCTGTCCAGAACCATCTGGCTGTCATTTTTTGTAAAATATCAGCCGGACCATGAGCAAATCGCAAAAGAACCTTCTAATACCCATCAGCCCAGTGCCGGCTGATAGAGCCGGCATGCCTTATGCCAGCCCACTGAATTCTGTCAGCAAACCCAATTACATGGATTGGTATTAATAAACGATAAAAAACGGCGCAGGTTCTTACAAAATGAAAAAGGCCGTACGCCATGCCGCTGCGCTTTCAAGTCAAAAAAGTCCTGTTGTAACCTGCTGTCTATATGGGTATTTGAAAGCTTTTTTAATTAGAGGTATCGGCTCCTTTTTCATTGCGGGGCAGGTTCAGCTCATTTAATAAACGACCGGCGGTGGAGTCGCCTTTCAGCATGGCCTCCATCAACAGGCGCGAGCCTTTTAAAAAGTTTTTTTCGTATTGGCACCCGCCATAATTATTCATCTCCAACACTTCCCGGTTTTCGGCAAAGATGTATAAAAATCCCAGCGTGGTTTTAGCAGGCGTATGGCCTTTGTCGCTGGCCTTTCTTACCAGGGCCATCCCTTCCTCGCAACCAATGGACGGGTTTTGATTTTTCAGTGCCAGGTTACCGTACTCGTACATCGCTTCCGGCACTTCCTGCTCCAACAGGTGGCTGTAAATATTCAAGGCCGCTTCCGTATCATGGGCTTCCATCAGCCGCCGGGCCTCCTGGAGCTGGGCATTGATTTCAATTTTGGTCAACGGCTGTGCCGGTGCCGGTAGCGGGTTTTGCTGCTGTTGTTTCCATGCTTCCAGTGTAATGACGTCCTGCTTGCGCAGCCAACCTTTGGAAGTCTGGCCCTTGTTGTTGGTAAACTCGGTATAGATAAACCCATTTTCTTCTTTTAAAGCGGTTACCACATCATTGGAAGGTACCATGTAAGCGTTTCTGCGGGTGCTTTCATCGGGTTCGTTATGAAAATATGCCCGGGCTGCCAACACCTTGTAATCACCTATGGGT
>JAEWAC010000076.1 GCA_023391895.1 Bacteroidota bacterium
GGTTACCATTAATGATGCTTTCTGGACGCCCCGCCAGAAAACGGTGGCTGAAGCTACCCTGAAAGCCTGTATGGATTATACCGAAAACAAAACCGGCCGCATCCGCAATTTTGAAAGGGCCGCTACCCACCAGCCAGGAAAACATGCAGGCATTTATTACGATGATTCGGATGTGTACAAAGCCCTGGAGGCAATGGCTTATTCACTGCGCACCCATCCTAACCCGTTACTGGAAGCCAAGGCCGATGAATGGATTGAGAAAATTGCCGCCGCCCAGCTGCCGGATGGATATTTAAACACATATTACACGCTGACCGGTTTGGACAAGCGCTGGACCGATATGGAAAAACACGAAGACTATTGCGCAGGCCACCTCATAGAAGCCGCCATTGCCTACCACAATACCACCGGCAAGCGCAAACTGCTGGACGTTGCCATCCGCTTTGCCGATCATATCGATTCTACCTTTCGTCTGGGCAATCGCAACTGGGTGTCGGGTCACCAGGAAATTGAACTGGCGCTGATGAAACTGTACCACCACACAAAGCAGGAAAAATACCTGCAGCTGGCCCAGTGGTTTTTGGAGCAGCGGGGCCGTGGCTATGGCAAAGGCGTGATCTGGGACCAGTGGAAAGACCCGAAGTATTGCCAGGATGATGTGCCGGTGAAAGAACAGAAAGAAATTACGGGACATGCCGTGCGGGCCATGTATTTGTATACCGGTGCCGCCGATGTAGCGGCTGTCACCAACGATGCCGGTTATGTCAACGCCATGAATACGGTTTGGGAAGATGTGGTGTACCGAAATATGTACCTTACCGGCGGCATTGGCGCCCAGGCCCGCAACGAGGGTTTTGGCATAGACTACGACCTGCCGAACGAACTGGCTTACAGTGAAACCTGCGCTTCGGTCGGTATGGTGTTTTGGAACCAGCGCATGAACATGCTTTCCGGTAATGCTAAGTTTGTAGATGTGCTGGAAAGAAGCCTGTACAACGGCGCCCTCGACGGACTGTCATTATCCGGTGACCGTTTCTTTTATGGCAATCCCCTGGCTTCCACCGGTACCCACAACCGCCGGGAGTGGTTTGGCACCGCCTGTTGTCCTTCCAACATTGCCCGCCTGGTGGCTTCTGTTGGTAATTATATTTACAGCACTTCAGCCAATGGGGTATGGGTCAATTTGTTTATTGGCAGCCAAACCAAAGTAAAAGTGGGTGGCACCGACGTGGCATTGATCCTGCAAACCGGCTATCCGTGGAAAGGCCATACCACATTAAATGTGCTACCGGCCAAAAAGAAAGCCTTTGCATTGAATGTGCGCATACCAGGCTGGCTGTCGCAGCCGGTGCCGGGCGCATTGTACCGCTATGCCGATGGAAAAAACCTGAAACCGGAAATAAAAGTAAACGGCAAAACGACTGACTATACAATGGGGAATGGCTATGCCGTGATCAACAGGACCTGGAATAAAGGCGATGTGGTTTCGATTGATTTTCCGATGGAGGTACGCACTGTGGTGAGCCGGCCGGAGGTAAAGCAAAACCAGGGCCGCATGGCGCTGCAGTACGGCCCGTTGGTATACTGTGTGGAAGGAGCAGACAACGGCGGAAATGCCTGGAACCTGGTGGTGCCGGAGCAAACCCGGTTTGAAACCACTTACCAGGCTGACCTGCTGGGCGGTATCAATACCATTGAGTTTGAAGCGCCGGTAGTAGAGGTGTCAAAAGATGGTAAAGCGGTTACCACCGTTGTTAAAAAAGTTACCGCCATTCCTTATTACGCCTGGAACAACCGGGGCGCCAATCCCATGCAGATGTGGCTGCCCATAGCCGTAAGTGACATCAAGATCAATTACTGACGTCAACCAGAATATTGGTTTTTAAAGAAGTGGGTTAACAGCAGTGATAGCTGATACGGGTTCTTTGTACAGGTTGTTGAATAAGTAAATTCATACAAGGAACCTTTTTCTTTTGCACTACGCACCATCATTGGCGCTAGTAAAGATCTATGTCATACCGCATGGCTTTTTTTACCTGACGTATAGCTTTTTTAAAATGCCGCGCTATATGGGGTTTTAAAGAAGTTGCCATTGCATCGCGAATCAACAGATTGTTTACCGGCAGGCACATTGGCTATAGCTATTTGATTAACATAAGATGCCTCTGTGAAACGGGTGGAATGATTTTCTATTTGGCTAGTCCTTCCTTTTTAAACAAGCCGTTTTACCTTCAGAAATCAACCCCCAGCTTTCATTACTGTTTGCTGTACAGCGTTATGGCTTTTCCACCAAAATGGGAATATGGCTTAATTTGCTTACCTTCAGCACATCCTTTTCAAACCTACAAGCCAGGCTTTTTAAAATTTCCAATTACACAGGCTTCCCTTCGGGTATCCTGTACCTGTAAAAGACTGCTTATGAAACGCATCCTTGTTTACACCTTGTTTTTTTTGCTGGCACAGCCGCTGTACGCTACTTCTATTATTGTCCTCATCACACCGGGCTATATTGTCATGGGGGCCGATAGCAAGCGCATGATCATAGACGCCGAATCGAATGTAACTACCAATCAAACGGTTTGTAAAATTCGCAGGGCCAATAATTATTGTTATGCACTGGCCGGTTTGGTGGCTTCGCCCGCTACGGCTTACTCCGCCGACAGCATTGTGCAGCACCAGCTTAAAACAGCCGCCACGCATACACAGGCTATTGCCGGTATCAAAAAAAGCATTCAAAAAGCTTTGTACAAAGAGCTGACCTACCAAAAGAAAAACCAGCCGCTATCGTATCAAAAAATGCTGCAGTCAAAAGAGCACCTGCTGGAGGTGGTGATTTTAAGTGTAAAGAATAACGTGCCGCATGTGCAAATCGTAGGGTTTGAGCTGCGTGGTGACCAGTCCATCCAGGTAAAAGCCTATACGGCTTCCTGTCCGGGCGATTGCCCCACCGGTCAGGTGCAGTTGTACTTTCTGGGCGAATATTCCGAAATTGAAAACAACCTGAGCCGCCAACCCCAGGGCCAGGACCCGGTATCACTGGTAGAGCGGCTGATCACCATTCAGTCCCAGGCAACGCCTTCTTCGGTGGGCACACCGGTCAATATTGTAAAATATACTACCGAAGGGGTGGAGTGGATCAAGTAATGTTGAGCTGCAAATCCTTATACAGAACGATTATCAGGAGTATGATTTGGTATTCACTATTGACCAAAGGGTTTCATAAATGATTGAAAGCAAGAAGCAACACGGGAAGCCTTGGTAACGGCTGTGCTTAGATAAGGTTGTTCTCCAGTGCATAACGGGTAATATCCGCATTGGATTTAAAGTTCATTTTTTCCAAAATTCTTGCCTTGTAGGTGCTGATGGTATTGGCGCTTAAAAAATATTGTTCCGCAATTTCGGATACCGACTTTCCTTTTGCCAGGTGTTTAAAAACCTCAAATTCGCGGTTGGAAAGGGTTTCGTGCAAGGGTTTACTGGAAACTTCATGATCTAGCAGTGTTACCAGTTTCTCCGCAATCTTTTGTGAAATATATCTTTTCCCTGCCAGCACCTGGTTGATAGCCAGGGCTAATTCATTAGGGGCGGCGTCTTTGGTCAAATAACCGGAAGCGCCGGCTTTCAAAGCCCGGATGGCGTATTGTTCTTCCGGATGGATGCTTAACAGCAAAAAGGGCATATGGGGTTTTTGAGCTTTTATTTCGTTCAGCGCATCCAGGCCGGTTCTGCCGGGCATCGACAGGTCGGATATAATCAGGTGGTAGTCATTTTTCAATACTTTGTTGATCAGCATTTCGGCGCTGTTTACTTCATCGATCGAGGCTTGGGGTACATTTTCCTGGATCAACTGTATCAGGCCTTTTCGTACAATGGCATGGTCGTCGGCAATGATAATCCTGATCATACTCTATAGGGATTTTAAGTTTTATAAAGGTATGGTAACGTGGAGCTGCGTGCCCTGGCCCGGTGTGCTGGTCAGGTGCAGCTGTCCGGCCAGGGAGGTAGCCCGTTCTTGGATGCCTAAAAGACCAAAAGACCTTTTTCTATCGATCGAATGGATGTCAAACCCCCTGCCATTATCATGAACATTCAAATACACGGTTTGGTTGTCCATAATCAGTTCTGTATTGACCTCCGTAGCCTGGCTGTGCCGCCCGATGTTGGTGAGCGACTCCTGCAAGATCCTGAACAAAGCCGTGGCGGTTTTAGCGGGTATTACAGACAAATCGCCGCTGCTGAAAAGATGACATTTAATGCCGGAACGTTTTTCAAATTCGTTCTGCTGCCAGGCTATGGCTTCTTGCAGGCCAAGGTCGTCCAGCATGCTGGGGCGCAGTTCCGATGATATATGCCGGATGGAAGCTCCCATCTCATCCATCAGCGCAAATATGTTGGCAATCCTGTCTTCAAACTTAACAGAAACACCTTCGCACTTTTTGATCAGGGAGGCAAACTCCATGCGCAGGGCGGTCAGTTGCTGTCCAAGCTCGTCATGCAGTTCGCGGGCAATGGTGGTTCTTTCCTGCTCCCTGATTTGTTGCAGGTAAGAAGACAGGTCGCGCAGTTGCCGGTTGGCCTGCTGTAGTTTTTTTTCATTTTCCTTTTGAGCGGAAATGTCCATGGTGGCACCCATCAGCCGGCACGGCTTTCCCTGTTCATCATACACCAGGTAACAACGGTCCAGGATGTTATGGTATCGGCCATCTGCCAGCAGCATGCGGTATTCATTGGTCCAGGTGGAATTGCCTTCTTTCAAAGCATTATGATAACTTTCATATATAAGCGGTCTGTCGTCCGGGTGTATTTTTGCTATCCAGACATCGATATTGGGTTTTTGGTTTTTATCAAATCCAAACATCTGGTACACATGGCCATTCCACCACACCTCCTTGTTGACCATGTCGTAATCCCAAATCCCGTCATTGGTGGCTTTGGAAATCAGCTGAAAACGTTCATTCGATTTTTTCAGTTTTTCTTCCGCTTCTTTCCGCAGCGTTACATCCACTGTAGTACCAATAACTTTTACCGGTTCTCCGGTTTCGCTGTACTGCACATAGCCCCGGTCCATGTAATACTTGTAGCTGTTGTCCTGCTGGCGAAAGCGGTATTCCGTAATCCAGATTTCTATTTGATGCCGGAGTGTTTCTGAAAAGGCAGCTGCAACAACAGGTAGGTCTTCCGGGTGTACCCTGGAGGCCCACATGGCCTGGTTCAGTTCATCGGTTGAAGAGATGCCATATAGCCGGCAAATATTTTCATTCCAGACCACCTTTTTAGTATGGATGTCATATTCCCAAAAACTATCGTTGGTGGCTTTCATCAACAGGTCAAAATGCTCTTTTAGGTCTACCAGCTTTTTTTCTGTTTCTTTTTGCTCGGTTACATCATAAAAAAAAGAATACACACTGCTCGGAACGCCATTGCTGTCCTTCAATACGGAGTTGTACCATTCGCAGTAAATGACCTTTTTGTCTTTTGTATAATTCCTATTAACGCTGTGCAAATAGGTCAGCCCATGATGAAAGATCTGATTGGTAATTTGGTCAATTTTGGGTAATTCCTCTTCTAAAATAAAGGGGATATCAAAAATATATTTGCCGAGTACTTCTTCTGCCTTCCAGCCCAGTATTTTTTCCGCCTGCCCTGACCAGTAAGCCACCCTTGCTTCTTTGTCCCATTCAATAATGGCCATTGGAATATTCTCCAGGTGAAGGTTGATCTTCTGAAGGGCCATGTGCAGGTTGATGTCGTTATCCTGCGCTAAAGCACCCAAATGGTTGTTCATGATGAGATAGGTTGATCCTAAAATTAAAAGCATTTCAATTGCAGGCCAGACCGAAGCTTACCTGCTGCAAGATTGGGTTAAAAGTTAAGTTATTAAGTAAGAAAAATTTTGATAAAGTTTCCGGTGGCCGCAATATGGAGTTTTTAAAGCTTTTTGGGATCTAAAAAGGACGGTTCCTGAAAGCCAACCGAATGACCATTGCAACCTTAATGGGTTTTTGAAAAAGTCTGGATGAGGTACAAAAAGGCAGTATTGGAGTACGCATTTCAGTACCGTCTCATGGTGTTTGATGCAAACGGCATTTTCATGAGGTTTTTCCGCTATTATAAAATGCCCTGCACCAACTGCTGTACATATCGCAGTCGTTCATAATTGACGAAATAGTAAATAAACTTTCCCTCCCGCTTGGTTGTAACAAAGCCGGTGCGCCTTAAAATGGCCAGGTGCTGGGAGGCAACTGATTGTTCTATTCTTAGCTTAATGTACAATTCTGTGACCGTAATCTTTTTTTGGGCGTGAATGACGCCTAGCATTCGCTGGCGGAGTTGGTGATTGATGGCTCTTAAAATCATCGCCCCTTTGCTCAGGTTCAATAGGTTAATGCTCAGTTCTTCTTTATGCATAACAGTCGGTAAATTCATAGTATTGTTTTTCTCTATATTAAAATTACCGATAACTTATTAGGATATGAGAATGAATGCCTTTTTACTAAAAGTCTACAAAACAAACAAGGCAGCACTACGTGCCTGTCGAGTAATCACTACAAGTGTCACCTTCTTTGCTGCTGCAACAAGTGCCTGAAGCTCCCTGCTAATGAGTTCAAAAGCAGAAGTGCATTGCAGTCAAACGACAAGCCATACGCCTGGCGGCTAAAAGATTTACGGATCAGCTTCAATGCCTGTGCCTATCAGAGCCCGTTTGCTTTGCTCCGCCATCGCTACCTTTGATACAGGCCGTTGATTTAGATCAATGCCATTAATTATTCTATCTCAATACCTCATACATGGCTTCTATGATAAATTTGTAGTAAGGAAATGGATTGAACATAAGAGCGGAAAGTGGATCAAGGCACGCCATCCTCCAACTGTGAAAAAAAAGTTTAAAACTTCATATATGGAAAACAGTATTTTAGGACTTCATCATATAACCGCCATTGCCGGCGACGCACAACGCAATTATGAGTTTTACACCCAGGTGCTGGGGTTGCGGCTGGTAAAAAAAACGGTGAATTTTGACGATCCCGGTACGTATCATTTTTATTTTGGCGACGAGGTGGGCACACCGGGTACTATTTTAACCTTCTTTCCCTGGTTGCATGTTCGACCGGGCTATGCTGGTACGGGCATGGCTACAGAAATCGGTTATTCGGTACCGGCAGGCAGCCTGTCGTTTTGGGAGGACCGCCTGAAGCAATTCCAGGTAAAAGCGGGCCAACGGGAGGAGCGATTGGGAGAAGCCTTCCTGCCTTTCCAGGACCCGGATGGTTTAAAGATCAGTTTCATTGAATCCAAACTGGCTGACAACCGAAAGCCGTGGGAAACCGGAGACGTAACGGCTCCCCATGCTGCCAGAGGGTTTCACAGCGTTACCCTTACATTGAGGGACATCAAAGCAACGGCTGAAATTTTAACCGATGTGCTGGGATACCAATTGCAAAGCCAGGAAGGAAACCGCTACCGTTTTGTCACTTCGGCCATTGAGACTGCACAGATCGTAGACCTGTTAGAAGCGCCCCATGAAAGACCCGGCCAGGTGGCTGGCGGTACCAATCACCATATAGCCTTTCGCGTAAAAGACGACAAGGTGCTGATGCACTACCGCGAAAAAGTAGCCGCCCATGGCCTGAACATCACTGAAAAAATCGATCGTAATTATTTCTTTTCGCTTTACTTCCGGGAGCCGGGCGGAGTCTTGTTTGAACTGGCTACCGATAATCCGGGTTTTGCCATTGATGAGCCGGTAAGCGAGTTGGGCACGCATTTAAAGCTGCCTCCGCAGTACGAAGTGCACCGGGCAAAAATTGAAGAAGTTTTGCCGGTACTCCATTAATGGGTTTTTGAAAAAGATGCTGGTACCTATTTTATACTACTAATGCTGAAATGATGGAAGAAGTAACGCTAAAGCTGAATAAAGAAGGAGAAGGTGCTTTTTATATAAAAGATGGAGCTGCAATGATTGGAGAAATGGTCATTCAGATTCAGGGCAGCCACCTGACCGTTTATCATACAGAAGTAGCTGCCGAAGCGGAGGGCAGGGGACTGGCCAAAAAGATGCTGACGGCCATGGTGGATTATGCCAGAGATCATCAGCTGCAGGTGGTTCCGCTTTGTCCTTATGTGCATGCTCAGTTCAGGCGGCACGAAGAAGAATATAAAGACGTCTGGAAAAAAGAAGGGTAAGAGCCGGTTTATAGGATTTTAAAAAAGCAAAATACTATGGCAAAAGTGATCGGAACGGCTGAAGCGGAAAACAATGGCCTGTTGTATTCTACCCTGGTAAAGGTGAACCAGCATGCGCTTTTGTCCGATGAAACACCCGAATTTGGCGGAAAAGATACGGGACCGTCGCCTATAGATTATATCTGTGTAGCGCTGGCTTCCTGTACCGTCATGACGATGCGGATGTATGCCAAACGCAAGCAATGGAAGGTGGATGACATAAAGGTAAAGGTGGACATGGTAAAAGGAACCGACCAGCCTTCGGGCAAAAATACATTTTATTGCCAGGTAAGGATCACCGGGGACCTGGACGAAGCACAGCATAAAAGATTGCTGGAGATTGCCAAAGCTTGTCCCATACACCGGTTATTGTGCAAACCAAGTGATGTAGTGATGGTCGATCCATTACCGTGAATTTTCCCTTCTACTTTTTTTATATATTCAATTATTCTATAATGAAAAATAAAGATCATACAATGCAGGAAAGGAAAAAACATCGGTGATAAAACTGTATTGCCGCCTTTTCCGTACAAAGGTGCAGCAGGCCTAAAAAAATGCCGAAAGAAGATTTGCAATATGAGAATTTAAAAGAATGGTATGGATGCAAAAAGAGCAGCCGCAGAGCGGGCGGTAGCAGCCATAAAAGATGGCATGGTGGTGGGTTTGGGTACCGGCTCCACGGCTTACTGGGCGATTCGAAAAATAGCGGAAAAAGTAGAGCAGGGGCTGCAAACTAAAGCGGTGGCTACGTCAGTGCAAACGGAAAGGCTGGCCCGGGAGCTTCAGATTCCGCTGGCTGATTTCTCCCGCCTGCAAGCCATTGACGTGGCTATAGATGGTGCCGATGAAGTAGATAAAACGGGCAACCTGATCAAGGGGGGAGGGGGCGCTTTGCTCCGTGAAAAAATAGTGGCCCTGAACAGTAAAAAGTTTTTGGTTATAGTGGATGAATCGAAATTGGTGGACACATTGGGTAAGTTCCCGTTGCCGGTAGAAATAGTGCCCTTTGCAGCAGCACTTACCTTACAGCAGTTACGGAAACTGGGGCTGGACCCTGTGATACGAAAGGCCGAAAAGGAAAACTTTATAACCGATAATGGAAACCTGATCGCAGATTGCCACCGGTATCCCATTGATGATCCTGCCGGCCTGAATACACAACTACATGCTATAGCCGGGGTAGTGGAGACCGGTTTATTT
>JAEWAC010000383.1 GCA_023391895.1 Bacteroidota bacterium
GTTCAGGGGTAGCGATGGCTACCAGTTTGACCTGGTGAACGATGTGACGTCGGCTGGCTACGGCAATATTTTTAATTACCTGACCGGCAAGGTGGCGGGTCTGCAGATTACCGGTGGCGGCGCCAACGTAAGCCTGCAGTGGCGGGGAGCTCGTCCTGCGCTTTTTCTGGATGAAATGCCTACTGATGTAGATCTGATCTCCTCTATACCCGTTACTGATATTGCTTATGTAAAAGTGTTGCGGCCGCCGTTTCTAGGTGCGGTGGGCGGTGGCAGCGGGGGCGCTATTGCCATTTATACCCGCAAGGGCAATGATGTTGCCTCAACACCCGGCAAGGGTTTGAGCAGCCTTTCCATAACCGGCTATACACCGGTAAAGGAATTTTATGCGCCCAACTACAGCACCTTCAGCCAACGCAACGAGCAGCAGGACCTCCGGACCACCCTGTACTGGAACCCGATGGTGCAAACCACGCCCAAGCAAAAAACAGTTACCCTTACTTTTTATAACAACGATATCAGCAAGGCTTTCCGCGTTGTGATTGAAGGCATGACCCGCGACGGCAGGCTGGTGCATGTGGAGCAGGTGATGGAGTAGGGGAGATGGGGGAATGAAGAATTAAGAATGTAAAATGAAAAAAGGAAAAGCGGTATGAGGCGGTTAATGGATCCAGTTTTATGCAAAGCGAAAAATGTTCAAAAGTCCATAGGTCAGTTTTGTAGCTGCAACGTAAAATGCTCGTTTGATCACCTGCTTCCGCTGAAGTGTGAAGGCTGATACCTTTTTTACAAACTTTTTTCCAGATAAGGTTGAATGCTATAAAATCTCCTGCCTGTTGTCTTATCAGAAATAAATGTATTGAAACAAAAAACCCGTAACAACTTATAAAGACTGTTACGGGTTTTCTCATTTTAAATTTTTCATTGCTCCTTGCTCCCTGCTCAACTGCCTCTTTGGGCGCTGCCGGGCATCTGCTTTTTGGCTACCGACTTAACGCCTTTATTGATAAACTTGGAGGGCTGGCTACTGGGTTTAGATGCATTGGCCGGATTGTTTTTCTTGTCGCCTTTTTTGCCTTTTGGTGTAAGGATTCCCATAGTTTATTTTTTAATGATTTAAAGATACTCTTTTTGTACAGGGATTGAAAGTTCCTGAGAGGCATGTTTCGTAAAACTTCTTTTCCTTGTCATTACAGAATCACGAAAGAGCAAGAACTGCTTAAAAAAAACATATCAGGTGGCCGATTGCGGTGTGTTAAAAAACGGGTATGCTGTTGCCAACAGGCGTTCCAGGCGTGGCGCCACCACTGGTTTTTGATAAATATTATAGATTGAAGTTATTTGTAAGCCGCAAGTTTTTAGCGATTGTCTTCGTCGCCGGTTGACCCTGCTCAAATAAACAGGTGTGTTTGGCAACATTTCCCATATTTGCAGCTATTCTTGCTATCACTATAAAAACCATTATTTATGCCATGTGAAAAACAAAACCTGCATTTGCAGTCCCTGCCCAAAACGCAGTATCAGCATTTTATCAACTTGTACCGCCAGGTAAAAGAAGAGGGTTTGGAGTCGCAGACATTTAACCAGTTGTTCCGGGCTCTGTACGAATCAAAAGTTATTCAGCCGTTTGATTATATGGACTGGCAATCGGCCCGTCAGGCATGGAGCAATCCGGCTTTCAATTATGCCGACCTTTCGCTGGTGGAGTTGTTCGAGCATTTAACGGCCATTTTCCGTGCCGACCGGTTTGAAGAAGGTACTATTGTTTGTGCTTTCAACAGCGGCTTGTTCGAAAAAATCTTCCAGAGCCTGGAGGAAAAAATTCAAACGCTGAAAAATTAATCAGCATTTTTTCCGGCTCTTTTGGGGAAATGTTTAGCTGCCGGTAGTGGCCCCTGGTTGGCTGCCAGCAGCTTTTTATTTCCACCATTGCTGTCGTTTTGTACGCAAAATCTTCTTTCTTTTGGGGTTTGTTTGTAATTACCTGCCGAAAATTGTAAATTACTACTACGATTGTTCAGTAAAGGAAATTAAACCATATGAAAAAGGTAGCAGATATCTTAACTCGTAAGGGCGGGCAGGTAATAACAGTCACCGCCGAAACTACTGTAATTGATGCTTTGCAAATGATGGCCGACCATAACATCGGATCGGTAATGGTCATGGAGGGTAGAAAGTTCCTGGGCATTATGACCGAACGGGACTACTCCCGCAAGGTGGTGCTCAACGGCAAGTCCTCCACCGATACCCGGGTAGGCGAAATCATGTCCACCAGTTTTCCGCAGGTAACCCCCCGGGATACGATCGAATATTGCATGCAGCTTTTGTCGGACCGCAACATCCGTTACCTGCCGGTGATGAAGGAAGATGAAGTGTGCGGGATTATTTCCATTAACGACGTGGTAAAAGAAACGATCCATGCCCAGCAGGAAACCATCACGCATCTGCAGGATTTTCTGAACCTGTAATAAAGTGCAGCATCTTTGGTTCCATCCGTTTCTTCTCCCGTTATCCACCCATTGCTGTTGTATTCCCACATGAGCTTTTGAAGAAGTTATGACACCACTCTCCGCTGTCATAAAAAGCTTGTAGCCACATGACATCACTTCTTTAAAAGTCCATATGCTTTAGGTGTGCGGTATATAAAAGGGGTATAATGCCATACATACCGTAAGCAATTTTTCATGCAAGCAATTAACTGGTGGCAGACAAGGTATTTGTGCTTTTATTTGCAGTTTTAACATTGGTGTTGATATCCCATGGCAATCCGTAAATCCGTAAGAGAAAAAGTATATAACCGGTTTGGTGGCTGTTGTGCGTATTGTGGTAAAGCCATAGCCTATAAGGAAATGCAGGTAGACCATTATTATCCGCAGTGCAAAGCCCGGTGGTATGCCCGTCGTTTTAAAATAGACGTACATGCAGAAGACAACCTGATGCCGGCCTGCAGAAGGTGCAACCATTACAAAAGGGCGGCCACGCCCAACCAGTTTAGGCAGCTGATGCAAACCCTGCACGAGCGGCTGGAGGCCATCTATATTTTAAAAGTAGCCGTAGACTTTGGCATGGCCACCGTAAAACCTTTTGATGGCTTGTTTTATTTTGAAAAGCTGCAGCAGCAACAAATAGAAGAAAAGCAGGATACCTTGCAGGTGGCATAATGACGCCCGATTATTCTCTAAGCGTGAGCCACACAACGGACCAGATCGCCACTCCATCCCCGTTTTAACACTTCATACTATCTAAGCCGGCAGGTGCTGCCAGTGAGGTTAATTTGCAGGTGATGATACGCCATCAATTTCCCGACCTGCAATGGCTTAAACAGCAATTAGACCAGCGGTTTCGGCAGCGTATGGGCCCGGATCAGATTCCGCTGGAGGCAGAGGGCTTTCCCGGCGTGATCATCCATACCACCACCCTGGAGGCTTACCGGCCGGATATTACCGGCCCGGTGTCCTTGTTCCTGAACCTGAAGGGGCGCAGCCGTTGCACCGTAGATAACCGAAAGGTAGACATTCCGGAAGATTGCTTTTTCCTGTCTAACCGCTTTCAGCCCTACACACTGGAAATAGAAAGCAGGCAGCCGGTAGAAACATTCAACATCCATATCGGCGAAGCTTTTTCCGAAGGGGTGCTGAGTGCGGTGCTGACGCCGGCCGATACCATTTTAAACCACGGCTTGCAGCAAAAGGCCGTAACGGTAGCCTTTTACAACCAACTACACCGCAAAAATGCTACGTTCAACCACCTGATAGCAGGCTTACAGGCCACCCAGCAGCAGGCATCGTTTCATAAGCTGCTGTTTGAAGAAAGGCTGGCCCAACTGCTGCTGTACCTGTTGCAGCAACACCGCCACCTGATGCAGCAAATTGCCCGGTTGCCGGCTATAAAACCAGCTACCCGGCAGGAGCTGTACAAGCGCCTGTCGGTGGCGCTGGATTACCTGCACAGCTGCACCAGTGGCGCGGTAGACCTGGATGCTCTGGCGGCAACGGCCTGCTTGTCAAAGTTTCATTTTCTGCGACTATTCAAACTTACTTATGGCGTTACGCCTTACCAATACTGGCAAAAGCTGCGGCTGGAAAAAGCGGAGCACCTGCTGCGGCACAGCGGCATGGCAGTAAATGATATTGCGGAAGCACTGGGTTTTGAAAACAGCAATTCGTTCAGCCGGCTTTTCCTTCAGCGGTTTCAGCAATACCCCACGTCCTACCGTCAGTTTGTAGAATAGCAACTTTGGCTATCGCGGTTTTTCAAAAGCGTCTCAACTTTGCCGTATAAAACTAGCTGACATGAAATCAACTACACTCCCGGGCTTGCTGATGGGTACACTGGCGGTCCTTTGTCTGATTTTGGCTTTACTGGGTTTGCGCCAGGCTTTGCAACGTACATCCTGGTCGCCGGGCCGGCGAAAAAACATTTTCTGGATCACTACCGGTGTGGTGGCAGGGTGGGTGATACTGGTAGGCATACTGGCCGGCAGTGGCTGGACCGCTCAGTTTGACCAGTTTCCGCCCCGGCCTTTGCTGGTGGTTTTTCTGCCCATGGTGGCCTTGCTCATTATTGCTTTTTCAAAAGGCTTTACCACGCTTTTGGCCGCGGTGCCGCCGCACTGGCTCGTGCTGTTTCAGTCGTTCCGAATTGTGGTGGAGCTATTGTTGTGGCAGGGTTTTTTAAAAGGGTTGGTGCCGGTGCAAATGACCTTTGAGGGCCTGAACTTCGATATCCTGGCTGGTGTGCTGGCGCTGGTGGCCGGCGGGCTGATGCTGAGGCAGAAAAGAGCCGCCCGGACCATTGGCATTACGTACAACATTATAGGGCTGGCGCTGTTGCTGAACATTATAACCATCGCTATTTTATCCATGCCTACCCCCATGCGCTATTTTATGAACAAACCGGCTAATATTATTGTCGCCACTTTCCCCTTCATTTATTTGCCCGCTGTGGTGGTGGTGCTGGCGTTTGGGTTCCATGTTTTTTCCCTGCGGCAGTTGTTGCTAAAAAAGAGTGCGACGTTGACCGAACCAATGGCAGAGCGGAATGGCACCAACATGGCGGTGCAATAAAAAGGGGCGCTTAAATTATTCGTACCGGAGCCGGCTTTTGAGATAGCGCATTTGCTATTTTTACGCCAATCTTACCAAACTATGAGCATTCGTGTTTTTATTACCGGCGGCACTTTTGATAAAGAGTATAATGAAATCACCGGTCAGTTGTATTTTAAGGATTCGCACCTGCCGGAAATGCTGGAGCTGGGCCGCAGTCGCCTGGATGTGGAGATCCGCACCCTGATGATGGTGGACAGCCTGGAGATGACCGATGATGACCGCAGCCTCATTGCCGAACACTGTATCAAAAGTCCGGAAGATAAAATTGTGATTACCCATGGAACCGACACCATGGCTAATACTGCCCGTGTGCTGGCCGACAAGGTGAGTGGAAAGACCATTGTATTGACCGGGGCCATGATACCGTATAAGTTTGGCTCTTCGGATGGATTGTTTAACCTGGGCAGTGCGCTGGCTTTTGTGCAAACGCTGCCACCCGGCGTGTATGTGGCTATGAATGGCCGTTATTTTCATGCGGGTAATGTGCGGAAGAATAAGCAAACCGGTGAGTTTGAAGAGCTGCAGTAACTACTGGTTTTTACTTAACGATTCGGTTTTGAAGGAAGAAGGGTTCAATGCATTAGACCTTTGTAGTTTATTTAAACTTCCTTTTCGTATGGAGTTTTGAACAAGTCTGATATAGGGTTTTTAAAAGGATCCTGTCTCTCACCCCTGTCCTGCTAAACTTGATTCAGTATCTGTTTGAAACTTCTTTAAAAGTCCATATGTGCTGTTGTTGACAGTTGACGGAAGAAAACTTCTTCAAAACTTCATATAGCAGTTCTTTTATGAGTTCCTATGACTATGATTTGTACTACCGTAGGTAGCCCTTCTTACTTTTTCTCCCCGAAAAAGTAAGCAAAAAGTTCAAGGCCAACCCGAAGGCTCCGCCCGTTTGGCCTTGCCCACGCACAGCAACAGTCTCTACGGAGTGTATCTTTGTTTAAGTTCTGTAGATAATCTGTAATGTTCTTACAGGTATGGGGTTTTAAAAGAGTTCTGTCTTTTTGCGTGTTATGCTGAAATACTGCAGGCGCTATATTCCGCTAATCTTTTCTCTCAGCAATAGATGTTTTAAAGTAACGCGGGATAAGGTGCAGGACCAGTCTGGCTGATCTATTTTTTCATTTTCCATTTTTCATTTTGCCTTCTGCTTTCCGCCTTTAGCCTTCCGCATTATGCTCCATTCACGCTCTCTCACCGGTCAATAGTTTCATCAATCTTTTCGTCTTCCACATTCTTCAGCACCTCGGCGGTAATTTTGCGGAGCGGGTTTTTATTGCGTTCTTCATATTCTGCCCGGCGTTGAATAATGTCGACACATTCAAATAAGGCCGTCATAAAAGAAGTCGCATCGGCTATGTTTTTCCCCGCAATGTCAAAGGCGGTTCCGTGATCGGGCGAGGTGCGGACAAAGGGCAGTCCGGCGGTATAGTTAACGCCTTCGCCTACGGCAATGGTTTTAAATGGTATCAGGCCCTGATCGTGATACATGGCCAGTACGGCATCAAACTGGAGGTAGCTGCGGCGGGCAAAAAAAGCATCGGCACTGTAGGGGCCAAAGGCCATGATGTTTTGTTGTTTGGCGTCCTTGAGGGCGGGTTTGATGATGGTAGCTTCTTCATTGCCGATCAGGCCTTCATCGCCAGCATGGGGGTTCAGCCCCAGTACGGCAATGCGGGGCTTGTCAATGCCAAAGTCCTTCCGCAGGCTTTGGTGCAGCAACTGCAGTTTGGAAACAATGGCTTCTCTGGTAATATGCTGCGCCACCTGGTTGATGGGAATGTGTTCGGTAACCAACCCTACTTTCAGGTCGGCGGTGTACAGCAGCATCAGCACATCTTTAACATTGGCCACGGCTTTTAAAAAAGGGGTGTGGCCGGTAAAGTTAAACTCGGCTGACTGTACATTGCTTTTATGGATGGGGGCGGTAACCAGCCCTTGTATATGACCTTCGTGCAGCGCCTGTATGGCCACCTGTAAGGACATAACAGCGTAGCGGCCGCCGGTCTCGTTCAGCTGTCCGGGATTAATAGCTACTTCTTCCTCCCAGCAGTTCAGAACATTCACCTGCTTATGATTGAGCTTGGAGAATTCCTTGATGCTTTGGTAGTTGAAATGTGCCTCCGGCACCGACTTTCGGTAAAAATTAATGAGTTTGTTGGACGCAAAAATAACCGGCGTGCACTGTTCCAGGATACGATGGTCCGCAAAAGTTTTAATGATCACTTCTGTGCCAATACCATTCAGGTCGCCACAGGTAATGCCTACAACTGGTTTATTCATATTGCAAATTTCGGTTAATAAAAGTAAACATTTAATATACTGCTGCTGTACTTCGTTGATTTACGAGCCTTTTTTAAGGTTAACTACGCAAATATTTTGTGGGAAATGCTCTTGATTATTATCCGGATAGGGGTCAATTTTGGAAATAGATTCCGTATGCTAACCTTCAGAAGCTGCCAGTAAGTGTATTTGTTTAGAAAGTGTGGGTAAAAGCTTGCATTATTAAGCAAAAACACTGATTTTCGTACTTGAAAGCGAAAATCCATTACCTGTTGAAACCGTGAACCTGTAAAACTACGCTCCGCAAGTGCTATTTTACCCCGCTGGCACGCTACTCCCGGTAATTGTTTTTTGTTTTCAACCGGCCTTTACCGGCTATTTATCCAATACTATTGAAGACGTTAAACCGATACCCGCATCATGAAACTAATTTTACGTATCCTGTGTTCATCCTTTATGTGTTTCAGCCTGGCTGAGACCGCTGCCCAGTGTCCGGCAGGATATACTTCGGCCCAGCTTAATTGGGATCATCTGGATTATTACTATAACAGTGGTTCTAAAACCGGGCCATATGGTTATAATAATGGAACGTATATCTCTGATGTACAGGCGCAGACCCAGAAGTTTGCAATTGGCACTACATGGCTGAGCATTGTTGCATCAAGCAATAATTTTGTAAATGGTGAAAATGCAACCCATACCGGCAACCTTGCCGGTTATGCAGGTGAGGATGCGCAGTTCACACCATCGGCAAATGGACAAACGCTGACGATTACTTTTGCAACAGAGGTTCAGGATGTAAGCTTTGCCCTTTATGATATTGATGCCGGTGCCAGATTTGATATTACGGCTCAGGATAATGCTTTAACTGCCAAAAACATCAGTGCGGCTTTTCAAGCAACCACCATTTTAAGCGCCGGTACCACTAATAACTCTACAGCATTAACTATTACTGCAACAAGTGGTACTTCCGGCAACGCTAGTAACAATGGTACGGCCGTAATTTCCATCGCGGGGGGAGTAAAACAGGTTGTCATTAAAGTTACTACCCGCGGTAATGACCCTATTTTCTGGCTGTCAGATATCAATGCTTGTGTAAGCGGTAGTTTTCCGGTTGATTATCATAAAACAGATGCTACAAGGCCATTCAATGGGCAGCCGCAATATTTTATTGTAACACCGGATAATAATTCCGCTTATATGGTTGATGCTGCTACGGGCAGGGCTAAGGTTTTGTTCAGAGATGCCGCCAACACTTACATCAACTCTTTTGCTTATGATGCTCAAAATCATATCCTGTATTATGTTTCTGAGAGTGCGAGTGCTACTGCTTCCAATAAACAATTAAAGAAGTATGACTTTAATACAGAAACCATCGGAGTGGTGATGGCGGATATTGGGGCAGAATTGGGGATTCCAACCTTTGAGCAGGGATTGCAATCGGGAGGTGCCTGTTTTTATGACGGGGCCTTATACTTAGGAGTTGAAGGAGGGCAATTTAGCTCCTCCATTACAAGGGAATCCATTATATGGAAGATTGAATTCAACGCAGCACTTCAGCCTGTAAATGCATATCAGGTTTGGGCAATTCCTGCCTACAACACCAGTACTGGTAATTCGAATCATGACTGGGGTGATTTTATGATCAGGGATGGAATGTTGTACGATTTTAATACCGCACGACAAGGCTCCGGCACTTTTACGTATCCTAACAGCGCCTTTCATCATTACAACATGATGACGGGAGCTATGACGACCCAAACCAATCCCAATGCAAGAGTACCTTATGTTGGTCAGGCTGCGATGGACTGGTCAGGTAACTTATACTCGATTAGAAACGCCATTGAAAAATACAATGAAGATGGTACTTTAAGTGCAGCGATCCCGATAACGGTAACAGATGGGCCAGCTTGGGTGGGCAATGCCGGTGATGCCTCGGAGCCCTTCCGGCCAAAAGCAGACTTTGGAGATGCGCCTGCTTCTTACGACCCTGATCCGTTTTCTTCTGCTGTACATGAAATGGATGTAAACTTAAAGTTAGGCAATGCCTTTGACCGCGAGTGGGAAAAGAAAACATCTCTGCTTTCGGATGGAGACAGTGGTGATGACGGATTGCCATTTGTGAGTATATTAAATACGGGTGCCGGCAACTATCAAACCGATGTAAGAGTTTTTAATAATACGGGTAAAGATGCTATTGTTTGTGGATGGATTGACTTCAACAATAATGGCACTTTTGAGCCGGGCGAGGGCATTGAAAGCATAGTGCCCAGCAGCGGAAGTTTACAGACGATAAGCCTCTACTGGAATGGCATCAATGCAAAACTTCCTAGTAACTCCTATACGGTATTGCGCTTAAGAGTTACCTCATTGAGCAATGGCATGACGAGGGAACATCCAACAGGCTATTTTGCTAATGGAGAGGTAGAAGACTACCGGGTAATTGTAAATATAACGACACTAAATACGCACAGCATTCAATTTAAGGCTATCAAAGAGAATGGTGCCGTGCAGTTAATGGTTGATGCAACGGAAGATCATAAAATTGCAAAATATATCATTGCCCGTAGCTCCGATGGCATCCGCTGGAACCCTATACTGGAGTTTGCCGCCACAGGAGCCAAAACTTACTTGAAGTATGATGGACAGCCTTTGACTGGCCAGTCTTATTATCGCCTGCAGGTGATTGAGCATAACGGTCAATCTTCATTTAGCGACATCAAGGCGGTGACCTTTGGTACTTCTTATTTTGAATTGAAAGTGGTTGCAAACCCCGTTCGGGATGTAGCTATACTTTCTATACATGCGGCTAAAGAAGGAAGCGGCATGATTGAAATATATGATTTGAATGGGCAACTGGCAGCAAAGCAAAATATAAATATTCAAAAAGGATATAATCAAAAAGCTATGCCAGTGTCGCATTTGCCTGCCGGACAATATATCATACAGGTGCGCCACAATGAATGGACAGAAAGAAGAAGGTTCATTATAGCACGGTAGTTCCCCAATACTTTTTAAAATCCAAAATCCAAATATCAATGAAGAACTTAAAGCCCTGGCTTTATCTGTGTGCTTTGTTTGTACTAATTAGTGCAGGTATCTACCAGGTTGGTCAAAAATACCTTATCGGCGATCATGAAGAAGCTGAAGAGGAAGAAGGCGAGTTAAGTGGTGCCGGTAAGCAATTGAACTCCTGGTGGTGGTCAAGAGCCTTTCCGGAAGCGCAGCATATCAATGAGAAATATATGGCTGCCTGGCACAAAGCACAGGAGATAAAAAGGAATACCCCTGTCAGCAAAAAGAATGATTTCATTAGCGGGATATCGGGTAATGCTGACATCAGCTCCAGTGGTTGGATGCCTTTAGGCCCTTCGACCTTGGGGGGGCGTATTTTATGTATTGCTATTCACCCTGTAAACAGAAAGGTTATTTTCGCCGGTTCTGCCAGTGGCGGAATCTGGAAAACTACTACTGGCGGGGTGGGGTTAAATGCCTGGCAAAAGGTGGTAACTAACCTGCCCACTTTAGGCGTTACCTCTATTCTCATTGATCCATCAGACCCCAACATCATGTATGCAGCAACCGGTGAAATTTACCGTACCGACAAAGCTGCCATAGGATTTAATGTATGGAAAACCAGAGGAACCTACAGTATTGGCATATTGAAAAGTACAGACGGCGGAGACAACTGGACGCAGGTGTTTACCAAAAAAATGGCTGATATGTTCGGCGTGCAAAAGCTTCGCTTTGATCCCAATAACAGCAGCATCATTTATGCCGCCTGTACCGATGGGGTATACCGCTCCGGCAATAGCGGAGCCACCTGGTCAAGAATTCTTGATAAAGTGTATGTCTCTGATGTATTGGTCAACCCATCAAATAATAACCAGATAATTGCTGCTGTAGGCAACCTTACCAATACGGATAAAGGTATATACCGGACAACCAACGGCAATAACGCTGTTCCAACATGGAATAAAATATCAAGTAGCCTGCCAGCAAGCTTTCAGGGTTTTATATCTTTTGATCATCATAAGGCGTCAAATACCGTTTTTGCCAGTATTGGCGTGTCAAGTTCAGCAACCACAGAAC
>JAEWAC010000438.1 GCA_023391895.1 Bacteroidota bacterium
TGCTTTTACCAATCTGCGTAATCCTTTCTCAAAAGCTGTGAAATCCGTGATCCAAAACACCATATAGCAAAGGAAACATGCCGCTTTCCTCCTAATCCTTTAATCTCCCCAAATCACGGTTCAGACATCTGCGAAATCTGTGATCTCACTTTTTCAAAAACCCATATATTACAAAAAGGCTGGTGATTGCAACCACCAGCTTTTTCTTTATGGAATTGGTAAATAATTAATGGATAACGGTTACGGTTCCCTGCCGCGTATAGGTATCGCCGCTTTCGCACTGCAATTCCGTTACATACACATAGGTTCCGGTGGGTACCGGCACCCCTTTCTGCCGCCCGTCCCAGGCCGAGGCCCGGTCATCCATATAAAAGTTTCTCCGCTCAAACATCAGCTCGCCCCAGCGGTTGTAAATACGCATGGACTTGACGATACTAACACCTTTACCCTTGATATAAAACACATCGTTTTTACCATCGTTATTGGGCGTAAAACTGTTGGGTATAAAAATATAAGCTTCCGTACACAGCAGTTTTACCGCAATGGTATCCGTGGCTTCGCAGCCGAACTGGTTCAGCACCTTTACCTCGTAGCTCAGCGACTTACGCGGTAAAATAACGGGTGAAGAACAGTTGGTGCAGCTTAAATAATCCTGCGGCCACCAGCTCCATCTTTTTACATCGGCACTGCCCTTGGCCTGCAACTGCCGGGTATCGCCGGTAATCATTTCCACATCGGCACCGGCATTAACGGTAGGCAGCGGTTGCACCACTACCTTAACAGTGGCTGTATCAGTAAAGCACTGGTAAGCATCGTAACCCACTACGGTATAAGTGGTAGTAGCGGCTGGTGTGGCTACCGGCCGGGCAGCAGTTGTTTCGCTCAAGCCGGCAGTATTGTTGATCCAGGCATAAGAAGCCGCCCCGCTGGCCTGCAATGGAATGCTTTTGCCATAACAAACAAACGTGTCGCGGGCTACCTGTATCTCAAAAGGCCGGGCCACCGTTACCGTTACCGAACCTTCATTTCCGCAACCATAGGCGCTGGTTACTTTTACGCTAAAGGCCGTGGTAAATTGGGGCGAAGCCATGGGTGTTGCCGACCGGGCATCATCCAGGTCGGCAGCGGGCGTCCAGGCATAAGTTTCTCCACCAGCCGCACTCAAACCAACCGATCCACCCAGGCAAATAGTGGGTTGGGACGCTACCACTGTAACCGTGGGTTTAGGATGCACCTGCAAAGGCGCAGCGGTTGTATCAAGGCAACCTTCGTGGTTCACCACCAGCTTTACCTCGCGCAAGCCGGCGCCGGTAAACGACTGTGCGGCCGGCTCCTGCGCTGCGGAAGTCTGTCCATTATCAAACAACCATTTCCAGGTAACCGGGTTTGCAACAGGAACAGTGCCTTTGAACTGGGCCGCCACGCCTTCACAAATTTCGGCCGGCCCCAGTATTGCGCCCCTTACCCTTGCCGAAACCTGTACTACACCGGTGGTTTCCTTGATGCATCCATAGGGCGAGGTCACCCGCAGTTTTACTTCATAACGACCGGCTTTATTATAGGTAAAATCTGGATGGCTGATGTTGGCCGTATCTTCTTCCCTACCCGTTCCAAAATTCCATTGATAATACAGGGGCTGCTGCATCTGGCTTTGGGCAATACTTTTGACTGTCGGCGTAAAATACAAGGTGGAGGAATCGCAAATCCGGTCGGGAATGCCGGTGATGCCGATATTGAGGCTGTCGATCACAATCTTTTCCCCCAGTTCCGAAGTGGACGAGCAGCCGCTGCCATCTTTCAGGATCATGGAAGGCGTATAAATACCGGCGGTCTGGTAACTGTGCACGGCAAAAGTGTCGGTGGTTTGCTTGAGTGTACCATCACCAAAGTCCCAGGTATAGGAGGTGGCATTTTTTACCTCGGCACTCAAGGTGACGGTTTGCTGCAGACAGCCGCTGAGCACATCGGCCTTTAAAATAGCATAGGGTCCTTTTACGGTCAGGTATTGCACCACCGAATCCCGGGCATCGTTCAGGCCATAGGCATACAGCACGACTTTATACACACCCGCATTGAGGTAGGTATGACTGGGATTGTTCTGGTTATCGGCCCCGCTGCCGTCGCCAAAATCCCACGACACCCGGGTGGCATTGATGGAGCTATTGGTAAACCTCACCAGCATGGGCGGACAACTGTTGTTATTGATGTAAGAAGTGGTATAGGAAAAAACCGCTGAAACATCTTTTACATACACCAGTTGTATCGCCGTATCGGCACACTTGGTTTGGTTGTTGGTGGCAATCAGCTTGACCGTATCCACCCCTACCTGCGGGTACGATTTGTAAGCATAATAATCGTTGGAAACCGTGCCGTCGCTAAACAGCCATTTATAAGTGGTATTGTAATAATCGTAGCCGTAGTTAGTAGTATTGGTAAAAGAAACCAAAGTATTGGGGAACACACTGGTGGGTGAAAAAGAAAACGAAGCCTTGGGCCCGCTGACCGTAGCATAGATAAACGAAGAAGTAGTGGCATGACAACCTTCCGCATCGGTTACCTTCAGCTTGGGATAATAATTGCCTGGGTCGGGGTACCGGTGCGAAACCGTGCCGCCTTTGGAAAAGGTTTCTTTTTTGCCATCGCCGTACTCCCACTCCCAGGTTTTCAGCGCCACGCCGTTGCGGCCCTCGGAAGCATCTTCAAAAACAATGGGTGCCGTATAGCAAACGTTGTTGGCCGTGATTTTAAAATCGGGCTTTGGGCCTTTTACCTTCAGCGGAATAAAATTGGTGGTATCGGTACAACCGAAAAAAGAAGACCGCAAAACGGCCCGGATGTCTTCTTTACCTACTTCCAGGTTCTGGAGGTTGCCGCTATACGAAGTACCCCAGGTGGAATAAGATGGATTGGGAAAATGAGAACCGTCCGCATACTCCATGTTGTTGAAGTAATACTGGTTGGTAAAGGAATAATCGTAGGGGTAAGGATTTTTTTCCAGGCCCGTGATCCTGATATCCAGCTCGCCGCTGCTGCACACTTCTTTTTTGGTGGACGACAAGACCGGCTTTTGCTTTAAAAGCACATATACGTTTACCGAATCTTTTACCGTACACTGCCCGTTAGTGGTGGACAGTACCGCTTTGTAAGTACCGGTTTTGGTATAGGTGTGGGAAACTTCCGGTTTTTCGGTGGTAAAGGTTTCAGTGGTGCCATCGCCAAAGTCCCATATCCACTGGGTGGCCTGCCGGGAGGTTTGGCTAAAGGTAACGGCGCCGCGGGTACCCTCGCAGGTATTATAGACGCCTGCAATTTTAGGAAAGGGCGGCTTTACTTTAATGTAATCTTTCTTTTCCACCATATCGCTGCAGGTGCCGTTGTAGGCAGTCAGCTTTACAGAATACGTACCTTCCTGGGTGTACTGATGCGACGGGTTGGCGTAAGACGAATTGAAATCGTATACATTATCGCCAAATTCCCATGCCCAGCCGGTTACCGGACCGGTACTTTTATCGTTGAACAGCACCGGTGTGTTGCCGCAGATATCGGTACCGGAAGCAGAAATGAAATCGGCCTTGGGCTTGCTATAAACCGATACATAGCTGTAGTAGACCACGTCTTTACAACCGCCCTTGGTAACATAGCTTAACTTGACGCTATAGGTGCCGGGCTTGGTAAACGTATGCTCCGGCTGGGCCGTGGTTGCCGTGGCGCCATCGCCAAACTCCCATTTGTATTCCTGGATCTCGTCGGTACTGTTGGCGGCAAACTTCATGGTAAAGCCGGGGCAGCCGGAATTGCCGGTAGGACTGGTAGAGCTGGTATAATAAATATACACCTGGGGCTTGTAAATGTTTACTTCCTTAAAAGCGGTGCCGGAGCAACCGGCCGCATTGGTAACAGTTAACGCAACGGTATGATAGCCATTGTTATTAAAGGTGTAAGAGGGCGCCTGTGTTGTGGCATGTACGTTACTGCTGCCGCCAAACCAGTTGAAGTTCCATTGCCACTTGGTAGCGCCCGGCGTATTGTCTTTAAACTTTACCGTAACAGGTGCACCGCAAACACCATTCATGTCGATGTCAAAACCATTAACAACGGGCGCTTCTTTAACCGTGATCTTTTTTTCTACCGATACCTGGCAATTGCCAAACGTATTGGTCAGCTTGAGCGTAGGCGTGCCCGCCTGGTGAAACGTAAGCTGGCCGGCACCGCCGTTGTAGGAATAGGTGGTACCGCCATCGCTGGACTGCCATATACTTTGGTTGGGCGTGGGCGAGCTTTTATTGGCAAACGTAACCGATGTGCCTTTGCAGATAGAAGCCGGCACGTCAAAGTCGGAAGTAAAGTTGGCGACGTTGATGTAAGAAGTTTGCGTGGCTACATCGGTACAGCCATCCGGGCTTTTGACCGTCAGCTTTACGGTGTATACACCTTTTTTACCATAGGTATAAACCGGTTCTTTTTCGGTGGAGGTTTTGCCATCGCCAAAATCCCAGCTGTAGGTAAGGGCACCCGAACCGGTGCTGCTGTTGATAAACCGTACCGCATCTGTAACTGCGCAAACGGTAGTTTTATCGGCGCTGAAGGCAGCTTTTACGCCCGGTACCACCTGCACCACGTTGGATTTTTGAGCCGTATTAAAACACCCATGACTATTGGTGACCGTTAAGCTAACCGAAGCGTTTTGCACAAAGTTGTAGGTATGGCTGGCCTGCTGCTTGCTGGCGCCCTGGTCGGTAGACCCGTCGCCAAAGTCCCAGAAGTAGTTGGAGATGGAGCCATCGCCGGCGGTGGATTTACTGCTAAAGGCTACGGCCAGCGGCATACAGCCTTTAGCCGTGGAAGCGGTAAAATCTACTGTTGGCTTTTTGTAAACAGTGATGGTTTGCTGCTTTTTGGAGGTAACGCCGCCATCGGTAACGGTTAAGGTCACCGTAAAAGTCTTCTCCTCTCGATATGTAGCACCTGGGTTGGGAATGACCGAGGTATTGCCGTTACCAAAGTCCCACTGGTAGGTAGCCGCCGCCGAAGCGCCGGTGGTTTTATTGCTAAACGAAACGGTCAGCGGCAAGCAGCCGCCGGTTTTGTCAACGGTAAAATCGGCTTTGAGCTGAGCGGAAGCCACAAACGAACAGGTAAGTATCAGGCCCAACAAAAAGCAGGGTCTTGCGTATGAAAGGGAAAGCAGCATAGTATTGATTGGCACGGCAGGTAGTTATACCTTGTTTTGCTAGTTTTAGTTGCCGCCAAGATAAAAATAGAACGCCGCATTGCCAATTGTTACTGCAGATATTTCAAACACGGATCACAGATTACACAGATTTTAAGAATGGATTTCTCAGCTTGAAAAGCAGTATGGGATTTTGAAAGACTTTCCTGCCAACGGTCAACGATCAACTACCAACGGTCCATTACCAGATATGGATTTTTGAAGTAGTTGATAGCTTGCACAGCTTAGCCCGAATGGTTCAAAAGCTCACATGTCCATTCCAGGGTTCTACAAGTATCTGCAGCCCGGCCTCCTTTTCCACCGGGAGAGAAAAGAGGGAGGGCCGCAATGGACTTTTCAAAGAAGTGGTTATCTTTTATATCCTCAGCCTAGTAACACCTTCAAAATCCCATATGCTTTCATCAATCCGTGAAATCTGTGATCCAAAAACCCATGCGGCTCTCTTCTTTTTTCATTTTTCCTTTTTCATTTTCCAGAGCTCATTCCACCCGATAGTGCCCCAGCGGTTTCCTTTGCCGTAAAATCAGTAAATTAGTAACCGCAACGGCGCTTTGCAAGTTTTGCGTTACCGTCTCTTCTAAACCACTACCCCTCTGGTTACTCCAACATCTTTTTTCACGCTTTAAAACTGCTATGATGGAGAGAGTATCAACCACAACCACCGCCACTCCGGAAAAAAACCTGTTGCAGGCTGCACGGGAATTGGGTCCGGTCATCAACCCGTATATAGAAGATGAAGAAGCCAACCGCCGGCTTTCGCCGCCTGTAATTGAAGCCTTGAAAGAAGCCGGCTTTTACAGAATGTTTTTACCCAAATCGCTGGGTGGGCTGGAAACCGATCCATTGACCACGGCCAAAGTGATTGAGGAAGTGGCCCGGCATAATACGGCGGCGGGCTGGTCGCTAATGGTAGGCAATACCACCACCTGGTGGGGTGGCCGGCTGCCCGAAAAAGGGATAGAAGAAATTTACAGCAACGGTTCCGATGTTTTTATGGCCGGTGTTTTTCATCCGCCCATGCAGGCAAGTCCTGTAAAGGGCGGCTTTTTGATCAATGGCAGAAATCCGCTGTTCAGCAATGTACACGAAGCGCAATGGATTTTTGTTACTGCCTTTGTAATGGAAGGCGAACAAATCAAAATGAATAACGGACAGCCCGAAATCATTGGCGCCTACCTGAAACCACAGGATTGCGAAGTGATTGATACCTGGTATACGCTGGGCATGCGGGCTACCGACAGCAATGATGTAGCCGCCAAAAATGTCTTCGTGCCCGACCATCATCACTTTCCGCTGGTGCCCCAGTTTCAGCCTGGCCGGCATTTCGAGGGATTGCTTTACCAGTTTCCTGCAATTGGGGCTTGTGTAGCCTGCCTGCTGGCACCAGTGTCGCTGGCCCTGGCCTACAATTCCATCAACGAGCTCAAAGCCATGGCTTCGCGCAAAACGCAATTAGGCTCTGCTGTACCCATCAGGGAAAGAGGCGTAGTGCAACGGAAGTTAGGTAAAGCAGAAGCCCTGTTTCAATCCAGCCGGGCCTACCTGTACCAGAAGATAGAAGAAAGCTGGAGTAAAACACTGTCCGGAGCAAAACTGTCGCTGGTCGAAAAAGCGGACTTACTGCTGGCAGCGGCCCATACCAACCAAAGCTGCGCTAAAGCGGTAGACCTGATGTATTCGGCAGCGGGCAGCAGCGCCATTTACACCCGCAGTAAACTGGAACACTATTTTGCCGATGCCCAGGTAATTAGGCAGCATGGCTTTATGAATGACAACCGTTACGAAACAGCCGCACAGGTATTTTTCGACCTTGCACCCGATTTGCCGGTTATAGGGTTTTAAAAGAAAGTGCCGTTATGCATGTGCAGCTTATGGGTGCGGTATAAACATAGGGGCTACGCCTAACACCATAAGGTGGTGCAGTAACTGCATTACTTCAATGCGGCATGTTTATTTGCCAGCTTACTGGCGGATTGTATTTGCTGCTTCATAAAATTGGATGACTTTTTTTACTGGCTGAATAGCACTCATTCATCTTTTTTCAAAAGCCCAATTGCAGCGCTGCAGAAAGTTGACTGTAACCAATTCAACAATTAAGTGCTATTGTAAAACTGTTCGCCTCCGATCAGCGGGCATCACTTTTTGTATCAAAACCGGACAGCATTGACAGGTGATGCAAAACACAAAGCATTGATTTACATTCCGATGGCAATCCGGCATTTTGTTAGTACCACAACAGCTTACAAGTATTTTATAATACAACATCATTTAGGTCATTTATCTTGATACCCTTTGGAGCCAAACAGGCATAATTGGTAAATGAACATAAGCCACGTATCCGAAACGGTCCATAAAACGCAAAAACCATGCTTCAGCACAATCTTTTAATTGCTTTCAGAAACCTGCAACGGCACAAGGGTTCTTTTATCATCAACCTGCTGGGCCTTTCAACAGGGCTGGCCTGTGCGTTCCTTATTTTTCTGTGGGTGCAGGACGAACTGCATTTCGATCGGTTTCATGCCCATAACAACCGGTTGTACCAGGTAATGGAAGTGAGTACGGAAAACGGCAATACTATTGTGCATGAAGCCACGCAGGGTTTGCTGGCAGAAAGCATGGACAAGGACCTGCCGGAAGTAGCCGCGGCCGTACCTGTATTTTCGCTCCAGAAAGAAGGAATTTACCTGCCTATGTCCTATGGGGAGAAATCCCTAAAAGCCAGTGGCATTTTTGCCGGTAAGGATTTTTTCAACCTCTTTTCTTTTCCCCTCGTTCAGGGAAACACCCAACAGGTGCTGGCCGATAAAAACGCCATTGTGATTTCTGAAGGACTGGCCGCCAGCTTGTTTGGATCGGCAGCAGACGCCATGGGTAAAACCATTCAATGGGAAATACTGGGTAACAAAAAACAAAGCCTGGTTTCGGGTGTATTTGCCCAGCTGCCTGCCAACAACTCGCTCCATTTTGATTTTGCCTTATCCTACGATATGCTGCTGACAGACTTAGTACCCAATTTTAAACAATGGTGGAACGAAGGTCCGGTGACCTACCTGCTGCTGCAGGAAGGCACCAACATAGAGCAGTTCAATCAAAAGATTGCTCCTTTTGTTAAAAACTATTTTAAAGAATCTATTTTTTCCTTGTTTGTACGGCCGTATTCCAGCGCTTATTTGTATGGCCGCTATGAAAACGGCCAACAGGCGGGCGGCCGCATTGAATACGTAAAACTATTTTCCTTAATTGCCATTTTCATCCTTGTAATAGCCTGCATCAATTTTATGAACCTGGCTACGGCCAAAGCTTCCCGAAGACTAAAAGAAGTAGGCATTAAGAAAACGCTGGGCTCATCGCGCAAAGGGCTGATTCTACAGTTTTTGACCGAAGCCCTCTTGATGGCGTTTTTATCCCTTTTTGTGGCGGCGACCATCGTATCTTTTGTATTGCCCTTGTTTAACCAGTTAACCGGGAAACAACTGGACATTAACATCAACCCGCTATTAGCGGGGGTAATTATAGGCGCCACTGTTTTCACCGGCTTTCTTGCAGGCAGTTATCCGGCCTTTTACCTGTCGGGCTTCCAGCCTATATCCGTATTGAAGGGAAGACTCAAAACTTCCCTTGCCGAACTGCTGGCCCGCAAAGGATTGGTGGTATTTCAGTTTACCATTTCCCTGGTGCTGATTATTGCGGTGCTGGTTATTTACCGGCAATTAACTTACGTGCAATCCAAAAACCTGGGTTACAATAAAGACGGTATCATCTACTTTGACAAAGAAGGCGCCAGTGCTCAAAACATGGACGGTTTTCTAGCCGAACTCAGGAACCTGCCGGGTATTGTAAACGCTTCTGCCATGCAACAAGGCATGGTACAAACACCCAGTTCTGGAGCTTCTACCTATGGTATTGAGTGGCCCGGCAAAACAGACAAAGACCTGGTGGATTTTGTGGTGCGGGCAGTGGATTATCAAATGCTGGAAATGCTGGACATCCCTATTAAGGATGGCCGCCCCTTTTCAAAAGGCTTTGGAGCAGAAGATACCAAACTCATTTTTAACGAAGCTGCCATCAAAGCCATGGGACTGAAAAACCCTGTGGGCACACGGGTTAAAATGTGGGGCATGGATATGAGCATTATTGGTGTGGCAAAAGACTTTCATGTATCCTCCTTACACGAGCCTATAGCACCCCTGGTATTTATGTACCGGCCTCAGAATACGTCTACCATTATGGCCAAACTGGAAAGGGGCCGGGAAAAAGAAACACTGGGCGGGCTACAGGCCTTTTATAAAAAACACAACCCAGGGTATGTTTTTGAATACCAATTTCTGGACGAAGCCTACCAGGCACAGTATTTATCGGAACAACGGGTATCGGTGCTTTCCAGGTTCTTTGCCGGACTAGCTATTCTTATTTCGTGTCTGGGACTGTTTGGACTGGCCGCTTTCAATGCAGAAATAAGAACTAAAGAAATAGGCATCCGCAAAGTGTTGGGCGCATCCGTAGGCCAGGTAATGGTATTGCTTTCAAAGGACTTTATTAGGCTCATGATCATTGCCATTCTTATTGCTTTTCCACTGGCCTGGTGGGCCATGAATAGCTGGCTTAGCGGCTACGCCTACCGCATCAACCTGAGCGCCGATATGTTTATCATTGCAGGCATCTCGCTGATAGCAGTGGCCCTGCTGACGGTTAGTTACCAGTCTTTCCGGTCAGCCTTAGCCAATCCGGTGAAAAGCCTGCGGACAAATGAGTGACATTAAATTGTTTTCTGCTTTATGAAATCCTGTCGTCAATGGTGAATGGTCAATTGTCAATACCCAATCATCATACGGGTAACAGTTTTGTATGAGTTTGCCGTTGAACGGACCGGGAGCAAAACTGCAATCATGGTGCAAAGCCGGCCGAAGCTTTCGGCCGGCTTTGCATGCTGTATTTTTTACCGCAAGTCCTATCTTCTTTTAGTCGCGTTATAAAAACACCATTAATTGATATGGGAAATATAAGAAAGCAGTTGAAAAGCTCCCCGGCGGCTTTAGTTATCGCTGGGCCCAGTAATCAATCACCAGCACTTTATCCAGATGCGGTTGCAGTACGGCTACAAAGTCCTTGTGTGCCGGATGTGGCAGATAGACTTCCCGGTCTTTTTCACTGGCAAAGCTGACAAAGAAACAGTGTGTAAAACCCTGGTTGATGTTTTCGGGACTGTTGTTGGTGCCCCACTCGAAACCTTTTATTTCTTTTATTTTGGAAGGTAAGCCACGGAAAGCATCTTCTACTTTTTTGATATCAGCTGGGGTGCTGCTTTCTTTGAATTTAAACAAAACGACATGACGCAACTGCTTATCAGAGGGTGTATTTGTTTTTTGTGCCTGTAAAGCCGACATGGTAGTAACCAGCATTAATAAAAGGGTAAAAACGGGTTTCATTTTTTGCTTTACAATATAGTGTTTTTTTGTTATTGATAGGCTTTTAAAATCCAAATATTTCCTGTAAAAAGTGCATATCTCAAGTTACCTTCAATTGAAATCTGATTGTAACGGATGGGAGCTTTACGAAGTGACAGCAGTACGTGTTCCTATCCCTTGTCTTCCATCCAACTATTAATTGTTGATTTGTGGTTGAAGATAGCAGGTAGTTGCCATTTTGGAAATCTCGTGTTAGCAAACGTTTTACTTCAGCTTGTGTTCAGCAAAGGTTAAATAGCGATTGTGTCTGATAGTAAAGTAATAAAGCAGCTGCAGAGGGGCAACAATAAAATCCAAAAAGGTTCCTGAAACCAAAGGCTCCGGTGTAGCTGAATTTACTATTTTAGCCTCTTTTGCACAAGCTCATGTTAAAATATTTATATCTATTCAATTAGTTCATTCGCAACCTTTTTACTTTGCTTTACTCAACAATAATTTACTTTAAAATATTTATTAATTTCATTTAATTATTTGCATTGCCGGGATCTACATCTGCAATCCGCTCTCTTATCAAACTTACCCTCCAGACTGTTGGTAGTTTTATATTTCCTCATTTTTAAATTGTAGTTATGCAAATAACATATAAGCTTAAATCCCATAACTGGGTTGAAATCATTTTTTACAAAAAATATTCTGGCTTATTCCTCTTGTTTTTTATTCTTCTTTTTACCGCATGCCAAAAAGATGATAAACCACACCCGGGCAAATGCGAGGAGTTCAAAGAAGCAGACGCGTATGGAAAGGAAGAACCAACGGTTTCTGTTTTTGCCACGGGTTTTAACAATCCACGAGGACTGGAGTTCGGACCCGACTGCCATTTGTATGTAGCAGAAGCTGGTTTGGGCGGAACAAACAATACGGAAGACATCTGTCCGGAAATACAGCCGGGTGCTGCGGCTGGCGGTCCTTTCCTCGGAAGTCCAACTGGAGGGCGCATATCAAAGGTTAATGCGCAAGGCGTAAGAACTACGGTTACTGATGAACTTCCTACAACAGTGTCTCAGGGAGGTGATATACTGGGTGTGGCGGATGTAGCCTTCATCGGCAGCAATCTTTATGCTCTACTTTGGGCCGGGTGTTCTCATGGCGTTCCGGAAGTTCCTAACGGCATTGTTAAAGTCAATTCTGACGGAAGCCATACAGACATTGCAGATA
>JAEWAC010000429.1 GCA_023391895.1 Bacteroidota bacterium
ACAATGTTTACCGGGATGGCAAAGGAATAACCGGCATAGGTTCCGTTGGGCGCTAAAATAGCAGAGTTGATACCAATGAGTTCACCTGCCGTATTGATCAACGCACCACCACTGTTGCCCTGGTTCACGGCCGCATCGGTTTGAATAAAGGATTCTACCGGGCTTTCGTTAGCCGCGGTCTGGCGGCGGTTGATGTTGATGGTACGACCGGTAGCCGATACGATACCAGCTGTTACGGTCGTTTCCAGGGTTAAAGGATAACCCACGGCCAGTACCCACTGGCCCAACTGGATGCTGTTGGAGTTGCCATACAGCAGGAAGGGAAACTTGCTGCCGTCAATTTTTAAAACGGCCAGGTCGCTGTTGGGGTCTCTGCCAACCAGGCGGGCCTTGTGTGTTTTTTTATTGCTCAGCGTTACGGTAATTTCATCGGCCACGCCATCTCTACCGTTGGAAATAACGTGGTTGTTGGTTACAATATAACCGTCTTCGCTAATCAGCACACCACTGCCCGAAGCCCTTTGCTCGGGAATCACGTTAGGACCATAGCCAAACAGGTCGTCAAAAAAATCTTCGAATGTACCACGCTGACGGGCACGGGGTACATTGTTAGTCTGTTGCTTTGCCGGAATTCGGGTTTTAATATGTACAACGGCCGGAACAGCGGCGTTGGCGGCTTTGGTTAAATCGGGTGCGTCTGCCGTATTGGCTTTACCATCAAAAAATCCTGCATAATTTACAGGCATGCCATTTTGGGCACTGCCAATTACGACAGCTTCCTTTTCAAAAAAATGATTGTAGGTCCAAACACTGCCTACCGCAGTAGCAGCGCTGATTCCAACAATGGTAAAAAGCTGTTTTAATTTCATAATGTGAAAATTGATTCGTGTGAATATTATACTGTCAAAATACGTGCCTTCTGATAACAAATTAACTAACTAAATGTTCAACTCATAAACCGCCCGGCCAGTTTAACAAAATCTTACTAAGGTCTTCGTAGTTCTTTAACTCAACCGCTTGAGCGCAAACTCTTTAAAAATGCCATTGTGTCAACGCCATCGGCAAAGTCGGTTATGGCCGGACATTGTGCCTGTCCAAACGGCAACTTGTTTTTGCTAACCACACATTGAATGCTTTCGTTGTTTTGGAGACTTTCTTGCACATCTTTTAGCTCGTCGTAATACTGGTAGTGCAACTGGCTGATGGGGGAGAAAGGCGAAGTGTCCTCCACCAGCAGCAGGCTGCCATTGGTCATGTAGTACCGGTGGTTTAAGATGTGCAGGGCCAGGTTGTAGTCGTAATTGTTTTTGTATTTGTGGTGGTTGATAAAATAATGGTACTTGTCAAACGCCGCCAGCAGGGGTACAAAATCATAGCCTCTGGGCACCAACAGCTGGGTTACGTTGCGGCAGCCCAGGCCAAAGAACTGGTGCACATCATCGGCCAGCTTCTCCAGCTCTTCGCCGGTTTCCTGCCCGGTTAAAATGGCTACCGAGGTGCGGTTTTTACGAATGATGCTAGGGTAATTGCGAAAGTAGTACTCAAAGTAGCGGGAGGTGTTGTTGCCCCCGGTGGCAATATAGGCATCGCAGCCCTTCAGTCTTTCCTGCAACTGCAAAAAAGGCGCCGCGGCGGCATCCCATTCCACCATTTTTTCCACCAGGTGTTTTACCAATACTTCGTCTTTGGAAGAAGGCTTGATGATGGCCTGGTGCCCGCTTAAAAAGGTGCACAGGATATCATGAAAGCCCACGAGCGGAATATTGCCCGCCAGCACAATGCCTACCCGTTTGGGTGCGGTTACATTTGCCGGCACTTCGTATTGTGCTGCCAGTTTTTCCAGCACGTCTTTTTGCAAAAAACGCTGCACAATATTATTTACCGAAAGCTCCACAAACTCGGGGATAAACCATTGGTTTTCGATAAAGGCTCTTTTTTTTGCTGCCTGCCACGGCTCGTCATCACTGGTCATGTATTGCCCTAAACGCACCAACAGCGCTATGCGGTTTTGTAAATTCATTGGTTCCAATTTGTTGTTTGCCTGTTCACATGTTATACCACTCTAATGCTAATTTCAGTTTTAAAAGCGGTTATATGCTGCACAGGAATTATTTTTGTTTTGCAAAAGTAATTCTATACAACTCAAACATAAATTATGGCTATTAAGATAACAGACGAATGTATAAACTGTGGCGCTTGTGAACCCGAATGTCCCAACAACGCAATTTACGAAGGAGGAGTGGAGTGGTCCATTGCCGATGGTACCAGCATTAAAAGCGGTGAGTTTACGCTGGTGGACGGTACTGTAGTGGCAGCCGATAAACGCAATGCCCCCATTGCTGTAGACACGTATTACATTGTACCCAGCAAATGCACGGAATGCCAGGGCTTTCACGAAGAACCGCAGTGTGCGGCGGTATGCCCGGTAGACTGCTGCGTACCGGATGAGATGTACCAGGAAACCGTGGAAGAACTGCTGAGCAAAAAAGAAAGATTGCATTTGTAATAAATTGTCGTACCTTAACGGTACAATCTTGAAGCAGGTAACTGCTTTTAAAAACAGGTGATATGTCCTGTGTAAGAGGTGAAGGGTTTATAGTCCTTCACCTTTCTTATTTTAACCGCGGATTACAGGATTGGTATGATGAGCAGGATGATTTACCATTGCGCTTTACTTTTTGCCAGTGTAGGGTTATTGACGGGCTGCACCAGCACCCGACAGGCACTTACGTCTCCCAATGTGCTGCTGCAAACCGACCGGGATTTTTCCAGTCTCTCCAAAGCAAAAGGGATGAAAACGGCTTTCCTGCAATACATGGATGGCAATAGTATTTTGCTGCGGCCGGAGCACTACCCGCTGGTCGGCGAAGCGGCCCGTAGGTTTTTACAGAATCAAAAAGAAGGCGGTGCTACCTTGACCTGGGAGCCGCAGGCGGCTGAAGTGGCCCGGTCCGGCGACCTGGGATATACCTATGGCTTGTATACCGTAACAACCAAAGACACTTCCTTTCAGGGCACTTATGTGTCGATATGGAAAAAGCAAAAAGACGGCAGCTGGAAGTTTGTGCTGGATACGGGTAATCCGGGAGTGGGGAGGAAGTAGGGGAGAGTAGTAAGTCTTAAGTTTATAGTTTAGGTTTAAAGTTGAAGGTTGGTGGTTCACCGGTTGAAGGTGTCAGAGGAATGGTTGGGGTGATATAGGGTTTTGAAGGTTTTTGTTATTCCATCAATGATAGGCTTCCGGTTTTACGTTTTATTTAAGTGATAGTTTCGGCCAACAATTGTGCGGCAATGCCCTCATCTATCTTACATTTACAGGTAAAACCTAAAATCACTTTAGCAACCGCAGAAAGAAAAGATCTGCAAAATCCTAAAAAATCATTCAATCAGCGATGAAGAAGAAAATAGCACTGGTAACAGGTGGATTCTCCGGCGAGGCCCAGATATCTTACAAATCCGCTACAACGATTTACAATCATTTGGACAAGGCTATCTATGATGTGTATAAAATTGACATCAGCCACAACGGATGGATCTATGAAGACGAAGAAGGCAAAAAATCAGCGATTGATAAAAATGATTTCAGCCTGATCCGGGGCACCCAGAAGATTATGTTTGATGCGGTTTTTATCGGCATGCATGGTACCCCTGGCGAGGACGGCAAGCTGCAGGGCTATTTTGATATGATCGGGCTGCCCTACACCTCCTGCAACGCGGCTACATCAGCCCTGACTTTTAATAAACGCTATACGGTGGCCGTAGCCGCTATGGCCGGTATACATGTAGCCAAATCAGTGCACCTGTTCAGGCACTCCGGCTACAACCTGGATGTAATCTTGTCTACTTTGCGTTTGCCCCTTTTTATAAAACCCAATAACGGGGGCTCCAGCATTGGCATGAGCAAGGTAACCGAAGGAGGTCAGCTGGAAGCGGCCCTGCAAAAAGCCTTTGCCGAAGACGAGCAGGTGCTGGTGGAAGAAATGATTGAAGGCCGCGAGTTTACGGTGGGCGTTTTCCGTGCCGAAGGCGCCATACACGTG
>JAEWAC010000436.1 GCA_023391895.1 Bacteroidota bacterium
TGCCCAAAGATGAAAATTATGGAATCGGTGGCACCATTGATGGTGGCTATGTTGTTTACAATGGTCAGAGTGTTGAGTTCGAAGATAGAAATGTCAACGAAAATGGGACCTATTACTATTTTGTCTATGCGGGAATGCAAAGTGGTAATAGTGTTTGCTATAATACCAATAGCCCTTTCAAACGTAGTGTGAAACTCGATAACAATTCGGAAACCGCCGGGCAAGAACAGGAGATCGAAAAGCCTTCCAGTACGGCGAGCACTTTATCGCCGTTGTTGAATTTTAATTTTGTTGGCAACCAGAATAGTTGGTCAAACCTGACCCCTGTAATTTTTTATGGCTGGACAAAAACAATCAAAGGCAAAGATTCGACCAAAGCCAAGATACTGAAAAAGGTTGGTAAATACGTTAGCAATACCTTTCAGGTGGGACCTTACATTGGCAGTACCATTGCGATTAAGGACTCGACCAGCTTTTTGCCGGCGCTGATGTTGCCGGGCAACGCGGGAATGGAAATGAATTATTTTCTGACATTGGGAGATGAGAAGAGGTTTTCCGTCATTATAAGCCCACTCAATTTTGGTCTCAAAGTCATTTCAGGATTCAAGGACACAACTTTATCCGTTGTGCAGCACAGTATCCGTCATTCGGTTGGTTTTATGTATGGCAATAATCTTAGTGTAAGTGTGCAATATACCAATGGCTGGCATAACAGTACCTCGAATAGCGAAGACAATTATGGGAAGATCTTTCCTAGCAATAGTGCCACTGTCCGGTACTGGAATGTCAGCATCAATACCCGTTTGACGGGCGATCTGTTTAGCAATAGCACTAGCGCAAACCAATCACCGCTGGTGCTTAGTTTGAACTGGCGGTCGATGGATGCTCCGTCCAACTACAAAGGGCTTCCGAATTCCCGGTTTATAACGATCGGTTTACTTTCTACCATCAACTTAAAGACGGGGGCCAACCCTGGCTTATTGCCACGTTCACCCTTATAATACGAAAAGTCATGTCTGCTGATCCCTTTCTCCCCTTCACTGATTTTGTGAAGTCATTGCAAAACAAAACGGCAGCCCGGAACATAGGTGACAGAGCGGGTGTACCTTCTTCTCCGGCAGCCATAGAGAACATGCGTACCTACTTGGTTCAGTATTATAAAAAGACCCAGGCTGAGCATAGCTTTCAGGATGAAGAGGGGCAGGTGTGGGACTGTATGCCTATTAAATTGCAACCATCGCTTCGTGGACGAAAAGATAATCGTTTCAAAAACGTTCCTGAATATCCAGGCGAGAAGTGGAGTGAAGAAAAGACTTATACAAAACCAAATGGAATTTCCCGAAAAGAAGTCGACTCACTGGGCAATAAACAAGGATGTCCGGAAGGAACCATTCCTGTACGAAGACTAACACTGGAGCGTATGGCATCCTTTAAAAGTGTACAACAGTTTCTTCGTAAAGATTATCGGGAGAAAGAGCCGGCTGCTAGTCGACCACGGAAACTTGTCGCTGCCGCTACCACAGCTGAGCGTAAATATGTTTATGCTCGGCATTTTATTACGAACAAAGGAGGTGGATGTACACTGAATATCTGGCAACCGCCGCTTCACAACCAAAACCAGTTATTTTCTCTTTCGCAACTATGGACAATTGGTGGACGCGGTGTCCAGCAACAAACCATTGAGGTGGGATGGCAGGTTTGTCCTTTGCATTATGGCCACAGCAAGCCTGCGCTTTTCATCTACTGGACTCCTGATAACTACCGAACCGGTAGTTACAACATGGAACAATCTGAAACGTTTGTGCAGGCGAATAGCTCTTGGAGACTGGGAGGAGCACTCAGTCCAGTCAGCACAATAGCTGGGACGCAAATAGACATGCGGGTGGACTGGATTCTCATTAACACAGCCTGGTGGTTATACATCAACGAAACACCGGTCGGCTATTATCCCAAACGACTTTTTGGAAATGGTGCGCTGACTAAACTGGCCGATGCCGTCGTAGTGGGAGGAGAAGTTAGCGGCAATGGCTCTTGGGCACCGATGGGAAGTGGGCAGTATGCAGATCAAGGCTATGGACGTGCTGCCTATATCCGCAACATTAGTTATCTCGATGAAGGGAGCATCAATCGCCCTGCACATTTGTCGCCGGTACTGACATCGGAAAACTGTTACAAATTTGAATATGCACAGGAGCCGGATTGGGGGTCCAGTTTCTTTTACGGTGGCCCGGGTGGAAATCACTGCTGATCCCTTTCAGGAAGGCTATCTATGCTGTCGTGCTGTTCCTACAAAAAATACTTTTCATATACCGTCTCTATCAATTCGGATATTCTGTTCCCCGAAAACTTGATTTATCAAACAAGATTTTTGACCATTCCAAAACACTTTTATGGAACCATTTATTGATGGCGGCCTTTTTGAGATACTGGTTGCTGGTTTGTTCACAACTGTTATCAATTTTATATTCAGAAACCGAGTGTTACTTTTCCTTTATTCTTTGCTCAGTATCGCTTCTCCGGTGCTTCTTTTATTTATTCGTTCTGGCGAAGCATTCAATTACCTGATAGCGCTTTGCTTGTTCAACGCCATTTTCCTGGTAATTCTTTTGTGGAAAGCCAAAGCCGGACAGCCAGATGCACCACTCTTTCGATTCTCTCCCAAACAGCTGCTACGGAAACCCCTGTTTCGTAAAGCCTATAAACGCATCTAATCCTTGAAGTATAAATTCTAAACAGCATCTATCATGGCAACAACCAAAAAGAGTACATTGGAAAAAAAAACAGCTTTGAAAAAATCTTCTGTCAAGGCTGCGCAAACTTCCAGTAAAAAGGCCGCGTCAAAAAAGGGAACGTCTAAACGGGTAGGCTCCCGAAAAGGAAGCACAAAAAAAGAAATAGAAAAAGCGGAGCGGGAAGGTGGTCCACGGAAGTGGTTCTTCCCCATTATGGAAGCCGCCTACACGAGACTTGTGCCAATCGAGGAACCGGTACCAAGGCGAGCACCTATTGTTTCTCCATTTTCCTTTGCCGGCCCGAAATCGAAAAAGTTTACCAGCGACTTACAGGAAAAGAAAGGTGAAGAGATTCTGGCTGTTCCTTCACAAGAGTATTGGGTTGATATCCTTGCGGAATACAAACAACGAAAAGCAGAAAGTGTGCAGGCTGCTAAGGCCAAATTGGGCATGGCACCAATACCAGGACCGATCATACCCGGACAAAAAAACTGGGCACCACTCGGACCATCTGTGGTTACGCAGGCACAGGCCCAAGGTTTTCCCTCTGTCGGTGGACGGATTGCCGGCATCGCCATTGACAGTACCGGCCAGATAGTTTATGCTGCTTCAGCCAATGGAGGTGTTTTCCGCTCTAAAGATGCCGGTCTGACCTGGAGATCTATGATGGATGCTTTCGATATGGATCCCACTAATTTTGCCAGTACGAGCCTCGCGTGTGGAGCAATTGCTATTGATAAAAATGATCCCCTCCGGGTGTATGTTGGTACGGGGGAGGGTAATACATATTTTCTGTTTCAAAGCAGGATTACCAATGCCTTACCGGCTTATCGTGGAATAGGCCCGATTCGAAGTGATGACGGAGGGGATCATTGGATCCAGGAAAAAACAGCGGCTGGCTCTCCGACTTTAGCAGGCAAAGCTTTTTTTGCATTAGCAGTTGATCCGTCGAACCGGGAGCATGTTATTGCGGCCACCTCAGAAGGGTTGTACCAGCGAGTGCCGACAGGTGGTAATGCAGAATGGAAGCAACAACGAGTTGGTGTCCATTCCAGTGTGGTGGTGGCCTCTGCCGGTACGACAGTTTTTTATGCGGCGGAATGGGGAAAAGGTGTTGTTACATCAAAAGATGGAAAAACATGGACTGGCCTAAACAGTGGATTCCCGGCATCCAATTTGGGACGAATTGAACTGGCTGTACAGCCGACCGACCCAAATATTTTGTACGCCATTGTTGCCAATGGCAAGGGAGCCTTGAATGGTATTTTTCGCTACGAGGCGGGTGCCAACAGCTGGAAAAAGATTGCCAATCCGCCAGATGTGCTTCCAACTGATCAAAATGGAAATAGTCAGGGTGATTACGACTTAGCCATTGCGGTTGATCCGCTAAATTCAAATATTATTTATACAGGAGGCAGTTATGCTAATGTTGATATGTATCCTGCTTCTATCTGGCGTTCAGTGGTCAATAAATCAGGGTCGGGATATTCAATGACCTCACAGTCCATTGGCCAAAAAGCCCATGCTGATGTCCATGTATTGCTGCACAGTCCAGGTGATGCAAACGCATTGTGGGCAGGCACAGATGGCGGCATTTTTTTAAATCGGAATCCGAGAGCCTCTGATAATTTTGCCAGCCGCAACAATGGTTTGGCTTGTCTCTGTTGCAATTTTATTGCGCAACATCCTACTGATCCAGGCGTTCTTTTTTCGGGTCTGCAGGATAACGGAACCGCAAGGACGAATGGTAGTCCGAACTGGAAACACGTCTGCTGGGGCGACGGTGGATACTGTCATGTCAACTGGGCTGACCCCCGGCAGGTTTTGGTATTCGCGAATGGTTGGGTTTACCGTGCGGTAGATGGCGGTCTTGATCATGACTCTTGGAAAGCCACTGAATTTCCTTGGGCCATGATGACTGAGCCAATAGTTGGCCCGCCTTATAATCCTGCAAAACCAGCTGAAGCAAAAATCGTGGCCCTCGCATCGGCTGATAACGCTGGACGCCCTATGGTTTATCTGTCTACTGATTTTGGGTTGCATTGGACAAAAAAAATTTTGATACCGTCACAAGGTGGTATTTACTCGATGACATTTGCTTCAGCGAACCGCTTTTTCTTGGGCACGACGAGGGGAGAAGTCTTCCGGGTTGACTTAACCATTAACCAGTGGCAGGTTTCTCAGATTAACAATGTCGCAGTCGGCCCCCTGGCCTTACGAGGGCTGGTGTCGGATATTGCCATTGATTGGTCTGATGCAACAAGGGCATCCATTTATATTGCGTTTGGTGGGAACGGTGATTACCGGCATGTCTGGCATTTCGATGATGTACAATGGCGTGCCCGAAGTGGGCAACTGCATCAGAAAAACTTACTGGATGTGGAGCACAATGCAATCGTTGTTGACCGGACAGCACCGACTAATGTGTACGTGGGGGCAGACATTGGTGTATGGCATTCTCCAGACAGTGGTGGCACCTGGAGGCCTTTGCCCAACGGGATGCCTGATGCACCTGTCTTTGATCTGCAGATACACTTCTCTCAGCGACTCCTGCGTGCAGCAACGCACGGACGAGGCGTTTTTGAATTTGCGATCTAACATCAAACAATAAAATCAACAATATGAGCTCCATCAAACCATTGCTTCTGGGATTGGTCTTTTTGGCGGGACTGTTTTATTTGATAGCCATTATCAATGCGGGTATTCTGTCGGTGCAGGGGAAAGAGAGCCTGAACACCCTGTTCAGCAGTGCCATTATTGTCATTGGCGGTATTCTTTCGACGAACTTGGGTGCGGTTATCGGCTATTCGTTTACGCCGCCCAATAACGCTGCACGAGCCACATTGCCTAAACCCTTCCTCGGCTTGCGCCCGACCGTTCACACAAAACAGCCAGCCCCGGTGCCTGGTGGCACTTCTACCACTGCAAGCAATGCGGACAATTCACCGAACCAGAAAGCCCAGATTTTTGCCTGCTATTTTTATGTCATTAGCTTGGTCATTGCACTGGTCTTTTATTTTTTGGCATCAAGTAAAGGAAAGCCTCTTCCCGTGTTGGAGGAACTGTCAAAGACATTTTTAGGCGTATTGGTCGGAGCGTTAACCGTCTCACTGGTTACAAGAAATTGAGAGTCAGAAGTTGATTTCTTCCTGTAAGTCTTAGCGAAAAGTGAACTAAAGAGGTGATATTTAAGGGAGATTTTCAATTGGTTCACATTTGTTGAGAATTTACATAAAGTTTGATGAGAGTTTCTTTCATTAGCTTCGCCATTTCTGGCGTTACACTTTACAAGTGCAGCGGCCGCATTATTGTGAGAGCAGCAGATCACTTGCAGCGGCGGGATTATAATCAGCCCTTTACATAAGATTGTCCTCCTAAAACTGCTGATTAGGCTTGCTCCATGTTATTGTGCCGCAGCCTACATCATTAGAATGATAAGCGAGGTCTCTTACTTAAACGTAATAACCTCCACTAAATCTGCCACTAAAAAGTTCGAACTGCTGCCAGTCCTGTCTACGAATGTCCTTTTTGGAAAGAAATGGAAGGTTTGGGCAGATTTGGGACCGTAAGGGTTAAAAAAGGCCATTAATTCTTGGATATTTGTTCGATTCCTATTTGTCTGGCAGCTAATTCCTTCGGCGCCTGATTTTTCAGTTTAAAATAACATAAGTTCGCAGGATTTTTGTATTATATTTAAGCAAAGGAGAGGAAAATGAACCAAGAGTTATTGGTTAGGCTTTTTAGGTCAATCGAAGGAGACAAAAATGATGATATTGTCAAGATTGCCACGAAAATAATTGAAGAGGAACAAATTAAAGGCCATACTAGGTTGGCATCTAGACTCAAAGATATCTTAAACAAGAACATCCATTCTTACGCATCATTTAAAGGCAACCTTAAATCGCTTTTACCAAATGGAATTATAATTCCTACTGATAACAGATTTAAAGTGCCACTCGCAGATTTTGTTGAAAGAGAATATCTAAGGCATGAGATGGTTCTACCGCAGGACATTGAGAAAAAGATTAGTCGAATTGAAAAGGAATATGTTGCTAGAGAACGTCTGGCTCATTATGGATTGAGACCAAAGCAAAAAATTCTCTTATATGGTTCGCCAGGCTGTGGCAAAAGCATGGCTGCTGAAAGAATTGCGTGGAATATTGGGTTGCCTTTCTTGAAGGTTCGATTTGAGGCGATTATATCCTCGTATCTAGGTGAGTCTGCATCTAATTTAAAAAAGCTTTTTGATGTTTTCGAAAACTACCCATGCGTGATATTGCTAGATGAATTTGACTTCATTGCAAAATCAAGAGGTCACGGTCATGATGTTGGTGAAATGCATCGAGTTGTAAATATATTATTAGGATTGCTAGAAGACCTAAAATCTCCAGGTTTATTAATAGCTACTACAAATTTTGATGGTATTATCGATAATGCATTGTTTAGAAGATTTGATGAAATAATAGAAATGCCAAAACCTGGAATAGATGAAATAGAAAAGCTTTTGCGAAAAACCTTGTCCGCTTTTAATGTTTCTAATGCAATAGATATTAAATCAATTGCAAGGCAGATGGAAGGATTTTCTGCGGCCTTAGTTGTAAAGATTGCTCAAGATGCTACTAAGTTGACAGTTATTGAGGGGAATAAGGTGTTAGAATATGATCAACTTATTCAAGCTTTAGAAGAAAATAGATATTTTAATAAAGGTTAATCCTCTATGTCTGAATTTCCTCACTTACCTCTTCCGCAGCATGTCGAAAGAAGAAATTACACAGGACAAAGTTCCCCAAGAAAAAAACCTCAAAGATCAATTGAAAACCTTGAAAATAGAAGCTCGCATGCAAGCAATTTGAATGGAAGTGTTTCTAAAGTAGAGAGTGAATGGAACACTAATCTACAAGGGATTATTGACACACCTATAGGAGAGTACATTGACCCAAGGGTGGTACCAATCTTTTTGAAAGTTGATATAAAAAGCTTGGATGTCGAGGCATTAAAAGGGTTTGGGATTGAAATTATTTCCCAGGAGGAAGAAGGGTTGATTATAGGTGCCAGCGTTGATGCTTTCGAGAAATTAAAGCTTAGGATAGAGCGTTTTAGTAATGACTTGGATGTTGGTACAGCTTATCTATGGGAGATTGATAACGGGTTAGCTTGGAAAAGAGAATTCGTTTTATCACCAGAATTAAATGAGAAGTTAGACCGTTTAAAAGATGATGAGATCTTAGAATTAGATATAAGTATTGCATGTAATTTACCGATTAGTAATAAACCTCTAAAAAGAGAGACTGAGTCAGATGAAAGATATGCAACAAGATTGAATAAATGGGAAGTTAAGGCACGACAAAGAGACGAAGTTCAAATAGCCAGGTATGATCAGTTTGAAGCAATCGTATCAATATACGGTCGAATAAGATATTCATTTGATTACTACGATAGTTTTGGGATTCGAGCAGAGATTACCGTAAAGGGTCTAAAAGATATACTATTTAATTATCCCTATGTTTTTGAAATTGTTGAACATGACTATTTAGATGGTCTTTTTGAAGATACAACTGATGATGTTTCAGCGCAAGTTCAAATAACGCCACCAGCTCAAGATGCTCCAAAGGTCTGTGTAATAGATAGTGGAGTAATGGAGGGGCACAGACTATTAGCGCCAGCCATTGATTTGGCTACCTCTAGGTCTTATGTATCAGGAGAAGGACCTGCAGATTTAGTAGATGGGGGTGGACATGGGACAAGAGTCGCTGGGGCAGTTTTATTTCCAGAAGGAATTTATGGCAGTGGAACAATTCAGCTACCATATTGGATTCAGAATGCAAAAATTTTAAATAGAAGGTGTCTTTTAAATAGAGATTTGTTTCCACCTCAGATAATGCAGCAAATTGTACGTGATTTCCTTCCTACCAAGATTTACAATCTTTCCATAACAAGCTGGGTGCCATGCAGACTAACACACATGTCCCTATGGGCTGCTGCAATAGATAAACTCATTTACGATAATGATATTTTATTCATTGTCGCAGTTGGGAATCTTTTTAAGAGAGGGGTTGGCAATAAACCGGGAATATCAGAGTTTTTATCTCAGGGGCATAATTATCCTAACTATCTGTTATCACAAAACTTCTGCAGGATCGCTAACCCATCTCAGAGTAGTTTTAGTTTATCAGTCGGTTCAGTAACAGTAGGAGAATTCGAGGACGCTGATCGCATTTCTTTTGCCAGGGCTCATGGACGTCTTCCAGGCCCCTCACCGTTTACAAGAGTAGGCTTAGGACTATGGGGTATGATAAAACCTGATGTTGTTGAATTTGGAGGCGACCTAGTACGTGAAAAAAACCAAAATCCAAACATTATTGAACACGCAAGTACGTCTCCTCACTTAGTTAAATCTATTCAAACAAGTAACGATGCTACTGGAAGGGACAGAGTAGGGACATCTTTTGCCGCTCCAAAGGTTGCAAACTTGGTCGCCACATTACAAGCGAACTTTCCTACAGAAAATTGTCTTTTTTATAAGGGTTTAGTTGTGCATTCTGCTAGGCTACCAGAATACGCATTTAATAATCCCGACGTCGGATATCTTAGGTTATTTGGATATGGAATTCCTGATCAAGCAAGGTCCCTTAATAATAATTCAAAACGCATTACACTGTATTCGAATGGAATACTGAATGCAAAACATGCTGATATTTTTTCGGTTGTGATTCCTTCTGAAGTAAATAGACCAGGCTCTGATTTTGATGTGCTAGTTGAATGTACTTTATCTTACAAGGCAAATCCTAGGAGAACTAGGATGAGAACGAACTCTTATTTATCTCATTGGCTTGATTGGAGAACTTCAAAGATTGGGGAGTCGTTTGAGGAGTTTCAGGAAAGAATAATCAATATAAGTGATGACGAAGATGAACCTGAGAATGATGACAGATCAAATCCATTAAACCAACGCAGATACGAAGAGTTGCCTTGGAAAATAAGAGAACGTTCAAACCTCGGAGAATATCGAAGCGTAAAACGGCAAGATAATACTACTCAAAAAGATTGGATGGTCATTAAATCTTATAACATTCCAGATCAGATTGGGGTAGCGGTAATGGGTCATAAGGGGTGGAGCGTCGATTTAGAAGAAGAAGTGCCGTATTGTCTTTTTATCAGTTTCGAGATTTTAAATACGGAAGCTGACGTAGATATATACAATCATATCATGTTAGCAAATAGAATTGAAACACCAGTTGAAGTTCAAACATGATATTTTAATGATGATAAAGACCTTGAAAAACTCGAACTTTTTGCTGGTAAGTTTTACCCTTAATGCTCAATAAAGGACATAAATGTGGTAAATCTTGAAACGAAAGTTTTAAGCTTTCAACCCTTAGGGCTACAAAATGTCCGTATTGGAAGGTTTTGAGATTGCATTGCCTGAAGAGCCTCTTAATTTTCAATAATACTCCTTAATAGTAAATAGTATATTGAATGAAAGTTGTTAGTTCAAATGCTAAATCATCCCAGCTTTACATATGGTGAACTTTACAATGTAAAAGCACCTGTTCTTATTCCAACTAAATCACTGATTTCTAATGCAAGAGTATGTTTGTTGGTTGAATTATTCTGAAGCTCTTAAACTTTATAGCTTTCTTTTAGGCTTCCTAAACCACTTTTTAAACCAGTACGTATGGTATTTATCCCGCCATTCGGCATGCAGGTCAATAAGCTTCATCTTGGCACCTTCCGGCCATAACAGGCCAATGGCATCCAGCTCCTTGAATATAGTTCGGATGTCTTCGGCCGTATAATGGTGCTGCCCGTAGCCATGCTCCACAAAATAGTCGATCAGCTTTTCCTTGGCCTTATCCCGCCCTTGCCGTTTCCAGCTGCCACAAGAAAGGTTGTCCATAAAATCAGTTAGTACCTGGTCAGGGGTTATGTCCATTAACCTGCATAATAACAGAAACTGGTAGGGGAGGGTAAACCGAAAATCGGCATGGCGTTCATAATCGCCGGTTTGCCATTTCATACATGGTTTAGGTGTATGACGAAGCTTGGACGTGTCACTTCTTGGGGCTACTGCTTTCTTCGGGTCTATAGTCTTAAAATTGGCATTGTTTCTTTTTCCTTTTTTCATACCGTTAGATTTAGGGATGGGAATTATTAGCCGCAGAACCTACGTAGCGCTTTATCAGCTCTTCAAAACTTTGCTCTAATTCCTTCATCAGGGTTTTGACACGGGCAAGCAATTGAAACAGGTCTTCCTGCGATATTTCATAGTGATTGGTATACCGGGCGCAGGTATAGGCTTTTTCCAGCCGCTCTAGCAGCCTACGGTCTTCACCAGTTCTCCCGGAAAGAAAGGTATCCTGGGCAAGGCCATAGCGCCTCAGGTGCTGGTTTAATTCTGAAAGGGTATGGGTTTTTACCTCCTGGGCCGAGAGGGAAAATAGGATAGTCCGTATAGCTTGCTCTGCCCCCTGGTGGAGCATAAAGGCAGCCAGGGCATTTTCACAACTGGCCAGGTAAAAGGTTGCACCTTTCAAAAAGGCGTTTGCCCTGTGAAAGCCAGTGGTAAAGTCCTGGACGGCTTTTGTTTTCACCCTTTGAATTCTTTCAATGAGGGGAAGCGGGCATGAAGACACACCGCTGTCATACACCAGGTGTTCTCTGGTACAAAGGGTGGAATAGAACAGGTGCCCCTGGGAGAGTTGCCTTTCCAGGTCAGCGGCTAGGCAAAGGGTATAGTCAAACCGGTGCGCCACAGGTGAGGCTTCAAGGCGTAATTTAATGTCCGTAAAGGAGGTGGTGCACTGGCTGGAAAGCACGATCAGCAGCAGGTTATGCTGGCGGAAGATTCTTTCGGGGCTGGCGGCTTCCCTTACTGTTTCGATCATC
>JAEWAC010000461.1 GCA_023391895.1 Bacteroidota bacterium
GGCTAATGTTCAGGCCCAGGTAGTGGGTGGAGAGTATGGGCTTTTCAATGTAAATGCCGGGGCGTTTTACCAAAAGAAAAACACAGCGGTTTCCGGTGGAATTTTAACCAATAATGCATCGGGACAACTGCAAAGAGGCACCAGAGGATTTTTTCATAATCATACCGGTTCGGTTTCTGTTTCGCAAAAGCTGAACGAACGCTGGCAACTCTCCTACCGCAGTGCCTACGACGACAGGCGTTTTTCGGCCCAGAACTTTTACACCACCTATGCTTCTGACACCGCCACGGAGCAGGTGAAAACCTTCTGGAACCAGTTAAAGGCTGACTATGGTACAGAAAAAAGCCATTTCAATATACAGGTGGGTTATAAAACCGGAGAAGATCATTATCTATACAATACCGCCGCTGCACCTAACCTCAATAAATCCCGTTTGCTGCAGGCGTTAACCACCTACCAGCATAGATGGAACAAAAGTGTGGTAACCACGGGTGCACAATTTCAAAACCGTGTGATCCGCTCCAACGACCGGGGTAATCATGACTTGCAGCAGGCGGCTCTTTTTGCTTTGCTGGATCAGAAAATTGGCAACCACATCCACATCAATCCTGCCTTACGTTTAGACTGGAACGAACGCGGCGGAACCCACCTGGTTCCGCAGCTGAATGCTTCTTACAACATCGCCAACCTGCAATTGCGGGCCAGTGCCGGTACAACCATCCGCGAAGCTGATTTTACAGAACGCTATAACAATTACAACAAGACGATTGTAAATAGCGGCAGTATTGGTAACCCGGACTTAGTGGCAGAAAGATCGTTCAGCTATGAAGGCGGCGCCGATTATATCTTCAGCAAAAGCATCAAGGTTTCAGCTTCTTATTTCCAGCGCAATCATGAAGACCTGATTGACTGGGTTACCACCCCGTATGCGAATATGCCCAGAAAGGAAAACCTGATACCTTCCGGAACCTATGCCCTGGCTAAAAATATAGCCACGGTTACCACCAGAGGTTTTGAAACAGATGTACAGTTTTCAAAAAAGCTAAGCAACAATTATAGTTTATGGAGCAGTATGGGCTTTTTATGGCTTAGGTCAAAAAGCTCTGAAACCCAACCCAGCTTTTATATTGCTTCTCATGCCAGGTTTATGAGCAACTTTAATGTAGTGTTGAATACGCCCTGGGTCATCATCAGTACCAATGGCATTTACAAATTACGCAACCCGCAAAATGCTAATGCCATTCATGCTAAGATTACCAGCGACTATTTTGTGCTGAACGGAAAGGCAGAAGCTTTTGTATGGAAAAAGAAATTAAGCGTGGTAGCCCAGGTGGATAATATTTTTGACCGTTCCTATAGCGATCTTTTGGGTTCGCCCATGCCGGGTCGCTGGGCTATGGCGGGCGCCAAACTTTCTTTATAAAACTCATGTCACATAAAAAGTAGAACAATAGATTCTACTAAAAGAAAATCGGAAAATGGAAGCCAGTGTGCTTCCATTTTTTATTTTAAGATTTTGACTTTACTTATTCATGCTACATTTGAGTGCTTAGCCCATAAAACTTTCGATTATGCAAGACATTTTACAGCAATTAGGTATAGCCGATCAAAACGCCGGCACTTCAACCGGAAGAGAGCGGATCAAAAGTGACGGAAAAACCATTACCTCCTACTCGCCGGTAGATAGCAAAGCCATTGCCGCTGTACAACTTACCGATGAAGCCGCCTATGAAGCGGTGGTAAAAAAAGCACAGGAAGCTTTCCTGCAATGGCGCATGTGGCCTTCACCCAAACGGGGTGACGTAGTGCGCCTGGTAGGCGAAGCCTTGCGCCTGTACAAAGAACCCTTAGGCAAGCTGGTGTCCTACGAAATGGGTAAAAGCCTGCAGGAAGGTTATGGCGAAGTGCAGGAAATGATTGACATCTGCGATTTTGCCGTAGGTCTTTCCCGCCAGCTACATGGCCTGACCATGCACAGCGAGCGGCCTGGCCACCGCATGTACGAGCAATGGCACCCATTGGGTATTGTAGGCATTATTTCCGCCTTTAATTTCCCGGTAGCCGTATGGAGCTGGAACAGCATGCTGGCCTGGGTTTGTGGGGATGTTTGCATCTGGAAGCCTTCTGAAAAAACGCCGCTTTGTGCGGTTGCCTGCCAAAACATCATTGCTGAAGTTTTTAAGAAAAATGGCGTACCCGAAGGTGTTTGCAACCTGGTGGTGGGCGACAGAGATTTAGGGGAACGTTTGGCCCAAGACAACCGGATCCCTCTGATTTCAGCTACCGGCTCCACCCGTATGGGTAAGTCCGTGGGTGCGGCCGTAGGGGCCCGCCTGGGCAGGTCGCTGCTGGAACTGGGCGGCAACAATGCCATTATCATTACACCGGATGCGGATTTGAATATTGCCATACCTGGCAGTGTGTTTGGCGCCGTGGGCACGGCCGGCCAGCGCTGCACCACTACCCGGCGGCTGATCATCCACGAAAGCATTTATGATACTGTCAAAGCCAAACTGGTAGCTGCTTACGGCCAGTTACGCATCGGCAACCCGCTGGAAGAAAAAAACCATGTAGGTCCCCTGATCGACGTAGACGCTGTGGAAGCCTACCTGTCTGCAATTGAAAAATGCAAGGCAGAAGGCGGCACTTTTGCAGTAGAAGGCGGCCGGCTGGAAGGCAATGGCTTTGAAAGTGGCTGTTACGTAAAGCCTGCTATTGCCGAAGCCCAACCGCACTATAGCATTGTGCAGCACGAAACCTTTGCCCCCATCCTGTATTTATTAAAGTACAAAACCTTTGACGAAGCCATTGCCATTCAAAACGGGGTACCGCAAGGCTTGTCTTCATCTATTATGACCCTCAATTTAAGGGAGGCAGAACAATTCCTTTCCTCAGCGGGCTCGGACTGTGGTATTGCCAATGTCAACATCGGGACTTCAGGTGCCGAAATCGGCGGTGCCTTTGGCGGCGAAAAAGAAACCGGCGGCGGCCGTGAAAGCGGATCGGATGCGTGGCGAATTTATATGCGGCGTCAAACCAACACCATTAATTACAGCACCAGCCTGCCTTTGGCACAGGGTATTAAATTTGATCTGTAAAATTTATATCTTGTCGCCGATCTACATATCCTAAGAAACCCGATGCTTATGAAAAAACAGCTTTTTTGTATTCTATGCTTTTCCTGTGCCCTGTCGGCAGGTGCCCAAATCCGGGGTGCGCTGGTGGTGGGGCCGCAAGGCGCCTCTGTAACGCCGGCTTTTACCCCTTTCCCTGATACCGTTGCCACCACGTCCCCCCAAAAAGGAGGTGTGCATATAGGGTTTTTAGCCGATATCCCGCTGGCCAGGCGCTGGTACCTTCAGGCGGGCCTTCAATATTCAGCCAAAGGTTCTAAAGTACAGCAGGTGTTTGACCCAGCCACTTCAGAGCTGCAAACCGCCTTGACCACCTTATCGGTCAATTACATTGATGCACCTTTTCATTTGGTTTACAAACAGCCGTTGAAAGGCAAAACCCGCTTTATTATAGGAGCCGGTCCGCAAGCTTCCCTTTTTTACAACGGTCATCTTACCCAAAACACCCTGGATGTTATGGGTAAATATGACGAAAACAAGGAAGAAGACCTCCCGGTAGGCAATGGAGAAGGAAAATACAAAGTACTGCATTTTGCCGCCCATGCTTTTGGCGGCCTGGAGTTTGGCCGCACTTTTCTTACCGTTAATTACAGCCAAGGACTCAACTCTTTTCATAAAAATGAAACCCAGGCGTTCCAACACAAAACAATAGGCGCCACTTTGGGTATCTTTTTAGGAAAGCAGCCCACGACCACAACCGTTCCGGTGGTGAAAGACCGTGACGGTGATAGGGTTCCGGACGACCTGGATGCCTGTGCTGACGTAGCGGGAAACGCTCTCACCAAGGGCTGTCCGGATAAAGACGGCGATGGTGTGGCCGACCAAGACGATCAATGCCCGGACGTAGCAGGTCTGTTGAAATACCACGGTTGCCCAGTGCCCGATACTGATAAAGATGGGGTGAATGATGAAGAAGACCAATGCCCTACGGTGTTTGGTACAGCCCGTTACAAAGGCTGCCCGGTACCCGATACGGATGGTGACGGCATCAACGACGAAGCAGACAAATGTCCGAACCAGGCAGGCACAAAAGCTAACAACGGCTGTCCGGAAATAAGTCAGCATGTAGCAGAAAAAGTAGGTTTTGCTGCCCGGCAGATCCAGTTCGACTTCCAAAAAGCCACCTTAACTACAGCCTCCCATGAGGTTTTGAACGAAGTGGCAACCATTTTAAAAGCGCATCCGGATCAGCAGCTCAGCGTAGAAGGCCATACCACGGGCGGTTCTACCAATGACGCGGCCAATTTAAAGCTGTCGCAATCGCGGGCCGAAGCGGTAAAAACTTATCTGGTCAGCAAAGGCATAGCAGCCGAGCGGATCACAGCTACGGGTTATGGCTCTTCCAGGCCCGTTTATACCGGTAACGACCCACTGGAAAAAGCCAAAAACCGCCGGGTAGAGCTTAAACTTTCGCAGCTATAAGTTGTTTTAATAATGTTATTTTATCAAAAGGCCTGTCTATCAGGCCTTTTTTTACAATACTGTATGAACGGTTTCATTTATTTTTACGGATAAAGCAAATTTGTTTTTCATAAAACTTTTAGAAATGATGAATCGAATGAAACAATCCGCACTGGTAGCGATTGCCGTTGGGTTGTCAATCAGTTCCTATGCACAAACCTCGGCGGCCTCCTCTAATGGCTGGCACCTGAAAGATAAAACCACCAGCGGTTACTATGGCATCAGCCTGGACAAGGCCTACGAACTGGTGAAAGAAAAAAAGAGTAAAACGGTGGTGGTAGCGGTGATCGATTCCGGTATTGATACCACGCATGAAGATCTGAAACCGGTTTTATGGACGAACCCAAAAGAAATTCCCGGCAACGGCATTGATGACGACGGCAATGGTTACGTGGATGACGTACATGGCTGGAACTTTATCGGCGGCCGTGATGGCAGAAACGTAAAAGAAGATTCTTACGAAGCCGCCCGAGTGTATCATAAATATAAAAGCAAATTTGCCCAGGTTACCGACACGGCTTCCTTAAGCCCGGAGGACAGGGAACTGTACAGAACCTGGAAAAGAGCAGCAAAAGATATTGCTCCCAATGCCGAAAATGCCTTGAACCTGATGCTGATTAAAAATGCTTATAAATCTGCCATGTCAGCGGATTCGGTATTGCAAAACAAACTGAACAAGGCGGAATACTCCGGCTCGGATGTAGAAAAATATGCCGCCACCGACGAGGAAGGCAAATTAGCGAAAAGGAAAATGCTGGTGCTGTACAACGGCCTCAGCCTTGACCTGGATCGTTCCAATAAAGAAATCCTGGGCGAAATTGGCGACTACCTGTCGGGTGAAGAAAGAAAAAATGAAGCAGCCGAAAAAGCGCCCCGTGATTACCGCGGCGAGATTGTAAAAGACAATTACGAAGATATCAACGACCGTTTTTACGGCAACAACGACATCATGGCCAGCACACCGCTCCACGGCACACACGTAGCCGGTATTATTGGTGCGGCCCGCAACAACGGCAAAGGCATGGACGGTGTAGCCGACAATGTAAAGATCATGATGATCCGCGCCGTACCCGATGGCGATGAGCACGACAAGGACATTGCCCTGGCCATTCGTTATGCCGTGGACAACGGCGCCAAAGTCATCAATATGAGCTTTGGAAAAGGTTTTTCACCGGAGAAAGAATGGGTGGATGAAGCGGTTAAATATGCCGAAAGCAAAGGTGTATTACTGGTACATGCGGCCGGTAACTCTGCTGCCGATATCGACACCACTGAAAACTACCCCTCACCTGTTTTCAAAGGGGACGCCCAAAGAGCCAGCAACTGGATTACCGTGGGTGCCAGTGGCGATCCGAAACTGGGTGGTCTTGTAGCCAGCTTTTCCAACTATGGCAAAAAAGAAGTAGATGTGTTTGCCCCCGGCGTACAGATTTATTCTACCGTACCCGGCGGTAATACTTACGGCAACCTGCAAGGTACCAGTATGGCATCGCCGGTGGTAGCTGGGTTGGCCGCGTTTATTCTTTCTTATTACCCTGAATTAACCCCCCAGCAGGTAAAGCAGGTGATTGAAAAAAGCGCCGGTAAACCAGATACAAGTGTAAAAAATCCGGAAACCGGTGAAACTGTGCAATTATCGGAATTAAGTGTTACCGGAGGTTTGGTCAATGCTTACGAAGCCATCAAAATGGCCGCTACCCTTTCAGGTGAAAAACCACAACCGCAAAAGCCAAAATCCACCATCAAAAAAACAAAAAGAGCCTAACCAAAAGCCCCGGTAGTTCCGGGGCTTTTTCGTTTTTAAACCTGTCGGCTGCAACTGCTCCACTGAAACTGAACCAACAGCTGCTATGGGTTTTTAAAGAAAATGCCTTTGGTGTCCAACCATAAAGTGGCATTTCACAAAAAACGCTTTTACATGTTTAACCGCTCGCTCCTTTCCTTAACAGGTTCCATAGCCCTCTGAAAAGTATCAGGTAAGTTTACTTTGATGCCTGCAGGCTGCCACCCCCTCCAGATTCAGGGCTTCCTTTTTACAACCTTTTTTCAGAACAACTAAGTACACCATTTACGGAAAACGGATTGAATGAGGTGGTAAAAACGACTGCTTATGGACTTTTAAAGAAGTTGCAAGCAGCTATTGGCCCGACAGAAAGGGACGTGAGATGTTAGAAGTGAGAGGTGAAAGACTGATGGTACAAGCCAGTCTTATGTCTGCCGTCTTACATTTGTCGTTTCACATTTGTCGTCTCGCGTCTGCCGTTTCACGTCTCACCACTTCTTTAACACCCCATAGGGCCATTAACCACTGTTGCATTATAACAGAATCTGTAGTAGCTTTATAGATAGCGCCTTACCCTGGCAAGCCGCTTTGCAAACAGTCGTGCCGGGCACACTGGTATAAAATTTCACCCCTGTTCCATAGCGGCTGAAACTACTCGCTACCGTCCTTTCTGCAAACAATATTTCCAATATCCATTTGCCGTCATTTTACCCTTTAAATTGTTATAGACTGAATGGCTGACAACACTCCCTTTTCTTTAAAAAACCGTATTGCAGCTGTAACCGGCAGCAGTTCCGGTATTGGAAATACCATTGCTGATAAGTTGCAGCTTGTAGAAGCCCCGGTGGTCGATGCAGACATAAAAGAGCCTGTTGATAACCCTGACACCAACAACTCTCACTTCTTTCTTTTCAAAACCGATGTAACAAGTGTAGAACAGGTTCAACAACTATCCAACCTCGTTAAACAAAATGCAGTCCCTTCCCACCTGTTGGCTTGCAATGCAGGCAGAGGCATTTATGAAAAACTAGCAGAAGGAAATCCGGATAAACGGGCGTATGTAATCAATATCCACCTAACAAGCACGCTTCGCATCCTTAGGAGTTTTCTACCGGATATACATTCGTCGGGTGAGGATTATGCCGCCTTTATTTCGTCCGTATCTTTTAAAAACCCATGCGCGTACGAAGGCATCTACGCCGTGACCAAGACAGTTATTGATATTATTAATAATATCAATATAACACTCGTACGCCAGACATATTTGAAAAAGATGGAATAATTTTTATATATATAATAACGGACCTATTAAATAACCACTGATGAGCAAAAAAGTATTAATAACCGGCGGCGCCGGCTTTATTGGCTCACACTTATCTGACGAATTGCTGAAAAAAGGCTATGAAGTAAGGGTACTGGATAACCTGAGTGAACAGGTACATGGCAAAAATTGTACAAGGCCTGACTACCTAAACCCTGGGGTTGAATTGTTGATTGGCGATGTCCGGGATGGGGAAACGGTAAGGAAAGCCCTGAAAGGTATGGATGCGGTTTATCATTATGCGGCTATGGTGGGTGTGGGCCAAAGCATGTACGAGATTAAAGAATACACGGATGTAAACAACATCGGCACCGCGGTACTACTGGAAGCGTTGATCAAAAACCCGGTTGAAAAGCTGGTGGTGGCCTCCAGCATGAGCATCTATGGCGAGGGTTTGTACAAAAACACCCAGGGTCAAATAAAAGCCGGATTGGAGCGGCCGTTGCAACAGTTGAAAAACGGCGACTGGGAAGTATACGACGCCGACGGCAATATACTTTCACCTTTTGCCACGCCGGAAACCAAAACGCCTTCCCTTTCTTCCGTTTATGCTCTTTCCAAATACGACCAGGAGCGTCTTTGCCTGTTGATCGGCCGGGCCTACCATATTCCAACCGTTGCCTTGCGCTTCTTTAATGTATACGGTACCCGCCAGGCTTTATCCAATCCCTATACCGGAGTACTGGCCATTTTTGCCTCCCGCCTGCTCAATAACAACGCCCCGATGATATTTGAAGACGGAAATCAGAAAAGGGATTTTGTAAGTGTTTTAGACATTGCACAGGCATCGCGGCTGGCGCTGGAAAAACCCGAAGCTGATTACGAAGTATTTAATGTTGGCAGTGGTCATGCCTATACCATTGTAGAAATTGCAGAAAGACTTTCCAGGATTTTAAATAAAGCTGACCTGACGCCCCAGATCAATGGCAAATACCGGGTGGGTGACATCAGGCATTGCTTTGCAGATATTTCTAAAGCCAAAGCGATTTTAGGATACCAGCCCAAGGTAACGCTGGAAGACGGTTTGATAGAACTGGCGGAATGGCTGGAAGGACAGTCGGCCGAAGACAAAGTATCGGAGGCTAGCAACGAGTTAGCGGCAAGAGGATTAACCGTATAAAATTAAAATCAAATGAAATGCCTTTACAACCATCAGTAAAAGGAAAAAAAGCAGCGCTCAGTGAAAAAGTAGGTTTGGTACAATGGTTTCACATCCACCAGCAAGAGGAAGTAGAAAAAGCACTGAACGATTTTGAAAAACTAGGCATTACTCATATACGAACCAATGTCTCGTGGGCAGACTGGCATCAGGAAGACGGCAAACAATGGTACGACTGGTTGTTTCAAAAATTGGGCACAAAGCTGAAAGTACTGCCCTGCCTCTTATATACCCCTCCTTCGCTGGGGCTTAAATCCAAATCATCGGCGCCACCCAAAAACCCAAAGGCCTATGCCGACTTTGCTGACCAGATCATTACCCATTACGGACAACATTTTGACTACCTAGAATTATGGAACGAACCCAACAACCTGGCAGAATATGATTTTACCCTGGACCCGGACTGGAACATCTTCTGCGAAATGATTGGTGCGGCCGCTCAGCGGAGCCAGCAAAAGGGCAAAAAAACGGTTTTGGGCGGCATGAGCCCGGTTGATCCGCACTGGCTTGATCTGATGTTCAATAAAAACCTAATTCAGTATATTGATGTGGTGGGCATCCATGGCTTTCCGAATGTTTTTGACTACAACTGGGAAGGATGGGAAGCTGAACTGGCCAAAATTCAGCAGGTGTTAGACAATCACCAATCCTCCGCCGAACTATGGATCACGAAAGGGGGCTTTTCTACCTGGCAAAAAAGCGAACGCCAACAACTGCAGCAGTTTATTGAGGCAATAGGCACAAAGGCTAAGCGTATTTATTGGTATGGTTTAAAAGACCTTGTTTCAGAACTTCCGGCTGTGGACCGTTTTCATTTAGACGAGCGGGAATACTTCTTTGGCATGAAACACGCTGACGGCAGTCCAAAGCTGCTGTACACCCTGCTGGCCACCAAAGGCCTCAACAACATTAGCGAAACCCAATGGTTGACACCGCCTGTAATTGGAAAATCAACCAATCAAAAATATACGCTGATCACCGGCGGGGCTGGTTTTGTAGGCACCAACCTGGCAGATCGTCTTTTGTCGGAAGGCAAACCAGTGATGGTGTTTGACAACTTATCCCGCGCCGGCGTACAAAACAACCTGTACTGGCTGAAGGAAAAGCATCCCGACCTGCTGCAGATCATGATTGCAGACATCAGGGATAAGGTGGCCGTAAAGCAAGCGGTTGCAAATGCCAATACGGTGTTTCATTTCGCCGCCCAGGTTGCCGTTACTTCTTCTTTGGTCAATCCATTCCATGACTTTGAAGTAAATGCACAAGGCACGTTAAATCTGCTGGAAGCCATCAGAAACACCGATAACCCACCTCCTATTGTCTTTACGTCTACCAACAAAGTATATGGCGAATTAAGCGATTTGGGTATGGTGATGAATGGCACCCGCTATCACCCGGAAAACCTGCACTTCCGCAAACATGGTATCAGCGAACAACGCAACCTGGACTTTCACAGCCCCTACGGCTGCTCCAAAGGCGTTGCCGACCAGTATATTATTGACTATGGAAGAACCTATGGTTTAAAAACCGTGGTATTCCGTATGAGTTGTATATATGGACCGCACCAGTTTGGTACCGAAGACCAGGGCTGGGTAGCGCATTTTTTGATACAGGCTTTAAAAGACTACCCCATAACGCTCTATGGCGACGGCAAACAGGTACGGGACATTTTGTTTGTAGAAGACCTGGTGGATGCCTTTGTGCTGGCGCAGGAAAATATGGACAAGCTTACCGGCAATGCCTTTAATATGGGTGGCGGCGTAAACAATACCGTAAGCCTGCTGGAACTGCTGGAACTGATTGGCAAGCTGAATGGCAAACAACCCGATGTTTCCTTCAACGAATGGCGGCCCGGCGATCAGAAATACTATGTATCCGATTTTCAAAAATTTGCGGCAACAACCGGCTGGAAACCACAGGTAGGCACTGCAGAAGGTGTCAGCCGCTTATACGACTGGCTGATTCAAAATACCATAACGTCTGCAAAACAACAGGCCGACACAACCGCTTCAACCCAATCAAAAAATAAAAAAAGAGTCACCTATTAAATGATAGCCGCTGTACTGACAAGACCTCAATCCATAGAAATACAAAAGGTTGCTATTCCACCCATCAAAGAGGATGAAGTAAGAATAAAAGTGGAAGGCTGCGGTATTTGCGCCTCCAGTATCCCGCTCTGGGAAGGACGGGAATGGTTTCAATACCCGCAGGAACCCGGCACACCCGGCCACGAAGGCTGGGGTATGGTGGAAGCCGCCGGCGATCACATTCAAAACCTCAAGGTGGGTGACCGGGTGGCGTTTCTCTCCTATCATGCTTATGCCGAATACGATGTAGCCAAAGAAAGTTCACTCGTTAAACTACCCGACTCCTTTGCAGGAAAACCTTTTCCCGGCGAGCCTTTGGGTTGCGCCATCAACATTTTTGAACGAAGCGATATTTCCAAAAACGAGACGGTAGCCATTATTGGCATTGGCTTTTTAGGTGCCCTGCTGTGTCAGTTAGCTAAAAAGAAAGGAGCCAAAGTGATAGCCATTTCAAGAAGGTCTTGTTCCCTGGAGTTTGCCAAACAATACGGAGCCGATGAAATCATTCCTTTAACCAGCACCTGGGAGGTGAGCCATAAAGTAGCAGAAATCACCGGCGACCACTTTTGTACACGGGTAATTGAAGCTACCGGCAAACAGGAAGCCATTGATATTGCCACTGAAATTGTGGTTGAAAGAGGCAAACTGATTATTGCCGGTTACCACCAGGATGGCTTGCGACAAGTAAACTTTCAAAAATGGAACTGGAAAGGAATTGATGTGATCAATGCCCATGAAAGAGAAGCCGCCAAATACCTGCAGGGCATGCAGGCAGCGGTGGAGGCCGTGGTCAATGGCACCATTGATCCGACACTTTTGTACACGCATTCTTTTGCGTTAGACCAGGTGGGAAAAGGTTTTGAAATGACCATTAACCGGCCGGATGGATTTATGAAAGCACTTGTTCAACTTTAAACTTTTTAAACTTGGAAACCTTCATTCATACCAAACCCAAACTGGCCTTTACGGGTGTAGGCTGGATTGGCCGTAACCGCATGCAGGCAGCAGCAGAAAGTGGCTTGGCAGACATTGCCCTTATTTCAGATACTTCGGATGAATGCATTGGCGAAGCCGTTATAATTGCGCCTCACAGCAAAATCACAACCTCTTTTGAAGAAGTAATTGCAGAACCAGATATTGATGGCGTCGTAATTGCCACACCCAGTGCCTTACACAGGCAACAAGCCGTACAGGCATTTGAAAGTGGCAAAGCCGTTTTTTGTCAAAAGCCACTCGGCCGCAATGCAGCAGAAGTACAAGCTGTAATAGAGTCTTCAGCCAAAGCCAATAAATTATTAGGTGCTGATTTCTCTTACCGCTACACCACCGCTTTTCAAAAAGTCCATACTGTTATTCAGTCGGGCGAACTGGGAAAAATCTTCGTGGTAGATTTAAAATTTCATAATGCCTACGGTCCTGATAAGCCCTGGTTTTATGACCTGAATTTATCCGGCGGTGGTTGTGTGCTGGACCTGGGCATTCACTTAATTGACCTGATGCTGTACGCTATGGATTTTCCGGAAGTGCATAAAGTATCCAGCAGTTTATATGCAAAAGGTGTATCGGTAAAAGGCAAGGCGGAAGTGGAAGATTATGCTAATGTGATAGTAGACCTGACCAATGATGTAACCGCCAACCTGGCCTGCTCCTGGCACCTTTCTGCCGGTTGTGATGCCGTTATAGAAGCTTCTTTTTACGGAACCAAAGGTGGCGTGGCTTTAAAAAACGTAGCCGGCTCTTTTTACGATTTTGTTGCCGAACGCTATTGGGGCACTAAAAAAGAAACACTGGTGCACCCGCCTGATGCATGGGGAGGTAAAGCCTTGGTACACTGGATAGAACAACTGGCTTCTAATCCCAATTACAATCCCGAAACCAGCAACTACTTAAAATCAGCCGAAGTGCTCGACCAGATCTATGGCAGGAGGTAATGGACTTTTGAAGATATTAATGACGGCCGATACCGTGGGCGGTGTTTGGACATACTGCATGGAGTTATGCAAAGCCTTGCAGTACGCATCTGCGCAAATATTTTTGGTTACATCCGGTGCCCGTATGAAAAAGGCGCAACGGGAGGAAGTCGCAGCGCTGAGCCATGTAACGGTTTATGAAACGGACTACAAGCTGGAATGGATGGAAAACCCATGGGCTGATATAGAGACATCCGGCCAGTATCTGCTGGAGCTGGAAGCCGCTTTACAGCCCGATGTCATTCATTTAAATTCCTATACCTATGGTTCCTTACCCTGGAAAGCCCCGGTGGTGATGGTGGCGCATTCCGACGTATTTTCCTGGTGGCAGGCCGTGAAGAAAGAACAGCCGCCTGCCGAATGGCGCACCTATTTTAACTGTGTAAAGGAAGGCATAAACAGTTCGGACAGACTCATTGCTCCTTCTCAAACCATGTTGAATTATATACAAAATATTTACGCACCGGAGGTTGAGCAGCAGGTCATTTTTAACGCTAGAAGCAGGGAATTGTTTGCACCAGGAGATAAGCAACAATTCATTTTCTGTATGGGCAGGCTATGGGATGAAGCCAAAAACATTCAACTGTTGATAAAGGCGGCACCGCATATTCAGTATTTAATAAAAATAGCCGGCGACCACCAGTTTGAAAACAACCAACAGGCCGTACAAGCAGGCAAAATACAATACTTGGGTACACTGAATAGCAGACAGGTGGCAGCCCAGTTAGCATCCGCTGCTATCTATACACTACCGGCCCGATACGAGCCTTTTGGATTGTCCATACTAGAAGCGGCACTCAGCGGATGTGCCCTGGTATTGGGTAATATTGATTCTTTAAAAGAGCTATGGGAAAATAAAGCGGTTTATGTGGATACCCACGAACCGCTGGCGCTGGCTGATCTGCTGAATTATTTGATGAAAAATAAAGCGATACGGATGCAATACGCCCGGAAAGCCTATGTCCATGCGCAAAAGTTTTCTACCCAACATATGGCGCAGCAGTATCTACAGGTGTATCAGCAATTAATACAACTAAAAACTACTAATCTAAAAACGGCAATCGCATAAGATGAAGATTGTATTATTTTACCACTCACTCCTCTCCGACTGGAATCATGGCAACGCTCATTTTTTAAGAGGGGTCGCCACAGAACTGATCAGCAGGGGCAATGACGTACGGATATATGAACCGCAAGATGGCTGGAGTTTAAGCAACCTGGTGGCCGACTACGGAGAAGAAGCAGTTAACGAATTTTACGAATACTATCCATTATTAAAAAGCACCCAATACAATCTGGAAACGCTGAACCTGGATGAGGTTTTGGAAGAGGCGGATTTGGTCATTGTACACGAATGGAGTGAGCACAGCCTGGTGAAAAAGATTGGAGCATATAAACAGAAACACCATTTCAAACTCCTGTTTCACGATACCCACCACCGCGCCGTTACTGAAAAACAAAACATGCGTGCTTACGATCTATCCCATTACGATGGAGTGTTAGCTTTTGGTAATGTTATCAAAGAAATTTATTTAAAGGGAGGCTGGACCCCAAAAGCCTGGACCTGGCACGAGGCGGCGGATACTCGCATTTTCAAACCATTAGATTCAAATGGCTTAAAAGGCGAGCTGGTTTGGATTGGCAACTGGGGCGATGAAGAACGCACTAAAGAGCTATTTGAGTTTTTAATTGAGCCGGTAAAAGAGCTGCAATTAAAAGCAAAGATTTACGGCGTGCGCTATCCCGACCACGCCAAAAAAGCTTTGGAAGAGGCCGGTATAGAATACGGCGGATGGCTGCCCAACTTTAAAGCACCGGAGGTATTTGCCCAGTACCGTTTCACCGCACATGTACCCCGTAGGCCTTATGTGGAATCGCTTCCCGGTATTCCCACCATTCGTCCGTTTGAAGCGATGGCGTGCGGCATTCCCCTGATTTCTGCACCGTGGAATGATGTAGAAAACTTATTTACACCCGGCAGGGACTTATTAACGGTGAAGAACAAAAAAGAAATGTTGCAAAGCATTGAAAAAGTGCTGACCGATGAAAAATTAACCGAATCCTTGATTGGAAATGGTTTAAGCACCATTCATAGCCGGCATACCTGTGCCCACCGTGTAGATGAACTATATGCGATTTGCGAAGAACTTGGCGTAAAAAATATGACTAACCCAACTACCATATAAAATGAAGTTTGCTTTTTTTGGTTCCAGCCTCGTGTCGGCCTACTGGAATGGGGCCGCAACTTATTACAGGGGTATTATCAGGGCCATGAATGAAAGAGGCCACCAGGTTACTTTTTTTGAACCGGATGCGTATGACCGTCAAAAGAACAGGGATATACCCGACCCTGACTGGGCCACGGCAAAGGTGTACCAGCCTACAGAAGAAGCAGTGTACAAAGTATTGGATGAGGCGCTGGATGCCGATGTGATTGTAAAAACCAGTGGCGTTGGTGTTTTTGACGAACTGCTGGAAAAAGAAGTGCTGAACCTGAAGCTCAAAGGCAAGTTTGTGATTTTCTGGGATGTGGATGCGCCCGCTACCCTGGACCGGGTTAATTATTCAGACAATGACTATTTTAAAAACCTCATACCGCAATACGATCTAATCTTAACGTATGGTGGTGGCGATCAGGTGGTAAATGCCTATAAAGCTTTAGGCGCCAGAAAGTGTTTTCCCATCTATAACGCTTTGGATCCATCTACGCATCACCCGGTACCTAAAGAAGAAAGGTTTGAAGCCGACCTGGCATTTTTAGGCAACCGCTTACCCGACCGGGAGCAGCGCGTAGAACAATTCTTTTTGAATGTGGCCGCCCAATTGCCGGAGCAAAAATTTATCCTGGGCGGCAACGGCTGGCACGATAAACCGATGTCTGCAAACATCTATTATCTCGGACACGTTTATACAAAAGACCATAATGCCCTGAACTGCTCGCCTAAAGCCGTTCTCAACATCAGCCGCGACAGCATGGCCAAATACGGCTTTTCGCCTGCCACCCGTGTGTTTGAAGCCGCCGGTGCCGGCGCCTGCATCATTACCGATTACTGGGTAGGCATTGACTTTTTCTTTGAGCCCGCAAAAGAAATCCTGGTGGCACGCAGCGGCGATGAAGTTAAAGAAATTCTGGCCGGACTTACTGAAGAACAGGCCCGCAACATTGGTGAGGCGGCGCTGCAAAGAGTGCTGGCGCAACATACTTATATCCACCGTGCAGCCGAACTGGATACTATTTTAAAAGAAGAACTGACACTGGAGAAAAGCGGCATATGAATACAGAAAAATTGGACATTGTTATACTGGGGCTTTCCATTACTTCTTCCTGGGGTAATGGTCATGCTACCACCTTTAGAGGCCTGGTAAGAGAGCTGAATAAAAACGGGCACCGCGTTACGTTTCTGGAAAGAGATGTACCCTGGTACGCCAGCAACCGCGACCTGCCCCATCCGCCTTTTTGCCAAACCATTTTATATGGGGATTTGAAAGAGTTGCAAGAGCATCATGCATCCTTGGTGCAACAGGCCGACCTGGTGATGGTAGGCTCCTATGTACCGGAAGGCGTAGCGGTAGGCCAATGGGTGGTAGACACGGCAGAAGGCATTACCGCTTTTTATGATATTGATACACCAGTTACTTTGGCCAAAATTGAAAATGGTGATTTTGAATACCTGCACCCCGACCTGATTCCGCAGTACGATATGTATTTATCGTTTACCGGCGGGCCAACGTTGCAAAAACTGGAAAATAATTACGGCTCCCCCATGGCACGTGCTTTTTACTGCTCTTTTGATCCGGAACTGTATTACCCCGAAGCACAGGAAACCGTATGGGATTTAGGTTATTTAGGCACGTACAGTACCGACCGGCAGCCACCTTTAAAAGCACTGATGCTGGATGCAGCGGAGCAATACCCGCAAGGTAAATTCGTAGTGGCCGGTCCGCAGTACCCGGACGATATACCATGGCCGCAAAACGCAGAACGCATCGAACACCTGCCGCCCGCTGAGCACCGGAAGTTTTACAACCAGCAACGCTTTACGCAGAACATTACCCGGGCCTATATGATAAAGGCGGGCTACTCACCCAGCGTACGCCTCTTTGAAGCCGCTGCCTGCGGCACGCCTATTATCAGCGATTATTGGGAAGGCATCGATAGCCTATTTGAAATCGGAACGGAAATCTTAATTGCCCGCTCTGCCGAAGATACGTTGCGCTACCTGACCCAAATACCGGAAGCAGAACGAAAATCCATAGGAGAAAAAGCCCGGCAAAAAGTTTTAAATCACCATACCGCTGCCCACCGTGCAACAGAATTAGAAAATTATTATAAAGAAGCGCTATGCAAAAAACCGCTGCACTTAATGGAAAGCTCAGAGATAAAGTTGAATCCTTAAAGCCCTGGTTTCACAACCTGCATTTGCCGGGCGGTGTACAAACCGCGCCTGATCATTACTTTGGCGATTTTCCCCGGTTTAAATGGGATGAGCTGAAAAACAGTATTCCCAAAAACCTCAAAGGCTGGACGGCGCTGGACATTGGCTGCAATGCCGGTTTTTATTCTTTTGAACTGGCCAGGCGGGGCGCCAATGTACTGGGTATTGACCTGGATCCGCACTACCTGAAACAAGCCAAATGGGCCGCCAAACAAATAGGACTGGAAGGCCAGGTAAAATTCAAACAAATGCAGGTATATGACCTGGCCAGGCTTAAACAATCTTTTGACCTGATCATTTTTATGGGTATTTTCTACCACCTGCGGTACCCCATGCTGGCACTGGATATTGTAACCCAAAAGGTAAACAAAATGATGGTTTTTCAAACCATGACCATGCCGGGTAAAGAGGTGTTCAACCTGCCGGATATGCACATTTCCAAACGCAAAAACATGCTCAAAAAAGGCTGGCCGCTGATGGCCTTTATAGAAGACCGCCTGGCGGATGATCCTACCAACTGGTGGGCCCCCAACCACTCCTGCATCTTATCCATGCTCAGAACCTGTGGTATGAAGGTAACAGACCAGCCAGGGCATGAAATGTATATATCAAAACCGGATAAAAAATTGAAAGCTGTCGCTACTACCTGGAATCACTCTGAATATCTTTCTGCCATCGGGCAGCAATGGCTGCACCAGCTGGAGGTAAAAGTGCAGGGCAAGTAACTGCCCGCCGAGGTTTTTTGAATAAATATCAATACCAAACTTTATTAAGCTACAAGTTGTAGTAGATTTAAATAAACTTAGGCAAAGCAGGTATGGACTTTTGAAAGTTTTCTATCGCAGGGTTCAGTATTAACTGCAGTTGTTAGATGGGTATGGCGTTTTGAAAAAATTGATCCGGCTAGCTGCTTTATATTCAAAAAGCTTTAAGTTCAATGAGGTTTTAAAGAAGTTGTGTTTCGCCATACGGAACAGTGTGCAAACCTCATTCTTTTCAAATACCCATATGCAGAATTAGGGCAATTGCAGCAATACAGTTGACTTTCCTGTTGACATGATATTTTGTCGTTGTCGGAGTAAACAGTACTTTAGGCGGTATAAAAAATCAAATACATCATGGCACGGCCGGATCTAGAAAAAGTACCTTCTTTTTACCATAATTATATCAGGCAGGTAGCCCAGGATGACCTGCAGCAAGCGTTTGACCATCACCTGAAAGATTTTACCAATGTGCTGGAAACCGTCCCGGAAGAAAAATGGAACTACCGCTATGCACCCGACAAATGGACCATCAAAGAATTGGTGCTGCACGTAATAGATTCGGAGCGCATATTTGGTTACCGGGCCTTGTGCATTGCCCGCGGAGAAACCACGTCCCTGCCGGGCTTTGATGAAAATACCTATGCGGCCAACTCCAAAGCCGAACACAGAACCAAAGAAAGTTTACTGAAAGAATTAAAGGCCGTTCAAGCTGCTACAGCGCTTTTATTCCGGAGTTTTGACGAGGAACAGCTGCAGCAATCCGGTATTGCCAATGGAAAGCCGATAACCGTAAATGCCATTGGCTTTATTGTGGTCGGACACACCCTGCATCATAAAAATATTCTCAAGGAAAGGTATTTATAAAAAAACCAGGCATAAAGCCTGGTTTTTGTTTATGGGTATTTCAAATTAGTTAGAAGGATTTGACGGGTTGTGCATTTCCTTTTCTGGCCAGGTTCTGCTGGTTCACCATGTCATTGATGGATTTAACCGCCTGGTCCAGGTAAATGTCCTTGCTCATGTTTTTCAGCCACGAGTTGTAGCGTTCTGCCTTGTCTTTATCGGCCGCCATGCGCTGGGCATCCTGCGGTAAAAAGCCCATATTCATTTCATGTTCCAACTTCAGCAGGTTTTCCATCTGCTTTACGGTAGCCCGTATCT
>JAEWAC010000102.1 GCA_023391895.1 Bacteroidota bacterium
TGGCCATGGATGCCATGCAGCTGGGTAAACACGTATACCTGGAAAAGCCGCTGACACACGACATATACGAGGCCCGTATGCTGACCGAAGCCGCCAAAAAATACAAGGTGGTTACCCAAATGGGCAACCAGGGCAGCAGCGGCAACGACACCCGCAGGGTAGAAACCTGGATACAGGAAGGCGTGATTGGCGATGTGCATACCGTGCATGTATGGACCAACCGGCCCACCTGGCCCCAGGGTATTACCCGGCCCCAAGGCAAATTTGAAGTACCCAAGGAAGTAGACTGGGACCTGTGGCTGGGTACTGCGCCTTACCGCGATTTTAACCCCATTTACCTGCCGGCTACCTGGCGCGGCTGGATCGACTTTGGTACCGGATCGCTGGGCGATATGGGCTGCCACTTTATTGATGTGCCTTACCGAGCCTTAAAACTGGGTTACCCCGTTTCGGTGGAGTGCAGCGTGGGTACCATGTGGACCGGCTTTTTTGAAGAAGCACCTACCGGCGACAGCTATCCGCCTTCTTCAAAAATCCATATACAGTTTCCCGCCCGCGGCAAAATGCCGGCCGTGGAAATGGTCTGGTACGACGGCGGCATCAAGCCCCGTAGACCCGACGAACTGCTGCCCGATGAACCCATGGGTGAATGGGATGGCGGCATTATTTTCGAAGGCACCAAGGGCAAACTGATGGCCGGCTTATTTGGCCGCAACCCTACCCTGCTGCCTACCCGCCGCATGAAGGAAGAAAAGCTGCCCCAGTCAAAATACCCATTTGTAGAAGGCGCGGAAGAAGGCCACCAGCAGCAGTGGGTAAAAGCCTGTAAAAAAGGGTATGGTGCTTATACATCCTCGCCTTTTGACATTGCTGGGCCCTTAACCGAGACGGTACTGATGGGCAACCTGGCCGTACTGAGTTACAATTACAGCGAAAAAGACGCAAAAGGCAATAAGCAATACCCCGGGCGCAAAAAGCTGTTGTGGGATGGCCAAAACATGAAGATCACCAACTTTGAACCCGCCAACCAGTTTGTACAACGCAAATACCGGGGCGACTGGAAACTGCAGATGTAAAACCAGGCGGTGCATTTTTTCAAAAGTCCATATGGGGTTTTGAAAAAAATGTGCGCTTTTACTTCTAACAATTCGAGTTAAACAAATTAAAATCAAATGCCAGTGCAACACCAACATTCGGGTTGCACTGGCTTTATTGTTCTGCATCAAAATATAAAGAAGCGGCCCCGAGAATGCCGCTATTCTGCAGTTCCGACACCTGTATCTCCAACCCTTTTAAGGAGCGGCCGTAAGCAAAGGTTTGTATCTGCGCCCACATGGCTTTCGAAAAATACGGCCATGCCTGCCGCACCGATCCGCCCAGCACAATCAGGTTGGTATCGTAGGTGTATAACACCATTTTAATGGCATTGCCCAGGTGGGCACCCATTTCTGCATACATTTTTAAAGCTTTGGCATCGCCTTTTTGCGCTCGCTCAAATACGGCCTCGCCGCTGATGCCATGGACATTTTGAAAAAACTGGCCGCTGGCATAATACTCGTAGCAGCGGTCCAGGTATTCCACCATGCCAAACTCGCCGGCCCCGCAGTTCACGCCTGCATACAGTTTTTTATGAATAATGATGCCGGAGCCCAGGCCAGTACCAATGGTTAAACCAATCATGCTGTCCCGCCCCTTGCCCTTGCCAAAATAAAGCTCTCCCAGCGCAAAACAATTGGCATCGTTGTTTACAAATACTGGAATCCCGTAGCGTTCCTGCAGCAGGCTTTTCAGCGGCACTTCCTTCCACGACGGAATGTACTGCACATCGTACACAATACCCTGCGCCAGGTCGACCACGCTGGGCACGCCTACGCCAATGGCTTTTACCGAACGGTGGATCATATTATCCGTCAGCATAAAAATATCCTGCAGTACTTCTTCCACCGTACCGCTGCTGTTGATGCGGGTCGCACTGGTTTTTACAATCTGCTCACCCTTTACCTCACCCACTCTTAAATTAGTGCCGCCCAGGTCAATGCCAATAATGCTTTCTTCTTTCATGAATGCCCAAGTTGTTTTGCTATAAAAAAATTGCTGCCCCTTAAAATAGATAATTCAAGCGGAAACCCTTTACTTTATTTCTGCAATGGGTATGCAGATTTCTTTTAAAAAACCCATATCATCCATTAACCAACCACACTTCATGGAAATAATTATTGCCGACACTTATGAAGCCCTGTCAAAAAAGGCCGCCCACGATTTGTTACACCTGTTGCAGCCTCTGCAACAGCCGCTGATCTGCACCGCCTCCGGCGATACGCCGGCCGGCCTGTACCGCAACTTGGTGCAACAGTACGGGCAGCAACAGTTTGACCCAAGCCAGTGGCGGTTTGTGGGCCTGGATGAATGGAGCGGCATGAACGGCACAACAGAAGGCAGCTGCCGCTACTATGTAGACCAGCAACTGTTTAATCCCCTGGAAGTGGAGGCCCAACATATTTGCTTTTTTGACGGCACAGCCGAAAACCTGGAAGCCGAGTGCAGCCGCGTAGAAGCTTTCATTCAAGCTCAGGGCGGTATAGAGGTGGCCATCCTGGGGCTGGGTCTCAACGGGCATGTAGGCATGAACGAACCCGGCACATCGCCTTTTTTGCATTCACACATCGCGGCCCTTGATCCTGAAACGCAACAGGTAGGACAAAAATATTTCAAGCAGCCGCAACAACTTTCGGAAGGCATCACACTGGGGCTGGCCACACTGCTGGAAGCCCGGCATATTTTTCTTTTGGTAAGCGGCCGCCGAAAAGCAGAGATTGTAAAAAAAGTAATTGAAGAAAACCCCACCGAAAACATTCCTGCCACCTTGCTGCGCGACCATCCCGACTTCCGCCTGTACCTGGATGCAGAGGCGGCTCACCTGTTGAATGGAAACAGCTAACAAGCATTATTGTTTTCGTCATTTGTTTACCGTACCTTGTTACTGGCGTTATCAGCCCGGCAATCCTTTTCCCATTTAATGCGGCCCTGCACCCCGAGCTTTGTGAATACGGCATTTCACTCTTATTCACCAAAACCTCGAGCTATGCCACAAACCACACTTTTGCGCGACAACCTTACCCGTTTTCCGCTGCAATTCGACTTCAACTATTTTAACTGGCTTTACCAAAACCTGGTGTTGCCCTTTAACATGGAAGCGCAGACTCAGTCCAACTGGTGCTGGGCAGCCACTTCCAAAAGCGTATCCCATTTTTATTCCGGTCTTAGCCCGTGGACCCAATGCAAAATTGCCGGCAGCGAACTGAGCCAAAGCTGTTGTACTACACCGGTGCCTTCCGCCTGCAATGTACCCTGGTACCTGGACAGGGCACTGCAACGCACCGAAAATTTTGTCAGCATTCAAAGCGGCATCATTAGCTGGCAGGAAGTTAAAGACCAACTGGACAGAGGCCTGGTAGTAGGTGCCCGCATTGGCTGGAACGGCGGCGGCGGGCACTTTATGGTGATCTACGGTGTTTCCCGTGTGCTTTTGAACGAATACCTTTACATCGACGACCCGATCTACGGAAAGGCCGTGCTGAGCTACGACGAATTTGCCACCAACTACCAGGGCTGCGGCACCTGGACCCATACTTACTTTACTAAAAAACGTCATTACTTTATGTGGCTCAAAGATCTTCAGTTCAATCCTGAATTGCTCAAACCCATACCGGAAGTACGCCCCCTGGCACGGTTCAACACACCTAACTTCAACATCAGCCAGCAAATACCCGAACCTGAGTTTTCCACTGCACACCACACCTATATCATTACGCTGAACGACATACAAAGTGAAATGAACCTGCCCGAACGGCCCGTGAGCCTGCGCATTATGGAAATGGAAGAAGCGGCACCGCTGGCCGTTTACGAAGTGGGGCTGGATGAAGCAAACCCCAGGTTTTTGCAGCTGCACAATAACAAGAATTACATCCGGATGTTTGAAAATGCGGTCAATACTTTGAAGCTGGATGCCAACTTGGAAATAGCTGCAGAACTCCGCCACATCCGCATACCGGCTTTGAACATCGAGGCCGTATGGCTGCACTACGACGATCAGCAGCAGGACCGCATTGTACTGTTGCGGCAGTTTGAAGACGGCAGCATGGATGGCTACAAGCGCATCTTCAATGCCAGGGAGTTTACCGAATACCTGAACCGCCAAAAAGTAAGGCAGGGACAAATGGACGAACTGATGGGAGCCGGCGGTGGCGGAGAAGGCGCATAAATTTTAAATTACGAATGGATCGCATGGTGTTAACAAAAGCATGGCTGGCAGCCCTTTTGCCGGTCATGCTTTTGTTATGTTGCCCTGTTGCGCAAAATCCGATTCAGAAATTTTTAATTGACTCTGCCTTTTCATGCCTTTCAAAAGTCCATATAGTGCAAACCCATTCTGCTAAAACCGTTTTCAGACGACATAATTCAAACTCTGGGTTTACAGGCATCATCACCAGCCCATTGCGCCCTTACTTCCGGAACCTGAAAAAATAAGTTAATGACTTTTTATACGAAACTGTTTTCAGCATTATGATTTGGTATTCACCATTGACGACAGAATTTCATAAAGTTGAAAACAGTATAAGGCCTTTAATAAGCCTTGCGCAGCATATCGGCATAAGCGTTGGGTAAAGGACTTGCTTCTATGGCCCTGGCTGCTTTTTCCACATCGTATTCAAAGCGGACAAACGCTACCTGCACCGAATTGACATCGGCAACGGAACTGTTTTCATCAATGGTCAGCAGCACATAACAGCCCCTGGCATCACCGTCTTTGGGCTTACCTACCGAGCCGATATTGATGGCATGACGAAAATGCGTTTCCCCCTGTGGTTCTGTGGGCAATACACGGTGGTAGGGCTTGTGCGTGTGCCCAAAACACATAATGTCGGCATCGGCTTCCTGCATGATCCGCAGCAGGCTTTTTTCATCGCGGTCTTCAAAGAGGTATTCATTGATCTTGCGGGGACTGCCGTGTACCAGCAGCAGGTTCAATGTATCGTCATTTAACTGAAACTCCACCCGGATGTGTGCCGGCAAAGTACGCAGGTATTTTCTTTCTGTTTCGTTCACTACGGAATTGGTATAAGAAATAGAAACAGCTCCCATTTCTTTGTCGGTTTCTGTTTTATAGACACAGCCGCATTCATTGCTCCTGCGGCCAATACCCTGGTCGTAGTTACCGGCAATGGCAGGTATGCCCCTGCGCCTGATTTCCTGGATCACTTCATTAGGCCATACGTTGTAGCCTACCAGGTCGCCCAGGCAATACACGGCGTCGGGCTGTTGTTCGTCTATGCTGTCTAAACAGGCTTCCAGGGCCGGCAGGTTGGCGTGGATATCGCTGAAAAGGGCAATTTTCATGATGCAGGTTTTAATGACAAGGGTTGACTGATGTTTTCTTTTTTAGATGACTACAGCACTATGGCATTTTTAAAAAGTTGGGTAACAACAGTACAGGTTTATTGGCTGACAGCCATAAAATGGTGCAGCTATAAAATTCAATTTACGACGGATGAATGTTTCCAATACACAGGCTGCCGCCATGCTTAAAAAAAAGTTCACTGCTGGCGCGTACTCAACAACAACTGCCTGGTGTGCAACAGGCCGCCGGTTTTTCTGCATACACCGTAATGCTGTAAATACCGGTACCGGATTGTTTAAATTCTGCAACTTGTGCTTCGTCCAGGTAATTTTTCAAAATGTCATCCGGTATCACGATCTGCTTTTCCTTTTGCAGGGTAATTTTTTGGAATCCATTGTCCTTAATCAACTGCAGGTACGCCTGCTTTTGAATAGCACCGGCTACACAACCGGCATACATTTCAGCGGCATTTAGTATAGCCGACGGCAATTCGCCTTCCAGCACCACATCCGATAAGCTAAAGTGACCGCCGGGTTTTAGTACGCGAAAAATTTCTTTAAAAACCCCATCCTTGTTTGGCACCAGGTTCAGTACGCAATTGCTTACCATCACATCGGCAACGTTGGCAGTTACGGGCATCTTTTCAATATCGCCCTGGCGAAACTCCACATTGTTGAAACCCCGCACCTCGGCATTGTAACGAGCCTTTTCAATCATGGCCGGCGTAAAGTCAATACCGATCACCTTACCGGTTTCGCCCACCTCATGACGGGCAATAAAGGCATCATTGCCCGCACCCGAGCCCAGGTCAATGACCACATCGCCTTTTTTGATTTTGGCAAACTCGGTAGGCAGGCCGCAGCCCAGGCCCAGGTCCGCATCGGGGTTGTAACCTTCCAGGTTATTATAATCATCGCTCATGATGTTATATACCTCGGTGGAACAGCAGCCGGAACCGCAGCAGGAAGACTGGTTCGTTTCCCTGTCCTGCTGAGCGATCTCCGTATACTTTTGCCGCACCAGCTCTTTTATGGGATTTAAGGTTTCCATGATGAAAGTATTTATAGTTTATCGTAATACTGCGATGAAAAAGTGTAAAAAATTTTAGCAGCACCGCGGGCCGCACCCCTTATAGCTTTCAAAAAACTGCTGCAGCCCCGCCTTTGCCGCTTTCCACTCTTTGTCGTTGATGCAATAGCACACCTTGGCACCATCAATCTCTCCTGTAATCAAACCCGCTTCTTTCAGCTCTTTCAGATGCTGGGAAACGGTACTTTGAGAAAGCGGCAATTCCTCCACAATATCTCCACACATGCAGGTCTGCCTTTGCGCCAGAATGTTTAAAATAGCGATACGGGCCGGGTGCGCCAACGCCTTGGCATAACGGGCCAGCCAGTTTTCCTTTACACTGAACTCGTATGATTTGGTAGCACCCATAATAATTTCTTATCGCAATATTACGATTATACAAACAAATGAAAAATTTTTTTTTTCTTACCTCCTCTTAAAGTAAAAGCTGCTCTTTTTTCACTTTTCGTATTAAAGGCAAACCTGAAAAAACCATACGATTTTCTGGCGCTCTCCCGCACCCTAAAGGCCTACAATCCGCCATGGGCAATGGTTCAGGTTCAAACACCTGTTCGTTCACACCGGTTCAGGTTGGACTATTTTGGCATGCTTTCTGAAATTTTCATGATAACCAAATTTGTGAGTTATGCGATTTATAGAAACGAAGGTGCATGGGTATTTGGATTACATTATGGGGATACTGCTGATAGCAGCTCCCTGGCTTTTTGACTTTGCCGCAGGGGGTGCCGAAACCTGGGTACCGGTAATATTGGGTGCGGGCATGATTGTGTACAGTCTGCTGACGGATTATGAACTGGGCGCTTCGCACCAGATCAGCATGCGGACACACCTGATGCTGGACCTGATAGGTGGTGCCTTGCTGGCAGTTTCGCCCTGGTTGTTTGGCTTTGCGGATCACGTATGGGGGCCGCACTTAATTATTGGTTTACTTGAAATAGGTGCCGCGTTGATGACAAAACGGGTACCCGGTACCGAAAGAGCCGGCCATCATCACCGCCACACAACCGTAACCGGTCATTAAAGATTTTACATTGTGGATTTCAAAACTAGCAATAGCCTGGCCTCCTGCCGGGCTATGCTTATTTTACCCATATGGGATTTTGAAGAACTTTAGTACCGACAACCGCCTCGACTAGTTTTACCTGATTGTAGAATTATTGTCATTTTTACATTTATACACCGGATGTTGCCATTGCCAGTAAAAGCACCAAAGCATCTGACCTCTCCGCTATTCAGAAAAACAGACAAGGCATCCGCCTCATTATTTTATAAGTGAATACACTTAATATACACTCCAATTGGGTTTAAAATCGCTTTAGTAAATTCCTGGCGCTATCCAGGCAGCCTCATCATTAGGGAAAAAGGAAAAAAATTTTTCACACTCATGACTCCGGTAAACTAACGGCAGCACATTATCTTGCATGTTTTTTGTAAAAAACATTCTCATTTAATTGTAGTTCACTGTGGTTGCTATTCTGATTTTCTTTGTGGCACATTGGTATTTGTCACTTTTTTCGCAAACATTTTTTCTGCACCGCTATGCGGCGCACAGAGCTTTTACCATGAGCCCCTTTTGGGAGCGGTTCTTTTTTGTATTTACCTACGTTACACAAGGGTCTTCTTATTTAAGTCCCCGAGCTTACGGTATTATGCACCGCATACACCATGCGTATACCGACACGGAGCAGGACCCGCACTCACCGGCTTATGACAAAAACCTCCTGGTCATGATGTGGCGCACCAAAGAAGTGTATTCCGGTATTTTTGGAAAGTCCGTACCCGTAGAAGAGCGCTTTTGCAAAAACATTCCCGAATGGAAGTGGTTTGACTGGTGGGGCAATTCCTGGATGTCGCGGGTACTGTGGGTTGGCGTATACGTATGGTTTTATGTCACCTTTGCCCCTTCGCCCTGGTGGTATCTGCTCATTCCGATACACGCCATCATGGGGCCGCTGCATGGTGTGATCATTAACTGGTACGCTCACAAGTACGGCGAGGTGAATTTTGAAACCGACAATACCTCCAAAAACCTGTTCAAGGTAGACCTGCTGATGTTTGGCGAAGGGTATCACAACAATCACCACAAGTTTCCGTCGCGCAGCAACTTTGCCGCAAAAAAAGGCGAGTTTGACCTGTGCTATCCCATCATTCTCTTGCTAAGCAAACTGAAGGTGATAAAAGTAACCGGCGCACAACAGCATTAACACCTGTTTATTTTATCTGAAAGCGTATGCCCGTTGCCACAGGTTTTCTTGTAGCAACGGGCATACGCTTTTTTACCATACGTGATTAATACGCCTGGCGCATGGGCAATGGCAGGAACCGGTGTTGAATAGAAAGCCTGCTGCCACCTTTATTTAAAAACACCATACAGGGCTGCTCATTAACACCAGTTTTTATCCGGCTTTATGTTCTGTTGTTTGGCCGCTTCCATTACCTTCTGCCGTTCAACAGGATCACTAAATGGCTCCTCATCCAGCCCGGTAACCGGATCGTCCGGAAACAAAAAAAGCTCCATGGCTGGAGCTTTTGCTTCAAAATACGTTTATGCTAAAACCCGCTATACCCGCCACGGTTGTTATTGTAGTTGCTGCGCGTAGAACGCTCCTCTTTAGGCCGGGCTTCCATTACATGAATGCTGCGGTTGTCTACCGTGGCATTGTCCAGTTCCGCGATGGCTTTCCGGGCCTCATCTTTGTTGGCCATTTCCACAAATCCAAATCCGCGGGATTTGTTGGTTGCCTTATCCAAAATGATCTTGCTGGAAACTACTTCCCCATAAGCTGTAAATAATTCTTTCAAATCTTCATCCCGCAGGTTGAAGCTTAAGTTTGAAACATAGATGTTCATACTTGTTGATTTAAAAAATGAAGTGGTTGAGAGGCAAAAAAGTAAAGTGAATAACTAAAAAGCAGGATACGAGGCAGAATAATTGTTCGATTACTCAATGCGAGTGCTCAAATTAACCTGATGAAGGTAATATTTTAAACTGGAGAAAAGCGCGGGCACCCCATTATTCTTTTGTTAACGCACCACGGCTGCCAGCGGGTAAAAAAACAGGTTGCTTTCCATCAAATAGTGTAGCTTTATAGTCACCTCACGAGTTCTAGCACCCGGTATCCAAACTAATACTGTTTTTCATTCTTTTCCTTTTAGTTTTCTTACGCTGCTTCTACTTTGGGTATACTTTCCATTAAATGACAAGCATATGACCATTTACGTATCTAACCTGGATCCTAACGTGATCGACTCGGACCTGCGGAAATTGTTTGCTCCGTTTGGAGAAGTGCTGTCGGCAGAAGTAAAAAGGGATAAATACAACGGCCGGTCCCGGTGCGCCGCCCTGGTGGAAATGCCGGTTGCTAAAAATGGCCGGCAGGCCATTTGTTGCCTGGACAACATTACGCTGCTGGGAAAGAAAATTCAGGTAACGGAATTGCACGACCACCTGAAGCTGATGAACTTTTAAAACCGCTAGGACGCACCACCTGTTTCAAAAGCTTCAAAAGTCCATATCCGGCTAAAACAACCCTGAAGGAAGGGTTTGCTAAAACACGTTAATGACAATTACCCCTACCACCCTCCGCTTACCATCCGAGATATTTTTTAAACCAGTCCTATCACATAAAGTTGGCATTAATATGAAACCTTTTGATTGTGCAGGCATACGAGGTCCACTACACCCAACCTGTCAAATATCATATAGTTTATTTTCAAATGCCTTTATTTTTGATACTAGCATTTCTTTTTTATCATTTTAAAAACGCAAAGTAAAACAGGCAAGTTTTTAAGCATATGCAACGTACAGTAATAACCGGTACCGGGTGCTATATACCGACCCATGTAAAAACCAATACAGATTTTACCCAACAGGACTTTTATACAGAAGACAGGAACCGCATAGAAACGGAGCGGCAGATCATAGTAGAGAAGTTCCAGAAAATCACGGGTATTGCCGAAAGGCGCTATGTAACCGACGACCTGAACACATCGGACATTGCCGGCTTTGCAGCAGCAAAGGCGATCATAGACAGTGGTATTGACCCCGAAACACTGGACATGATCATTGTGGCGCAGAACTTTGGCAATGTGCTTAAAAACACCATACAAACCGATGCCGTACCGGCTATTGCCAGCCGGGTAAAGCACAACCTGAATATAAAAAACCCCGCCTGTGTTGCGTACGACATATTATTTGGCTGCCCGGGCTGGGTACAGGGCGTGATCCAGGCCGAAGCGTATTTTAAAGCCGGCATGGCCAAAAAAGCGCTGGTCATTGGTGCCGAAACCTTGTCCCGCGTGATTGATCCCCACGACAGGGACAGCATGATCTTCAGCGATGGCGCCGGTGCCGCCGTACTGGAGTACAGGGAGGCGGAAGCCAGCGGCATTCTTTCCAGCAGCGCTCTTAGCCACTGCGTAGACGAAGCTTATTACATCAACATGGGGTCCTCCTACTTTCCCGGCAGCTGCCCCGCCACCCGGTATATAAAAATGAAAGGCAGGAAGGTGTACGAGTACGCCCTCAAATATGTTCCGGAAGCCATGAAGGATTGCCTGGATAAAAGCGGTTTCGGCATTGGGGAGCTGAAGAAGGTTTTTATTCACCAGGCCAACGAAAAAATGGACGAGGCTATTATCCAGGCCCTGTACAAGCTGTATGGCAGGGACGAAGCCCCTCAAAACATTATGCCTATGAGCATCCATTATTTGGGCAACAGTTCGGTTGCTACCGTACCCACGCTGTACGACCTGGTGCTGAAAGGCCAGGCCGAAGGCCATGAGGTGCATCGGGGCGACCTGGTGCTTTTTGCCTCGGTAGGCGCCGGCATGAACATCAATGCGGTTTGTTACCGGGTATAAAACGCACGAACCGACATAGTTCTGTATTGCAAATGCCGTATGGGTTTTTAAAGATCTTTAAAAACCCATACGGCATTTTTTATTGACCGAAACCCTACTTTCACTAGCATTTTGACCATGCTCCATCCATAACATTTCAACCTTTTCAAAGAAGCCAAATTCTTTATTGATTTCCAATGCACGACATAGGAAATGCGGAAAAGGTAGCACCATTTTTGCGCCCAAATTGGTATAAAAACCTGACATATGGAACGGACCATTAAATTATTACACGAGGGTTGCGTGGCCTATTACAATATAGAACAGGATGAAAATGGTGATATTACTGCCCAATTGCTCCAATACAATGGCAAGGAGGAAACGGCACCGCCGCAGGAGCTGCTGATTTGCAAAGACGGCCGGTTGCGGCGGGAGAGCGGCACCCACCAGGAGCTGCTGGATGACGTTGTTCAAGCCATTGAACTTTCGCAATTGAACAACGACCTGCTTTTCAGCCCGCGCAAGAAGTATTACGAATAAAATACGCCTCTTTCAATTAAGCAAAGCCTTGCTGCCTGCACCTGCACCCAGGTGCAGATTTTTTTACCGGAAACGGTTGGTTGATATGGTTTTTTGAACTTAGCATGCTTTTTATGGTTATCTGTTGTCGCCGCTTTTACCACGGCAGGCAATCTATTTAACTCATTTTAAATTCATGCCCTATTATGATGATCCATGTTTCCAACCTTACCTACAACATCACCACAGACTCGTTAAGTGCCGCCTTTGCCGCCTACGGAAAAGTAACAGCCACTACCATTTTAAAAGACCCTTCCGCTGTGCCCACCATCTATTATGCACGGGTTGAAATGCCTAACCCGGCCGAGGCTAAACAGGCGATTGACCGGCTTAACGGGGCGATACTGGATGGCCGCTTTATTGCTGTTCAACCCTACCGGGCCATCCAAAAAGCAACACTTTAAAAAAGCCATGCCTGAATGCGCAGCCTGTAAGCAACCGAAGGGAAACAAAACATAGCCTATGGAAAAGGTGGATATGCCGCTGAGTGACAACTGGACAAGTAACGCATGTTGAGAAACAATGGTTTTTGAAAGTTTTTGAATGCAACGCTTTCAAAAACCCATGTCAGCGTGGATTGGCAAAGCCAATCAGCTTACTGGCAGTTGTATTTTCTCAACCGCTTTTGCGGTTCTTTTCAGGGCATCCCGCTCGGCATAGCGCTTAATGGTTTTCAGTTGCACGGCGGACATCAGGCCGTGCACCGGCGGGTAATAGATGTTGCCCATAAACCATTCGGCCCACCTGGCAGAGCACTCTATTTTTGCCCGTACCACCAGGTGAGTGGCATCTTCACCAATCGGTTCCAGTACAAAAGCCCATGTGGTTTTAAAAGGCCCGCCCATTAGCTCTGCTTCTCCACCAATCACAAAATGCTTTTGAGACTCCACCTGGTATACTTCAAAAAAGCTATCCTGTTTGGGGGTGGCACTCAAATGATCGCCTGCTTTTCTATCGCCCCATGCTTCTACGATGTGATCGGTGCTCGGTACACCACCATGGTCCAGCCAGTCAATGCTGTACCAGCCGGCCCGGTCGCAGCCCAGTTGCATCAGGTAGCGCCATACCATAGCAGGCGGCGCTTCAATATTGATATGATCGGTATCAGCATAACGGACATTCGGTAAAATGTCATCTCCGGCCAGCGGCTTTTTCTTATCATCGGGCAGTTCCAGCTCGCCCAGCCGGGCTTTTACATGCACCATGTTAGAGTGGCGGATCATGTTGGAAAAAATACCAATCACGTGATAATACCTTTTCAGCTTTTTCCAGCTTTCTTCATCCGTGGCCGTGGTGCGCAGCTCCAGGCTGATGGTGCTGCCCGTTAAAAAAGGCTCTACGGAAATAGACCAGGCCAGCTTACCCCAGCCGGGCTCATCAAAACCGCTAAACGCTTCCGGTGGTATGGTGGCAAAAAGAATGGTCAGGTGCCAAAACTGCCCCACCGCACCCACCACTACTTCCTTACCCGGTGTTTCGTGCACAATCATAAAACC
>JAEWAC010000276.1 GCA_023391895.1 Bacteroidota bacterium
CTTCAGGCCTTCTTAGCGACTTTCCCAATTGATCTTTTGCAGCCGCTCCGATTCAATAATGGCTTTTTTCCACTGGTAATAGGTATACTGCCCTTCGTTGATAATAATGGCCATGATGTGGGCCACAGCACCCGTCAGCAGGGCCCAGGGCAGACTTTGTGGCTGCAGGGCATTACTAAAAAAGGGCAGGCGGGTATACAGGAGCCATAAGGCAGCTATAGCCAGCAGCGTCAGCGGCAGCGAAACAAAAAGCCAGCTGGCAAACCGGTTTTTTCGTTGCTCAAAGCGGGGGTATCTTTTTCTCAGGCGGATGGAAAGCCGGATCTGAACCTGCGACAGCAAAAACACCGTAGCCAGGGTAATGGCGGTGGCACCCAAAAACAAAAAGCCGGCAGCGTAATAAAGGGGGGCAAAAAAGGTATGGTTCAGCAACAGCGTTAAAACAGGCGTCCACAGCAGGTTCAGAAGCGGGAACTGGTGGAGGGGGCGGAGCAGTTTCATGCAGCGGCAATGGTTTGATGGGGTTGCAATAGGGGAAGTGCAATGGTGATGGTGCCTTTATTTTCCGTACGGGTAAAGCCGGTGAGGTTTTGTTCGGCAAACCTGTCAGAGAAAAAGGTCCATTCCAGACCCTCGGTTACTACCAGCCGGTGTTTGGGTTGGCAGTAGTAGGTAATAACCAGGCGGGCCTCCTGCGTGCTCAGTTGGATGGCCAGGGGTTTTGATTTAGAATACTGGCTGGTGCGTATGGCTTCTTCCATAATCAACTGCAGGCTTAAAGAAGGTATCTGCCAGTCTGCATACTGCGGGCTGGTTTGGTTTTCAAAGGCCAGCATCCTGCCGTACCGTACAGTGAGCAGGTGAAAGTAAGACTGGAAAAATTGGATTTCCTGCTGAAGCGGTACCCAGGTATGGCTGCGGCTGCGCAGCATGTACCGGTACACTTTGCTCATTTCATGTAAAAACCGGTCTGCTGCCTCGGCATCATCTTCTATCAATTCGGAAAGGGTATTGAGATTGTTGAATAAAAAATGCGGATTGACCTGTGTTTTCAGGGTATCAAATTGCTGCCGAAGGTGTTCTTTTTGCAGGCCCTCTTTTTCCACCAGTGCTTCCTTCATTTTGGCAAAGGTGTAAAACAGGTCGTACATAATGCCGTTTACCAGGTTGCCCACCAGGGCCACCAGGAGGCAGCGGTTGACCAGTTCCGGTGTTTTTTGGATTCCCAGCAGGCCAACGGCATCGTAAATCCACAGGCTGAAATGAATGGCTCCATAGGAAGTGGCCAGGTACAACAGGAGGGCAGAGAGCAGGCGTTTGGCCGTATCGCGGTGCGTGGGGAAACGCCGGCGCATGGCATAACTGATTTGCACCAGTGCCGTATGAAAAATGCTCACCAGCAAAAGAGTGGGAAAATAGCCCGCGGCAAAATGACGGACGCTTTGGAAAAGCACGGTGCCAAAGCAAACCAGCCCAAATGCAAGACTAAGTACGGGCAATACCAGTACTACCGCCCAGATGTCATCTGCCGTCATGCGCATACTTGTCACCGCGGGACGCCTGTTGATCATGCGCTAAAAATAAAGTTTTTTGTAGTTGCCTTATCCGGTTGTTTGCTGCTTGTCCTGCTGTTGCCTAAAAAAACTATACGAAGCCTTTTTTTTGGCTGTAGGGTTGCAAGGCTGGGTCCCCTTGCCTAAAGTTCTGTAAAAGAAGGGATAATGCAACCGTTGCATCGAACCCTTAACGGGCTGGTATATGAAAATTAGCTCGTATATGAAAACTCGCATTTTTATTGTAACTTTTATATGCCAACCCAATCGCTTCTACCATGAAATCACCTTTAATCAACGCGTACTGGAAATCCTGCATTTTTGTTGTTTTGTTGCTTGCCTGTCAGCAAGAAATCCATTGGGATAAGGAACAAATCGTACAATTGTATGAGGTAGCAACCATTGCAGGCCGGGATTCTGCTGGTATAAAAGATGGCGATACCAGCATTGCCGTGTTGAACAGACCCATTTGTGTGGCGATGGATGCAGCCGGAAATATATATGTTACGGATAGAAGCAGTGACCGCATTAGAATGGTGGCACCCAATTCATTGGTAAGTACCATAGCGGGCAGAAGCCGGGGCTTTGCCGATGGAAACGCTGCGGAGGCCATGTTCAGCAATCCTGCCGGTATGGTGGTAGATGGCAGTGGCAACCTATATATATCCGATAAGGAAAACCATAGCATCAGAATGCTTTCTGTTAATGGCCAGGTAAGTACCATAGCCGGTAACGGCACCACTGGGACAACAGACGGCGTAGGAAGTGCAGCCCGGTTCCGATCACCCCATGGCATAACTTTGGACGGAGCGGGTAATATTTATGTGGCAGACGAAGGCAATCACCGAATCCGGAAAATCACCCCGCAGGGAGAAGTAAGTACCCTGGCCGGTAGCAGGAGAGGCTTTGCGGATGGAAGCGGTGCGGCAGCCCAGTTTAACGACCCCATAGACATTACCACGGACAATAGCGGTAACCTGTATGTGGCCGATAGAGACAATCACCGGATCCGGAAAATAGATCCCAGTGGTATGGTAACTACTTTGGCCGGTACAGATTCCGCAGGCTATGTAGACGGTAACGGCAGCAGTGCCCGTTTTAGCTTCCCGCAGGGCGTAGCCATTGACAGAAACGGCAATGTGTATGTGGCGGATTCTGAAAACCACCGCATCAGAAAAGTGAACCCCAATGGCCAGGTGAGCACCTTGGCCGGAAATGGTGTTCCCGGCTTTGCAGATGGAACAAGAGCGGATGCCCAGTTTCAGGATCCCAGGGGCATCATTATAGATAGGGAACAAAAATTTCTTTATATAGCGGATCATGACAATTCGCGTATCCGCAGGATCGCTTTGCAATAAGACTACCGCAGATAAACGGACTTGTGGTTCTCTTTTATCCAACCGGCATAAAGCCCGGTAAGAGGCCCTACTTCTTTAAAAACCCATATCCAAATAAAGTGGAGGCGGCCTGTTTTTTTAGATGTTCCTGCTATTGAGGGTGCAGCAGTGTATGACCTCGGGACCGCTGGGCACACCTGCTTTTCCGGTGGTGTTTTTACAAACTGATTAAGAAATATAAGATCAGGACCAGCAGGAATACGATCCCGCCAAGGATCACCAGCTCGGGGTTGTTTTCCAGCCGGCTCCAGAACTTTCTTTTTTGGGCAAAGGCATAAATCTTTTCAATGGTATCGTTATCGGAGCCGGCCAGTTGGGCCAGTTTTATATTAATAGGTTCCAGGTACTGGTAAGACAAGAACCGGCAGCATTGCAGGGTATGATGAATAAGCTTCCGGTTGGTGCTGGTGTCGCCCCAGCTTTGCAGCAGGGCAATATTGCTTGAACTCAATAGCTGATTCAAACGGTTGTATAAAGCATCCTGTTTGATGCGCTTACCTCTTTGTTTTACACCTTCCACCGACTTGCGGATGTCTATAATTTGCTGTAACAGCGTTTGGGGGCTTAGGGGTTGACTCGTGCTGGTTGCCGCCGCTTTGGCAGTGGTATTGCGGGCCGGCCTGTAAGTGGTACCGGTGCTGTTGGTGTTTTGGCCAGCGGTTTTTTGTTGCTGCGCCTGCTTTTTGTACTCGTAATCGTAATTGATTTTTTTAGAGGCGTCCGAAAGTACTTCATACGCTTCCTGCACCTCCTTGAACTTGGCTTCGGCAGATTTGTCTCCAAAGGTTTTATCGGGATGGTATTGAAAGGCAAGCTTCCTGTAAGACTGTTTGATCTTTTCAGGTGTGGCCGCCGGATTAAGTCCTAAAATCTTGTAATAATCTTTGGTTATCATGCCATTATCGTTAACACTAATATTGTCGCCATAACCCAGAGCCGGCACAGGTGCTGCAGGCAGTGAAGTACCGTTTTCTATAGGGATATTTACAGCAGCAAGTTAATTCTATCAGTGCTTTTTCCAAAGCTTCTGCTGCAACAAATAGCGGATTTCTTTTACCTAAAGTTAGGTACCCTGAGACTGCCGCCCAGGTAGCATTTGCCTTCATGCTTTTACAAAAGTACCTGCAGCTTGAAGCAGATAATGTGATTTTTCAAACTAACAGAGGTGTCTGCCCGGCCCTTCATTAAGCCTTTGGTTGACAGCGGAAATAAACAACTGGAGATTTCAA
>JAEWAC010000346.1 GCA_023391895.1 Bacteroidota bacterium
GGTGAGAATATCCTTTAACAATGCTACCATTATGCCGCCGTCCTTCTCTTTGATTTCAGGTTCGGGTAATCCCGCATCCCGGCAGGAGTTGATGATTTTTAAGGTGCCGCTCCCCCAGGCATCAATATACCCACCTTTAAAACATACATCAGCAAGGACAGGGTTCCGTGGCCGGGAAGAATGCTGCTGCTTGAGAGCTTCCAGCGTTAGACCTTGCGGTAACACTCCTTCGTTCCAAATGCTGAAGCGGTCATCAGACATCCTTATTTGCACGGTACTGCCCATGTAATCCCTGTGCACCAAAGCATTGAGCAGCATCTCACGCAAGGCTGCAACTGGGTATTCACCCTTTTCAATCCGCAGCAACCCTTCAAAGTGCACAGGCTTTACAAAGAATTTTTTATTGAGAATCTCCGGTACATCTTGCAAGAGATGGATAAGATTGCCTTCTGCTGTTTCCTGAAACAGGAGGTCATAATCATTGGCACGAAAGCGGCCTATCTTTACCACCATGTTGGGATAAAACCTACCCGGGTCTTTGCCAAATAAGACAATCGCTGCTCTTTTAATCCTTCCTTCTTCTAAAAGACGAAGCTTTTCCAGTAGTTCCGGCAAAGACAGCCCTTCCACATCTGGCAGACGCCCGCTTTTCTTTGCTGCTTTTAGGAAACGCTCTACCGCACCTGCATCAATGTCATTAAGGAATGCCGACGGTTCTGTCACGTCATCCCAGGTTTTACCGGTTTTACGCAATAAAAACTCAGTTAAAGCATTACCTTTTAATTCCTGAGTTGTGCTACCAGCGCGGATATAATAATTCCCACGCAAAGAAATGGGAACAGCATAGGGCAGGGTTACAATTTCTATGTAGTGCAACCCACTTTCTTCCCGCCGGTTTACTTGCGGCATAATGCCCAAAAGGTCCCGAATTTTATTCGGCAAATTTTCCAGTAGTTTGGCATGGTCTGCTACCCCCACTAGTTTTCCATTATCGTTCCTGCCAATGAAAATAGTACCTCCCTGACTATTGGCAAAACCAACAATGGTTTTTAAATAATCATCGTGCCAGCTTTGCTTGTATTCAATATTTTGTTGCTCAGACATCTATCCAAAAATAAGAATAACAATAACTAAAGTCTTTTCTTACAAACCATTAGATCACAAAAAAATACGCTAAGGATTCGGTCGGAACTATTTAAATCTCGAAAGTAAAGTCTATCCAAGTTTTTGGCAACTTCCTTTTGAACTCTAGCCAAAAGCACATGTAAAAATAAGTTCACCTTTCAAAAAAGGCTTGAACTAAACCTTAATGAGCGTCAAATTCAGTCGGCATTTTACGCCAGGCTAAAGTAAAGTTGATCGCCTTATAGGCAGATTGGCGGGCATTTTCCAGATTGCCTTTATTTCCTGGTAAAAACCGCTGTTTATCTCCTGTTTCATTGCTTCATTTTATTGATTAAATCATTTGGGTCGCACTGCGCGTCCCGAATCTACTACCAAGAAAAGAAAGGGTAATCCTTTTCAATTACAACCATTACCATGAAATAATCTGTTTGTCATAATAAGAAATAAAGCCAAGATTTCGGCTAACACACCTCCACTTTAAAGGCCACCAGTTTACTGGCCAGCTCTTTTTCAACCCCCTTTTCAAAGCTATCCAGGTAGTTCTTAGTCGTTTTGATACTGGTATGCCCCAAGCCCTCTGGATGAACAGCGCCACCAGCCGGTAGGGTCGCCGGTGTGGTGTCAGGGGTCAGGATGGGAAAATATAGTCATTGGGGTCATCAAAGGGATTACCCTGCCGCTTTGGCGCTATATAACTGTCTTATAGCGCGCCAATACCCTCTATTGCGTTATTGATTATGGAAAAGATTTTTGGTAGAAAAGAGGAACAAAAACTCCTAATATGCGTACTTGGCTCCAGGGAGGCGGAGCTGGTGGCTGTTTATGAAGACGGCGGTAGGCAAGGGAAAGGACAGATCAACAAACTCAAAACCATCAAGCGGCAAATGTACGGGCAGGCCAGTTTTGATCTTTTACGCAAACGTCTCCTGCTGGATTCCAGTTAACCTTCCACCAAAAGTGAAGAAAAACCAGTTTAAGCGGATTTTCCAGCTATCCACAAATTACCATTGGGATCGAGCACACTTGCCTTCGGTCGTGCACCCCCTAAAGAAGCTCCAGGTGCCAACAATATATTAATCCATCGTAAGGTCTCTTCGTCCTTCAAAACACCTGTTTCCAGTTTCAGACTGGCCTCTTCCAGTTCCCGAAGTGTGGTCCAGGGAGGCGCTGCATGGCCCTTATTATCATTTAGGAAAGGACCGCCTGTCGCTCTTTTAAAACGCAAGCCTCCCATTCTATGCTCATCATAGACACCTAAAAGGTAATCTTCTTCAAAGAGTTTGTTGGGCTTTCTACCTTCAGTCTTAGCCATCAATGCTTCCCTTCGGTCCATCAGCACGCGGCCCCACCGATCGGGAGAAGAATCCAGAAAGACACCAAAATTAGGTTTATTACCCTGCAGGTATTGCGCTCCGGAGTAAAGTTGCAGCTCAGGGTCAAGTGTCTGAGCATAGGGTAGCTCCAGCCATGTTTGTGCATAAGCAAAAGAAAACACACTGCGCCCTTTTGTACGGGTCACGGTCAATGTTCCAACTAAATGAGGTCCTGTCATTCCTATCCAGTCTGCATATACAAAAATGTCCATTGCTATCGTTTAGGTGCTCGTTTTTTGACAATTAAGTTGGTATCCTGAATGCGCCGGCCCATTTCGTCATCTGCTGCCAGCCTCAAAAGGTCTTGTTCCAGCCCAAGAACGAGTAGTACCTGCGCATAAGCAGCCATTGATACGTGCGAGGCGCCTCGTTCAATCTGCCAAAGGGTCGTTCTGGTAATCCCCGCTCTTTCCGCTACCTGTAAAACGGTAAGTTTTCGGCGTAAACGGGCCAGTTTGAGGTTCTCGCCTACGGTTACCAAAATCTTTTGAAGCTTGGGTAGCAGGACTATGGTTCTTTTCGGCATAATGTTCATTATAATGAACAAATTAAAGCTTATTGTTTATTATAATTAACATTAAAATATTTTATTTACAAAGTCCATCATCTTTATTATTAGAAACTGAATGGAAAGCGGTTTTGAAGGCTGTTAATTTGCCAGCAAATTCTTTTTTAACTTCTTTTTCAAAGCTATCCAGGTAGATCTCCGTTGTTTTGATATTCGTGTGCCCCAAAGCTTCCTGAATAAATTCTGTACTGGCTCCTGAACGCTTCATCACAGTTGAAAAGGTGTGCCGGGCTACATAGGTGGTGATGTTTTTTTTCGACACCTAATTTCTTTCGTATCTTTCTCATCCAGTCATTGATCGAAGCAATAAAATGAACACTTTATGGCTGCAATTCCTTGTTCATCAGCAGCCTGCTTAGATTCCGGCCTTTTAAGGGATACAATTATTTTAGTATTTCAATAGTAACCGTAGTGCCCTTTCCCGGTCCACTTTCGAAAAAAATGACACCTTTAATCAGCTTCAGCCTGTTGTAGATATTCCGTAATCCCATTCCTTTATTGGGGGATGATTGTTGTGCTTGTAGATCAAATCCTCTTCCATTATCCCACACGCTGATCACTAACTTTTCGGATTTATAATTCATGGATACGTTGATTTGATTTGCCTCAGCATGTTTCACAATATTATTCAGCAATTCCTGCACAATCCGGAATGCCAGTAATTCCCGCTCGGGTGTGTAATGGCATATATCACCCTGAACAGATAGTTGCGTAGCATATAAGCCGGTTCTTTCCAGCAATTGCAACTGTTGCTCGACTGCATTAGCAAAACCCGTTTCATTGATAAAGTCCGTATTCAGTGTCTTGGAAATGTCCCGCACATCCTGAATGGCTTTGATAAGTAAACTTTTTGACGCGGCTATTTTTTCCCTTGCAATGGCTGCATCATTCAGATCAATGGTATTGATATTGAGTTTCACCAGGCTTAGTGCTTGCCCAATGTTGTCGTGCAACTCCTGACTGATGTTGCGATACGTTTGCTCCTGTATTTCCAGTCGCGCCTGGAGCAGTTCTTGCTGGTGCCATCTCTGCTTTTCTTTGGATTTAGATTTATAAAACCAAAATAAAAAACCCAAGAGCAGGAGGGTTAGGCCAAGAATGATGAAAAGAAAAACAACTATGGTTTGTTGATTTTGCTTTTCCCGGTTAAGCATATTGACCTCAAGCTGCTTTTGGGAAACTTCAAAGTTGGTGCGCTCATCAGCCATTCGCTGCACGGTTTTGATGTTGTTAACGCTATCCCTATAGGATATATGTTTTTTGTAGTATCTAAAAGCCTCACCTGTATTTCCGTTTTTTTCATAAAGTTCTGACAGTTTAAAACTTGCATCTGCCACTTGTTCTTTCAGGCCATACTGCTCTGCCAGTTGCAGGCTTCTGCGGGTATAAGCCAACGCTGTTGGGTGGTCACCTTTACTTAAATATACATCAGCCATAGAAATGAGATATACAC
>JAEWAC010000395.1 GCA_023391895.1 Bacteroidota bacterium
GTTCAGGCACTGCTCAATGATGCGCAGGCTCTGGCGCAGTTCTTCCACCCGTACCAGTGCCCGGTCGTAGCAATCCCCGTTTTGGGCTATGGGTATTTCAAAGTCAAACATGTCGTAGCCGGAATAAGGACGGGTTTTTCTAAAATCCCAATTCAGCCCGCAGGCTCTCAAGCCCGGGCCGGTTACCCCCCACTCGATGGCTTCTTCCAGGGTGAATACGCCAATGCCTTTGGTGCGGGCCTTAAACAGGCTGTTCCGCATCACCATTTGTGTATATTCATTGATTTTTTTGGGGAAATAAGAAACGAAGTCCCGCACCAATCCATCCCATCCCTTGGGCAGGTCCTGCGCCACGCCGCCAATGCGAAACCAGTTGGGATGCATGCGGCCACCGCAAACTGCTTCGATGATATCAAACACTTTTTCGCGGTCGGTAAACATGTAAAAAACCGGAGACAACTGGCCCACGTCCTGTGCAAAGGTGCCAAACCACACCAGGTGGCTCGAAATGCGGAAGAGTTCGCACAACATCACCCGGATCACCTTTACCCGGTCGGGCACTTCTATACCGGCCAGTTTTTCTACCGCCAGCAAATACGCCAGGTTGTTCATCACCCCGCCCAAATAATCGACGCGGTCGGTATAAGGTATATAGGTATGCCAGCTTTGGCGTTCGCCCATTTTTTCGGCACCACGGTGGTGAAAACCAATCTCCGGCACCACATCCACCACGTCTTCACCATCCAGTTGCAGCACCAGTCTTAAAACCCCATGTGTGCCGGGGTGTTGAGGGCCAATGTTGAGAAACATGAAATCCGCGTCATCACTTTCCCGCCGCATGCCCCATTCTTCAGGCTTAAACTGCAGGGCGGCCTGCTCGCGGTCCTCCAACTCGCTGTACAAATGAAACGGCCCTATTTCCGTAGCCCTGGCCGGGTGTTCCTTGCGCAGCGGATGGCCTTTCCAGGTAAGCGGCATTAAAATGCGCTGCAGGTGCGGATGGCCTTCAAAGCGGATGCCGAACATATCATACACTTCCCGCTCGTACCAGTTGGCGTTTTTGAATAATGAGGTGATCGAGGGCAGGGAAGGCGTATCACCTTCCAGGGGCACTTTTAAACGGATAAAGGCATTGCGTTGAAAAGAAAAAAGATGATACACAACGGTAAAATCTTTTGAGGGCAGACCATTTTTCTGACCCCGGTCCCTTTCATCCACCCCACACAGGTCGTATAGGAAATGGAAAGGATTTTCGATGGTTTTTAAAAACTGGATCAAAGGAACGATCTGCTCCTTGGGCAGCCATAAAGTAAACACATCATCCACGGTAGCTTGCAACTGAAAGACATCCGCGCCAAAGCGTTGCTGTACCTGTTGCCATATAATATCTGTGTCCGGCATAATAAGTCAATCGTTTGTCATTCAAAAAGGGCTCTGGTTGTATATGGGGTTTTGAAAAAGTGCCACTTTTTTCACCAGCGTTAGTTGTTGCCCAATCCGCTTACACTTCATCTACCGGTCTGAAGTTGACCATGTTCATCCGCTCTTCTCTTCTTTGTTCTTTCATGGGCGTCATTTCCGGTTTAATCACGCCCTGCTCGCCTATGACCCAGCTCAGCGGACGTTTTTCATGCCGCACGGCTTCGCCCAGCAACACCAGCCCCTGCATAAAGGCATCGGGCCGTGGCGGGCAGCCCGGCACATATACATCCACGGGTAAAAACTTGTCGACGCCCTGCACCACGCTGTAGATGTCGTACATGCCGCCGCTGTTGGCACAGCTGCCCATGGAAATCACCCAGCGGGGCTCCATCATCTGCTCGTGCAGCCGCTTGATGATGGGAACCATTTTAATAAATACAGTTCCGGCAATCACCATCACGTCGGCTTCGCGGGGGGTGCCGCGGATGACTTCGGCGCCAAAGCGGGCCACATCATACTTGCTAGTAATTGAGGTTGCCATTTCTACAAAGCAGCAGCTGAGACCAAAGTGAAAAGGCCAGAGCGAGTTTTTACGCCCCCAGGCCAGCAGGCTTTGTACAGAGGTGAGCATAATGCTTTTGCTGACAGCTTCTTCCATGCTGCCGGTGCCGGCCACTCGGCCGGCTGCATCATTGGGTTTATTTAACCACCATTTCATATGTATAGACCCTAAATTGACAGAATCGTCTTATTACCCTTTTCAGCTGCAATAAGCTTTTAAACCAGGGGTCCATAGGGCTGGGAAGCCATTCTGTGGTTACAACGCCTTAATGAAAGAACAAATCCGGTTTTATGTTTATCGTTTATGCAGTTATACGTTTTTGTTTTTTGTAGGCCCTCATAATGCCTTTTACATTCGGGCCAATATCCAGGGCACCAATGCCCCACTCGTAAATCAGTACCACCACCAGTTGGGCAATAAAAATAGCCACGCCAAGATAGCCGGCCCAGCCCAGTTCATAAAAGCCCAGGGCCCACAGCATGATAAATACCGCTTCTACGTCAAATATCACAAACAACATAGCGACGAGGTAAAATTGGGCGGTAAAGCGAAGCCGGGCAGAGCCTGTTTGCTCGATCCCTCCTTCGTAAGGTAGAGCGGTAGCCCGTTCCTGATGACGTTGTCCTAGAATGTAAGACAAGGTGAGCATGGCTGTCAGCAACACGGCTACCAATGCTGCAAACAGCAACAAAGGCCATAAGTCCGTACTATTTCCTTCATTTCCCGGCATAGGAATTCCGTTTAATGATGATAAACAAATAATATTTGTCGGTAAACACTATTTGATCAGGATAAATAAAAGAGCCAACTGCTGTATACGGATTAAGTTACAATGTACTGCCTCAGATTTTCTATGATATAGTCTTTTTCATCAATAATGTACTTGACCAGGTCGCCTATGGAGATAAGGCCTACCAGCTGACCATTGTCCAGAACCGGCAAATGACGGATAAACTTGTCGGTCATCAGTTGCATGCATTGCTCAATGGTAGTATGTAAATTAACGGAAACCGGCCTTTCGGTCATGATGTCCCTGACATAGGTTTCCTTTGAAGAGCGGCCTTTGAGCACTACTTTACGGGCATAATCCCGCTCGGTAAATACGCCTACCAGCCGGCCGTTTTCTACTACTACCAAAGCACCCAGGTTTCTGTCTTCCAGCATTTCCAAGGCATCGTACACGGAACTTTCAGGGCTAACACTATACACTGCATTGCCTTTTTTTTGCAGGATGTTGTTTACATTGCCCATAACGAAAAGTTTGAGAGCGATTGATACTATTAAGTTAATTCATTTTTCAAAAAAACAAAATATTAATTTGAAAATCATGCGAAAAGAATTCAGTCAATGTGCTTTCATCCAAATTGATTTATTAAAAATGAACACCGGCTTGCATGATTGGCGTTTGAACTTCTATATGGGCATTTGAAGAATATAAAAACCCGCATGCTTCCACGGGCGGTACATTGGTTTGTTTTCTTTCTTATATTTAAAGCAGTTCCAAAGCCGGTACCAAATAACTTTTGCCATATGAAAAGAAGCACGTTTCTCTGGCTTTCGTTTGCCACCACCGCCTCGCTGGGTCTGCCTGTTGTTAGTTGCAAAAGCCGTGATACCGCTTTGCAAAAAACACTGGCGCAGCCGCAATTGCTGTCGCACATCTGCGATGAAAAAACCTTAAAAGAGATCGGCAAGGCCTACCGTCAAAAACAGCCTGCCGAAGACAATGCCAACAAGCTGCAGGACCTGCTTACCCGCAACTACCCTAACCAACAGCCCGAACAGTGGCACGCCCGGTTGGAGCAACAAATAAAAAAAGACTTTGAAACAGCCGATATGGTAGTGGTACAAGGCTGGATATTGTCTACAACCGAAGCCCGCCAGTGTGCGCTTTTTTCTTTACTATAAACCCCGTTTTCCTTTATGCACGTTGATGCCAGCAAGCTCCCCAACAATTCTGTTATTGAAGGTGACATTTGTATTATTGGTGCAGGTGCGGCCGGCATCAGCCTGGCGCTGGAGTGGGCCAACACGCCTTATAAAGTCATTTTGCTGGAGGGCGGCGGCTTTCAGGTAGAGTCGGATATACAGGATTTGTACCGCGGCAAAAATACCGGTCAGCGTTATTTTCCTTTACAGTCGGCCCGGCTGCATTATTTTGGCGGCACCACCGGACACTGGGCCGGCTTCTGCTCCACCTACGATCCCATTGACTTTAAAAAGCGCGACTGGGTGCCACACAGCGGCTGGCCTATTGTCAGGACTGACCTGGATCCTTTTTATGCAAGAGCACAACCCTTGTTAGAACTGGGACCGTATGAATACGATTTTAGCTACTGGAAAGAAAAAGAAGCAGCCCTGACGCCGCTACCGTTTGACGAAAACGTGCTTTGGAACAAGGTATGGCAGTTTAGTCCTCCCACCCGCTTTGGTACTAAGTATAGAGGTAATATCGTCAATGCCCGGAACATTCATTTATATACCTATGCCAACGTAACCCAGATTACCACCAACGAAGCCGTAACACAGGTACAGCAGGTAACGGTAAAAAATCTGCAGGGCAAACAGCATACGGTAAAGGCACGTTATTTTGTAATGGCCTGCTGCTCTATACAAAATGCCCGGTTGTTGCTGGCCTCCAACCTGCAGGCACCCAAAGGCCTGGGCAACGACCACGACCTGGTAGGGCGGTATTTTATGGAGCACCTGGAGATCAACTCCGCCGACCTGTTCCTTACCCAGGCGGCCACCATGAGGGCTTACCGCTGGGAGTCGTTTGTTACCAAAATGCGGGCAGAACTGGCCATTCATGAAAAAAAGCAGGAGGAACTGAAGATCCTGAACGGCACCTGCTCCCTCTGGCCTTATATGGGAAAAGAGCCGGATGCTTTTATCAATACCTTTCCCGATAGAGCCGAAGTAAAGGTAAAAGAATGGGAAGCCAATGAAAAAGCGTTTCGAGAAGGAAAATCAGTCAAAAAACCGATGGCTTCTTTTAAACGCTATACGCTTTTTACGCGGATGGAACAGGCGCCCAATCCGGCCTCAAGGATTACCCTGGATAGCGAAAAAGATGCACTGGGCATGCCGCGGGCCAGCCTGCACTGGGAGTTCACCCCGCTGGAAAAAAGAAGCACCCGCAAGCTATATGAATTAATCGGGCAGCAATTTGGCATAGCAGGACTGGGCAGGGTAAAACTGATGGACTGGCTGCAGGATGAAAACGACACTTCCTGGCCCGACACCACCGGTGGCGGCTGGCACCACATGGGCACCACCCGTATGCACCACAATCCCCAAGAAGGTGTAGTAGACGCCAACTGCAAAGTGCATGGCATTGCCAACTTATATATAGCCGGAGCCTCCTGCTTTACCACCGCCGGCACCGCCAATCCTACCCTTACTTTAGTTGCATTAACATTGCGACTATCCGACCATTTAAAACAGGTAGCAGGCAGTCCAAAAAGGAGTAGTATCGTATAAGCATTTTCGGATCACAGATTACACAGATTTGAGAAAGGATTTCGCAGATGAAAGGCATATGGGGTTTTGAAAGACTTTCTTTTCATTCACTGTTAAATATTATCCGTCAACTTTTATCAACGGTCCATTTCACCATAAGGATTTTTGAAAGAGTTGAGGCCCCTGCCCTTTCACCAGCCTTCAAAGGTGAAATGCTTCTTTCCTTATTCATCATTCATCATTACTTCATCATTCATCATTACTTGTTCCTTGTTCAATATTCTTTTCAATAACCAACCAAAAAACTATTACTTATGATTCCACCAGTACGTCATTTTTAGCACCAGAGCCCGGCTTTTGACCGAGAACGGAGCCGGCAGGTAATTATCGGTATACACAATAAATAAATCAGAAGCGGGCTGGTAGCGCCACTGGAAGCGTGCGTTCAGGTTGACGTTATTCAGCTGGTCGTTGTACTGCAAAAAAGTAGAAAAAAATATTTTATTGGTCAACGTAACATCCACCTGCGACCCTACCAGCCAGAACTGGGTTGGGCCCCACGGC
>JAEWAC010000025.1 GCA_023391895.1 Bacteroidota bacterium
ATATATACCCGCTTGATGTCGCCGTTTTCTTCCAGTTCCAGGTCTTTATGCGAATGCAGGTGGATAGCCGTCATTGGAGTTAAAGACAACTGATTCCATTTGGCGGGATCACTGGGCGCCTCACTGGTCAAGTGCCGGTTCAGGAATGCCGGCATTTGTGCTTTCAGTTTGGCGACATCTCCTTTTCCCGGTATTAGCAGGTACGTAAAGAACGAATTGTTGCCCCAGTTGGTTCGCAGTCTTTCTTCTCCATATACAGCCGTATCATTAAGGGTTTTAAAAGAAATCAGCATCTGCGGATGCACATGGGTATTTGAAGGAAATGCCTTATAAACACCCGTCACTTTAGCATCAATCGAATTATCAATCCGTACTACTTTATTCAGCGGATCATCATGGCCAAAGTATTTAACAGCCATTTCTTCGCTGAGCATGACCGAGTAGGGATCATTCAATGCCCTGGCAGGATTGCCACGAGTAACGGCAATTTTAAAAAAGTGGAAAATATTTTCATCTGCGAAATACACATCCCGCTCATTAAAACGCTTTTCTTCGTAGCGGAAAGTGGTCCTTCCGTTGGAAAGAAGGCGCGTCATTTTTTGGATCTCGGGGAAATCGTTTTGCAGCAAAGGACCAAATGGAGGCGCCACGGTACCCAGCGCCAGGTTGACCTCCCCGGTTTCACCATTGATAAAGGTGCGCTCTACCCGGTAAATGTTGTCTGCATTGGGGTGGTACCGGTCATAACTCAGCTCATGCAGAATATAAGTCAGGATCAGCAGGCAACAGGTAATGCCAATGGTAAGTCCAAAGAGGTTGATGCCGGAAATAAATTTATGTTTTAGCAAATTGCGCAAGGCAATCTTCAAATGGTTTTGAAACATATACAATGTTTACTCGGTTCGTAATGTTTTTACCGGGTTGCTGAGTGCGGCCCCTGAGGCATTCAGGCTAATCGTAATGAGTGCAATGATGGCGGTGATCCCCCCTACTACAGCAAACAGGCTGATGTGGATGCTGGTACGGTACGTAAAGTTTTGCAGCCACTGGTGCATGGCCCACCACGCCAGCGGAATAGCTACCAGGAAAGCAATGCCAACCAGCCATAAAAACTCCCTGGCAATCAACAACAACAGGCTTTGTAAAGAAGCACCCAGCACTTTTCGAATGCCAATTTCCTTAGTGCGGCGTTCAATAGAAGAAGCCACCAGGCCAAACAGTCCCAGGCAGCAAATGAAGATAGCCAGCCCGGAAAAAATTCCCGACAGTTTACCAATCAATTGTTCGTTGATAAACTTCTGGTTGAAAGCTTCATCAATAAACTGAAATTCAAAAGGGTATTCAATGCTGTATTTTTTATAAATATTTTCTATACTGGCCATGGCTGTGTGCACATTGGCTGTAGGTGCAAGGCGGATATTGATGCGGCCGGACCGCCGGTTGCCATAAGTAATCATCAGGGGCTGTGGCGGATCGTAGGGCGATGTCATAATGATATTATCTACAATACCGGCAATGGTAAGGGTGCGGCCAGCCCAGGTTACCTCTTTCCCTAATGGTTCTTTTAAACCCATTACCTGGATCGCCTCTTTATTGAAGATGACTTTATTGCTGTCGCCGGCCTGAAAGTCGCGACCTTCCAGCATCCTGGCTCCTAATGTTTTGGCAAAATCTTTATCGGCAGCCAAAAAGCCAATAACCAGGTTATTGCTTTCGGGAGCACCTGCCCAGCGCACACCGGAGGTAAAGCCATAGATGGTAGTAAGGGGGCTGGAGGTGCGCACAACAGACTGCACCATCCCTGTTTGCAATAAGTCGTTGGAAAGCGCCTCAAAGTTTTTATCGGTATCTGCGGAGGAGTTTACCATGATCAGGTTGTCCGGATCATAACCTATATCCCGGTTCTTTACATACTGCAATTGCTGATACACGATAAGTGTAGCCGAAATAAAAATGATGGAAACAATAAACTGCGAAGTCACCAGCACTTTACGGGGCAGCATACCTTGTTTGCCGGGTAAAAAAGTGCCTTTCAACACCTTTACCGGACTAAAGCCGGAGAGATAAAAGGCGGGATAACTGCCTGCCAGAAAGCCGGTCAGCACAATCATGGATAAAGCTAAAATCCATGTCCCGGGATCACGATAAGGAATCTCGATAGTGGTATTCAGCAGGGTGCTGAATGCAGGCAGCACGGCATACAGGATACCAACCGCCAACACAAATGCGATCAAGGACAACAGCAGCGACTCGCCAATAAATTGCCACAGAAGCTGGATTCTTTCCGAACCCAGTGTTTTACGGATGCCTACTTCCTTGGCCCGCTTTTCCGACCGGGCGGTGGACAGGTTCATAAAGTTGACACAGGCAATCACCAGGATAATAATAGCGATCCAGGTAAACAGACGTACATATTCCACGCGTCCACCTACATTTTGGCCGTCTTCAAAATCACTATACAGCCGCCACTTGCTCATGGGGTGTAAAATGACGCTGCCGCGGGTGGTGGGGTTTTCGCTTGCCGAACGTTCCCTGATCATCTGGTGCACTTTCTTTTCTAAGGCTGAAATATCCCCTCCCGCATGGGTTTTTAAAAAAACCCGGTTGTTGCAGTTCACCCAATCTTCTTCGGCTTCTTTGATGTAGGGTTCGGAAGGGTTGAAAGGTTTAATGCCATCAAACTGCAAGGTAGAAGTACCGGGCACATCTTTGATGACGGCCTTTACATAAGCGGTCCTGTTATTATTGACTTCCACGGCCTCGCCCACTACATGGCTGTTACCAAATAATGCCCTGGCGGTACTTTCGGTAAGGATCACCGCATCCGGATCGGTGACTGATGCAGGGCTGCCTTGCAAAAATTCAAAACTAAATACCTGGAAAAAGTCGGGCGAAACGGTTATGGTATTTTTATTCAGCCGCTTGTCGCCTACTGAAAACAGGGTGGTTTCGCCAAAAGAAACAATAGTGGCATACTCAACTTCCGGAAATGCACTTTTGGCTGCCCTGGCCAGCGGATACATCATATCGGGTCCGGTAGTAATCTCGCCATTAAAGTTGCGGTTACTCAACGCATGATAAACGGTACTGTAGTTTTTATGAAACTTGTCCCAAGATTGTTCGTTGTAAACCCAAAGCAGGATCAGCAAGGTGGCTGCCATACCAATGGCCAGCCCGGAAATGTTGATAAAGGAGAAGGCTTTGTTCTTGAATAAATTTCGCCAGGCTATTTTGAAGTAATTCAGGAGCATATGTTTCTGTATTAGCAGAGGAATTGTTATTCTGTTCGTAAACTTTTTACAGGGTTGGCCAGGGCCGCTTTCACAGCCTGGAAGCTAACTGTAACCAAGGCAATCAGTATGGCTACAATGCCTGACAGCAGAAAGATCCAGCCGCTGATTTGTATACGGTACTCATAGTTTTGCAGCCACTGGTGCATGGCCCACCAGGCAACCGGTGAGGCGATGAGGAATGCCAGCATCACCAGCTTTAAAAAATCCTTGGATAACAAGGTGGCAATATTGGCCACCGAAGCGCCTAACACCTTGCGTACACCAATTTCCTTGACACGGTTTTGTGCCATATAGATGGCCAGGCCAAAAAGACCCAGACACGAAATAAAGATGGTTAGCCCTGCAAAAAGAGCCGCCAGGGTGGCGGTACGCTTTACATCATTGAATTTTTGGGCGTACTCTTCATCAATAAACTTGTATTCGAAGGGATAAGCGGGATTGTACTTTTTAAAGATGGTCTCAGTCGCTTTTAAGCTTTGTGTAATGCCTAATTCAGGATTCAGTTTGACGTGAATTATATTGAACCATCCATAGGCTCCTTCAATCACCATGGGCACTGTGGATTGAAAGGGAGAATGAAGAATAAAATCCTTTACAACTCCTACTACCGTCCAGTTGACATCGTTGTCCTTGATGATTTGGCCGATGGGTTCTTTCAGGTTCATTTTTTGAACCGCAGTTTCATTCAGCAGCATGGCGGTAGAGTCGGTGGGGTATTCTTTCAGGTTTATATCCCGTCCTTTTACGATTTGCAGTCCGGCGGTAGCCGCTATAGCATCATCTGCAATAAACCGGTCAAAAATGGTCTTGTCGTTGGGTTCTTTGCCCGGCCATTCAATCCCCCAGCTGTTGCTCCACCCCTGGGTCAGCGGTGCACTGGTTTTGGTAACGGAAACGGCTGCCCCTGAAGCCAGCAGTTCATTTTTCAGCAACGTATAATTCTTTTCCAGGTCCTCTGTCAGCCCATGATAGATCAGGTTTTCTTTATTATAGCCGTTTTCGCGGCTTTGCGCATGATCAATCTGCTTTTTAACGATCAGGGTGGCAATGATCAGGATAATGGCAAACGTAAATTGCAGCACCACCAGGATCTTGCGGGGTGAGACGGCTGCTTTGGCGTGTGTAAACGTACCTTTCAACACCTTTACCGGCTTCATGGCCGAAAGAAAAAGGGCCGGGTAGCTGCCGGCCAGCAAACCGGTAAACAGGATAAAACCCATCCCTGCTGTCCAAAAGTAGGGACTGCTGTAATCCAAAAACAACTCCTTCCCCGTTAGCGTATTAAAACCCGGAAGGCTTACCTGAACCAGCGCCAACGCCAGCACACCGGCTATAGCGGCAAGCAAAATAGATTCGCCAATAAACTGCCCAACCAGCGCTCCTTTCTGGGCTCCTACCACTTTGCGGATGCCTACCTCTTTGGCCCGCTTTTCACTCCGGGCCGTGCTCAGGTTCATGAAGTTGATGCAGGCAATCAGCAGGATAAAACCGGCCACCACCCCAAATAGCTGGACGACGGTGATACGGCCGCCTTTCTCTATGCCGTTTTCAAAGCTGGAATACAACCGCCACCGGTTAACGGGATAGAGGAAAAAGCCACCGTTCGGATCGTTTTTGTCATACCGCTCCCGCAGGGTTTTCAGTTTGTTATCCAGCGCCGCCCGCGACACATGGGGTTTTAAAAGTACATAGGTTGTGGTAGAGTTGTTACCCCAGTATTGATCCTCCCAGCCTTTGGAGCGTCCATAAGACCAGGGAATTAGAAATTCAAAGTTGAAACGGGTGTTGTTGGGCAGGTCTTTTAAAATGCCTGTAATGGTAAACTCATTTTCATTATTCAGCCTGACGGTTTTTCCCATGGCGTTCTCATCTCCAAAAAGCTTTTGGGCCAGCTTTTCGGTCAATACAACACTATGACGATCGGCAAGCGCCGTTTTAGGATGACCGCTCAGCAGCGGAAAAGAAAACACTTCCAAAAAATTGGAGTCTGCAATATCGCCCGTTGCCATCAAGCTTTTTTCATTCACCTGGAACAATAGGTCCCCTACCCCGTTTGCCCTCGTAGCGTGCTCCACCTCTGGAAAATCGTTTTGAATAGTTTTAGCCAGCACTTTGGGTGTAGTGGACCAACTGGCAATCTCTCCATTCATTTTGACCTGGTTCCAGGCTTCAAAAAGGCGGTCTCCTTTTTCGTGGAAACGGTCGTAACTCAGTTCATTTTGGATCCACAACAGGATCAGCATGGCGCTGGCCATGCCAATAGCCAGCCCGGAAATATTTATCGTCGAAAAAGCTTTATTGCGCAGCAGATTACGCCAGGCTATTTTCAGATAATTTAAAAACATAAAGGATTATTAAAGCAGTGTAGTGGTTAAGAAAGTGGCGGTCCCGGTGAAACATTCAACCTTTTCAAATCCTCATACCATGATATTTTCCAAAACGGTTTGTCCATCCAGCATCCGAATGATACGGTGGCTGTAGCGGGCATCGTGCTCTGAGTGGGTTACCATAACGATGGTAGTACCTTGTTCGTTCAGGTCGGTCAGCAACTGCATCACTTCATTGCCGTTGGAGGAATCCAGGTTACCGGTCGGTTCGTCGGCCAGTATCAGCCTGGGATTATTGACCACCGCCCGGGCAACGGCCACCCGCTGTTGCTGACCACCCGATAGTTGTTGCGGGTAGTGGTTGCGGCGGTGCATGATCTGCATTTTATCCAGCACGTCTTCTACCCGCTTTTTACGATCGGCAGCGCCCATGCCCAGGTAAATGAGCGGCAGCTCTACATTCTCAAAAACGGTTAGTTCGTCAATCAGGTTAAAGCTTTGAAACACAAAACCAATGTTCTTTTTGCGCAGGTCGGCCCGCTTACGCTCATTGAAATGCGCCACCTCAGTACCATTGAACATAAAGGAGCCGGAGTCGGGATCGTCCAACAAACCTAAAATGTTCAGTAAAGTGGATTTACCGCAACCGGAAGGCCCCATGATGGCTACGAATTCTCCTTCTTTTACTTCCAGGGAAAGTTTGTTCAAGGCCACGGTTTCTACATCTTCTGTACGATAAATTTTTTCGAGGTTGGTGATCTTTATCATTGTATAGATTTGACAGTTAGTTAATAGGCAATTAAAAAGAAAGGATTGATCATTTGCAGGTCATTAAAGACAGTTGTTTTGGTCTTTTCTCTTAACAAAAGGTGGTCTGAAGGTTTTTGGTGACTGTGAGAAGGCAGGCAACTCACACAGGTCAGCAACAGGAAAATCACGGTTTTCATAACTTGATTTTAGAAGTATGAAGAAGTGTTTATTTTTTGAGTACCAGCTCCTGCATATTGCCATAATTCTCGTAGCTGGAGGTAACCACTTTATCGCCCGGCTGCAGGCCCGACAGTACTTCGTAATAATCCGGATTTTGCCGTCCCAGCTGCACATCTACCTTATAGGCTTTTGAACCATCGTCGCTGACCTTGAAAATCCAGTTACCGCCGGTTTGCTGAAAGAAACCGCCTTTTGCCACCAGTAATGCCTGTGTTTCATCGCTCAGGGCCAGCCGTATCTGCAAAGATTGACCCCGGCGAATGCTTTCCGGCACCTCTTTTAAAAACTCCATATCTACCTGAAAGCGGCCATTGTTCACCTGTGTATAAACTTTTTTGATCTTTAACCCGTAGGTTTTACCGGCAACCGTGGCTTCCCCCATCTGGCCAATCATAACGCGGGAGATGTAGTGCTCATCAATATCGGCCCGTACTTTATAACCACTCAATATATCAATTTGTCCCAGACGTTCGCCTTTGGCTTTTGACTGACCAATTTCTGCATCCAGCGAAGTAAGCTGGCCATCTACCGGCGCCCGTACCACCAGGTCGCCTACCTTGCGGCGCATCAGATACAGGGCGTTTTGCATGCGGGCATAAGAAGCTCCCATCTGGCTGATCTGCTGTTTGTTGGAAATTTCATCCTGCTTCAGCGTTTTGTCGTTCAGCTTTTTCCGGCTAACCTGGTAATTATAATCATTTTCGGATGATTTAAACTCCTGCAGGCCGATCACTTTCTCTTCGTATAATTGCTTGTTCAGCTTATACAGCCGCTCGGCTTCGGTTAAGGCGTTTTCTACTTCTGCCTGCTGGTTTAGTTGCTGTATGGTGTTTTGAACCGCGTTGTTCTTGGTATTTTGCATCTGGGTCAACACCTCAAACACAGCTGTTTCCTGGTTGGCCAGGCTTAGTTCCAGGTCGGTATTGGAAAGCTTTAAAATAGGCTGGCCTTTTTTTACAAAAGCGCCGTCTTCTACCAGCTTTTCTTCTACCCGCCCTCCTTCAATGGCATCCAGGTAAATAGTGGTTACGGGCAAAACGATTCCGTTAACCGGAATAAACTCCTGAAAGGCACCTTTACGTACTTCACTGATGGTGATTCTTTCCGCATCCACGTTCAGGCGGCTCTTGCCGGAAGTAAAGTACCAGCTGGCACAAATCAAAAGCACCAGCGAGGTAATGCCGGTAAGGGTTAAAATGCGTTTTTGACTCCACTTTTTTTTTGTTATTTTTCTATCCACGGTCGTTTCGGTTTTTTAAAAATCACCCGGCGCTGCAATTCACCGGGTGATACTGTTATTAGGCAGAACTGATACAATTGCTTTCACAATAATGCCAATAAATAAAAAAACTCATTTTCAACCAGTTAGCACAAACAACATCTACGAAGGTGTTCGTTACCGAACACAAAGTGTATCAAAACCGGACACTGCACCCTACTTCTATAAACGGTATAAAAAGCTTACCCAGAGGCTTTTATAATCATGGCATAATCGTAGTTTCGTTCTAAGCAACCATATCCCACTATGTCATTGAAAAATGCATCTGTATTAATAATTGATGATGATGTTGATGTTCTAACTGCTGTCCGCCTGCTGTTACGTCCCGAAGTAAAAGAAGTGGTGACGGAGAAAAATCCGGAAAACATCCGCAGCCTCCTGGCCCGTCAGTCGTTTGATGCGATCCTGCTGGACATGAACTTCAACTCCTCCATCCACACCGGCAATGAAGGTATTTATTGGCTCAACAAGATCAAAGAACTGAAATCAGACGCAGCGGTGATCATGATCACGGCTTATGGTGACATCGACCTGGCGATCCGCTCGTTAAAAGAAGGTGCTTTTGACTTTGTGGTCAAGCCATGGCACAATGAAAAACTGCTCGCTACCATAACGGAGGCGGTCAAAAGCAAGTCCAACAAAGCCGCCGGCAACTCCTTAAAAAGCCCATCTTTAATTGGCCATGAACTGCTGGGCGAGTCGGAAGTCATGCAGGACATCTTTTACAAAATAAAAAAGATTGCCCCTACGGATGCCAACATACTGATACTGGGTGAAAACGGCACGGGTAAAGACCTGATTGCCAAAGCCATTCACCAGCACTCCCTGCGGGCCAACCAGCCTTTTGTAAAAGTAGATGTAGGGGCTCTGACGGAATCCCTGTTTGAAAGCGAACTGTTCGGTCATAAAAAAGGCGCTTTTACCGATGCCCGGGAAGACCGGCAGGGACGGTTTGAAGCAGCCCAGGGCGGCACCCTGTTTTTAGATGAGATTGGAAACATCACACTCTTTCAGCAGGCCAAATTGCTGACTGTATTACAAAACCGGCAGGTAACCCGCCTGGGTACCAATACGCCTGTTCCGGTAGATATCCGGCTGGTCTGCGCCACCAATGTACCCATGAGCGAGCTGGCCAATGAAAGCCGCTTTCGCAAAGACCTGATCTACCGGATCAATACGGTCGAAATTGTGGTGCCGCCCCTGCGAAAGCGGGGCAACGACATTCTTTTGCTGGCCCGGCAATTCAGTAAAATTTACTGCAATAAATACCTGAAGCCGGACATGGAAATAGAAAAAAAGGCTTTGGAAAAATTAATGCATTATCATTACCCCGGCAATGTGCGGGAGCTGCAGTATGCGATAGAAAGAGCGGTGATCATGGCCGACGGACCAGCGCTGGAAGCAAAAGATATTATTTTTTCACCCATTGAAGCGATGGCCGTGGAAGAAGTGCAGGCGGATCAAACCAACCTGAGCTCGGTAGAAAAAAACACCATCCTGCGGGTGATTGAAAAGCACAATGGCAATATTTCAAAAGCTGCCAAAGAACTGGGTATTACCCGTACGGCCTTGTACAGAAGATTGAACAAATATGACATATAACAAACTGGAGTGGCGCATTTTAATAAGAGTGGCCGCACTGACCCTTGTGCTGTCCGCCCTGTCGTTTTTGATCGTCACCAAAAACTTTATGTTTCTGGTGTTCCTGGTGCCGCTGGTCGTTTTCCAGGTGCTGGAGCTGATCCGCTTTCACCGCAAGGCCTATGAAGAACTCAACCAGTTTGTGGAGTCCGTTCATTACCGCGACTTCTCCCGCTATTTTGATGTAAAACACGCACCGGCCGATCTGCAGCCCCTGCGCGAAGGGTTCAATGAAATTAATTCTACTTTCAAAGTCATCAGCAAGGAAAAAGAAACCCAGTACCAGTACCTGCAAAAAATACTGGAACTGGTAGACACCGGCATTCTTTCCTATGCGGTGGAAAGTGGCGAAGTGGTATGGATGAATGAAACTTTAAAAAGAATGCTGCAGCTGCCGTATCTCAAAACCATTCATTCCCTGCAAAAACGCCATCCTGATCTGTATAATGAAATCACGGCCCTGCAATCAGGCAATGGCAAAGTGGTAACGGCACATGTGGAAAAGGATGCTTTTAAAATCCTGTTATCGGCCACGGCTTTTCAAACCGAAGGCAGCATATACAAACTCATTGCTTTTCAAAATGTCAACGAAGCTTTGGACGAAACCGAGTCCAGGGCATGGCAAAAGCTGCTGAGTGTGATGACCCATGAAATCATGAATTCAGTAGCGCCCATTTCCTCCCTGGCAGAAACCCTCAGAAAGCGGCTGCACCAGAGCAACGACCAGCTGACGGATGCCGCCACGGTAGAAGACCTTGAAATAGGCATAGAAACCATTCAAAGAAGAAGCGAAGGGTTATTGAAGTTTGCCGAAACCTACCGCAACCTCAACAAAATTACCACCCTGCACCTGCAAAAGGTGTACCTCCGCGAACTGTTTGCCAACCTGCACCAGCTGATGCAACCTACCTTTGAGCAAAAAAATATAGAGTTTGAAATTATTTTAAAAGATCCGCAGTTGTGCCTGCAGGCCGACCCCAATCTGCTGGAACAGGTACTGATCAACCTGGTGGTCAATGCCATTGAAGCTACCAAAGAAGTGCCGGCACCCAAAATCGTATTGTCGGCGGAACAAAACCTGCACCGGAAAATTACTTTGAAGGTGGCAGACAACGGTCATGGCATTCCGCAAGAACTGCTAGACAAGATTTTTGTTCCTTTTTTCAGTACCAAAAAACATGGCAGCGGTATTGGTTTGAGTCTTTGCAAACAAATTATCATGCTGCACCGCGGCACCATCCAGGTACAATCAGTTGAAGGGCAAGGCACGGCTTTCTTCCTGCAGTTTGGCTAAACCCTGTTCATCTAATCATTTGGCAACAGAAAAGATTGGGTTTGTATTTCTCCTTAAAGAGATAAAAACTATAGCTGCAGCCGTCCTCATGCACATAGTTCAGTAAATGAATCGGCCGCTTTCTTTTAATGACAATTTAGGGTTTTGAACCTTTTTAAGTTCGGTTCAGGATCTTTTATTTGCCGCGGCGTTTTGGCCAAAAGTTCAGCACCACATAAAAAACCAGGTTGAATGCCAGCACCGCCACCAGGTACTTATCAAATGATTGCGCTGCAATACCACTAGCCAGTAAACTCATTAAATGCAACATATTTATGATATAACATCTTTTGTACCAGAACCGGCCTGCTACCTGCCACTTCTATTAGCCAGCTTTTTGTTTTGCATCAGCAAAGGGGTTTAGTAGAAAAATCCAATTCAGAACTATGTTGATAGCTGCAGGGAGTAGTGCAAATAACCATCAACATTCATTAAAAACCAGTCGTTTATAAAACCATACAGAAGAAGCGGTCATGCCCGGTACTTGTAGGGCAATATCCGGAAATTAGTTAACCACTATAGGCTTATTGGGATTTTAATTTTGTTAAAACTGGTAGCAACTACACCCAAGCCATCTTTCATTGCCATGAACCCTGGTAATATGGGTTTTTAAAAGGTTTTAATTGACCGGTGCTATTTCTTCTGCTGCCAGCGAAACAGGTTTTTGGCATACAACAGGGACACAAAAAACAAGGTCATGGGATTGATATGGAGCTGCAGGGCGCCTTTGGCATAATGCAGGGCAGCCTCCGGATTTTTGAGATACACCCCATGTGCGTGCCGGGCAAAATAGATCGACTTTGTTTTTAAAGCATGGGTTTTTAAAGGTTTTCTTATTTCTGCCGGTAGGTAATCCTGAATGATGTTGATAACGGTCTTGAGGTCTTTGATATATTGGCCCGAAGCAATGGAACTGCTGCTGATGTTATTGGGATGCACCCGGTAGATGGCCAGGCACTTAGGCGAGTAGGCTACCGGGTAATGGGCGGCAATACGGGTCCACATTTCCCAGTCCTCTCCATAATGAACGGCAAAAAAGCTACCCAGCTTTTCATACACTTCTCTTTTGACCACAATAGAAGGCGGCTGTATCAACTGCCGGCCTGCAATGCGGGTCAGCCAGTTGCCAATAAGTCCGGGCTCGTCCTGGATTTGCCTTTCAATTCCGGTTTCGTAGCCCCGGTGGTTCATGTACGAGTTTTTGGTAAAGGCAGCCCCAGCCTGCGGGTACGTATCCAGCAGATACTTGATTTCCTTGTAAAAGCCGCTTTTTACCTGGTCATCGCCATGTAATATATGTACCCAATGACCCTGCGAGCGGTTCAGGCAGGTTTCAAAGTTGCGCAGGCTGCCCACGTTGGCCGGCTGACGAAAAAAACGGACCCGTCCCCGGCCCACTTCCTGCACCAGCGCTTCCACATCGCCATCGGTGCTGTGGTCGTCTATTACTTCAATCTGCATCCACTCCTCGCCGGGATCCTGGGTCAAAACGCATTCCAGCGTATCTTTTAAAAACCCTATACAGTTATAAGTGGGTATCATCACCGACCACAAAGGCCTGTTTTCAGCTTGTATAGGTTGGATCATAGGGGGCGATGGCGGAATACGATCATTCATGGAAGGGCTGTTATTATACAAAAATGAAATTAATAACTTAAAAAACGTCAGCGACTAAAATATTATGGATTACTAAAAAAATACAAGCCATTAATCCCAATAGCCACCCAAAGTTTATATTTTGCAGCGATTTATCGATCCTTAAACTAAACTGTTTCTATATAATTGAACACAGATCATCCATCCATGGCGTCTTATCTCTCCCAGTCACCAGCCAGTGAACAGTGGACGAGAATTGTAGAGCCTAAAACCAGGCTTTTGGATTTGCGGCTGCAGGAACTTTGGCGCTATCGGGATTTGATTGCCATGTTTGTACGGCGTGATTTTGTGGCCAATTTTAAGCAAACCATTCTGGGGCCCTTGTGGTTTTTTCTACAGCCCTTGCTTACCACGCTTACTTATGTTCTTATTTTTGGCCGGGTAGCCAAACTTTCTACGGACGGTCAACCCATGCTGCTTTTTTACCTGGCGGGCGTAACCCTGTGGAATTTTTTTTCTGAGACCCTCAACCGAACGGCCGCCGTGTTTAAAGAAAACGAACACCTGTTTGGCAAGGTTTACTTTCCACGGCTCACCATGCCGGTTTCGATTGTTATTTCCAAACTGATTCGCTTTTTGATTCAACTTTCGCTCTTTTGGATTGTTTGGGGCTATTACTTAACTAAGACAGATACCTTACAGCCCAATGGGCTCATACTGCTTACCCCCGTACTGATAGTAATAATAAGCCTGTTGGCATTAGGCATCGGCATGATCATCAGCGCGATCACCAACAAGTACAAAGACCTGACTTTTTTAATGGCATTTGGCATTCAGTTGTCTATGTTTGCCACACCCATTATATATCCGGCCAGTTCCGTGCCACCACAATATCAATGGCTGCTGATGGCGAACCCCATGAGCGCGGTAGTGGAAACATTCCGGTATGCTTATTTAGGGTCCGGCACCTTCAGCTGGCTGTATTTAGGATATAGTTTTACCGTTGCATTGGTTATTCTAACGCTGGGCGTGATTATCTTCAATAAAGCAGAAAAAAACTTTACGGACATCGTTTAATCTTATTATCCAAGTCCTTCTTTACAGGCTTTTTATTTAAATTTATTTCAATACTTCATGGGTGATACTGTCATAAAAGTAGAAGATGTGGGAAAGCTTTACCG
>JAEWAC010000034.1 GCA_023391895.1 Bacteroidota bacterium
AAAGAACAAAGGGGGAGTTTTTCAATGGCGGATATAAAAATGTGGCATATGAACCAGTTGCTAACCGATCGAATATTTGACAAATTAGAATTGGAGCTGAATGATAGAAAAATCAAACAATTATATATCCAATGCCTGAACTTCGGCAGGCTCAGAGCGTAAAAGTTACCGGAGTATTGACTTATCATAAAGACTACAAAGACTTAAAAGGAGCCTACCTTGAAGTGAAACGTTTCCTTGAAAAGGAGACAGGCGAGGAAGTGGGTTCTTTGAAAACGCAAATAGGGAATGATTTGGGATTTGACGGTGATGACAGTTGGGAGCTTTTGGAAAAGTTTGTAAGCAGATACCAATTAGATGTGGAAGGGTTTGAGTCTACCAAGTATTTTCTCTCCGAGGGAGAAATAGCCGGTTCAGATACTGTTTTTCTAGAGTTGGTGCTTTTACCCATTCGACTACTCATTGGGTTGATAAAGCTCGTGAGCTTTGGCCGTGTTGACCTGACAAAAGACCATAAATTTCCAGATATTTACCGGGACACATTGGATGTGTCTTTTGGTGACCTGCTCACCTGGTATTTGACTGGAAAGTATTCGCTTCGAAAAGAGGTGCGATTCCAATTAGCAAACGCCGTATAACATGGGTGGCCGTTGCACAACTCGGTTCTAAAAACCAGTTTTGATTGCTTTTGATCTGGCAATGGGCATCTGTTTTTTCAGTTGCTAACAGCGACAGTTAACCAGCTTTTTCCAGCCTGCTGCACCAAGATGCGCCACAGCATAGAAAAGCATTTTGTAAGCACATTTTCAGTGTTTTCAATGCCTTCACCCATCCATTTCAGCAGTCGTTTGAGGTGGTAGCACACCGCTGCAACGAGCAAACATTTGTTGGCCAGTTCAATTCCACGGGTTTCACCCTACGTATGCCCAAGAAGTGGATCAAGGTGCCCAGCACCGGTTCCACCGGGGATTTTCTTAGCTTTTTCATGCATTTTGCTTAAGTGATGCAAGCGGTGAGCACCCTCAAAGTAGGCTATAAACAGCAGTTTATGACTACAAAGCTACTCCTTACTTTGAACTGTGAAAGGGGAACAATACCTTTAACCCAAGGCTGACACCCTTTATACACCGTCTGCCGTTAGCTGCCACTTTATGGACAAACCCAGCCAGCTGCATCATAGAGAAAAACCAATGGCACGATTTGCATTTTTTATAGTCTTTTTCCTCACGCTCATTTGTAGTTGTTCAGATAAAGTGCCAGTTGCAAACTCACCTGCTTTTAAAAGCTTTGAAATTAGCTACTCAAACGGGTGGACAAAAAGCTTTTCATTTATTGTTGATTCTAACAAAATATACTTTTCTCCTCAAAGGGGGGATACGGCTTATTACGGCAGTTTACCAGATACAGTTTTAAAAGTTTTCGAAACAACGTTCTTAAAAATTAGTGACCAAACCATACAATCAAAAGATGCAGGGTGTGTTGACTGTTCGGTTGTTGCAATCAAAATAGTTTCAAACGGCGACACTACACGTATTCAGCAATTAGGTGGCTTAGACCATATATTTTACCCGTTAATAAGAACAGTACAAAGATTTCTTGATAGCAGCAAACATCAAACAATTCAGGCGGTCGTTCGGTTAGAGACAAAATCAATTGTGACACCGCCACCACCTAGGATTGAAGCAACTAAGTTTAAACCGCCTATAATGACAAGAAGAAGCGGCAGGTAACAGGGTTTTTGCCTCATATGGGCTGATGAACATGGGTGGTACTGTAAATTTTCAATTTAGCAGTATATCTTTAATTACGGTTGACGTTCTTTGCACTCCCACACGAACGCAAAGCTCAGAAACGCCAGGCTGTGCAAAAAGGGTACTTTTTCGAGGAAAGTCTTTCTTTAAGGTGTTAGTAAATAGATAGTTATATATTTATAGGTTATTAATAATATACCTTTTTGCACAGTCTGCCGTTAGCGGTAACCGTATTCACCCTCAAAACAAATGACCAACCGTAATACATCAAGAGTTTTTACCTGGACACTGACTGCTGGATTCATTGGGCTTGTAATCTATCTATTTAAAGATTGTAAAGGGTTTATGGCACCTGCACCCGTTGGTATACATGGCACTTATTCTTCCACTTCATATAACCCAACATATAAAGCACCTGTTTCTAAAGATTCCTTATTGATGTTACTGGGCGCAGGTAAACTGCTGGTAAAGAGTGGACGACTGAATAATTATGACCCGCCTTGGGATAGCTTACGATACTTAATTGGCAACATTCGGTGTGACACGGGACATGTTGAAGCATATATTGAATTTCTCGACAAAAAGGAACCTCAATCAACATTCCGTGTATTGTGGTTTAGTGCCACACCAACTACAGATGATAAAGTATATGACCGTTTAACAAGTACCTATTACCAGTGTTTCGAGAGAGAGCTTTCAAGTTACCAAGTGAGAAAAGTGTCCGACACTTTGAACGGCAACCGCTAACACAAGTGGCCGTTGCACAACTCAGTTCTAAAAATCAGTTTTGATTGCTTTTGATCGGGCAATGGGAACTTGTTTTTTCAGCTGCTAACCGCCAAAGCCAATCGGCTTTTCCTTTCCTGCTGCCTCCAGAGATGCCACAAGGCAAAAAGGAGCTGCGCGAGCATTTTTGGGTGTTTTTCCCGTTTTCACCCATCGATTTCAGTAATTTTTTCAGGTTGTTGTAGCACACCGCTACCACGAGCAGATATTTATTGGCTAATTGGATGCCTTGGGGTTCACCCGTCGCATCCCTAAAAATTGATTTGCGTACCAATTACGTGTTCCATGGTAGGCAACCATTTAGGAATGCAAGCTACAGGACCACTTAGTCATTGATGAAAATCGCTTTTTCAGCAGATTTCTGCCTGAATTGCCCCCATGAAATACCATCAACCTTCCACCAAAAGGTACTGCCATAAAAACCAAATAAAAGGAGATAACTTTTTACATTTGAGCTAACCGAAAGAAGGCATACGGCGAGGCTTCGACGGATGCTTATCTTGTGTAGCCCTGGCGTTGGTCGGGGCTACCTTTTGTTTTTGGGTACCCGCCAATGATTGTTGCTTCCCTGGCTCCTGCGGAGCCGAACCGAAAGAAGGCGCCAGCTCAGCATCTCTGGATATTATCTGGTTATACCCGGCATCAAAAGCCTCCTGTTTTTTCCATAGCGTATAGATAAGGGC
>JAEWAC010000047.1 GCA_023391895.1 Bacteroidota bacterium
TTTCAGGAGCCCCCACAGATAATCATCCGAGACCGAAAAACCCAGTTCCTGTTCTACTTCCTGCCGGATGTCACTGATGGTTAAGATTTCACCCCGGGCAGCTTTCCTGCCCAAACTTTCCAAAAGAGCGGTTTCCCTTTCCACACTTAAGTAGGCATGGTGGCGACCACCTTTGGGTTTGTATTCCACAGTGTCTGGACCGTGCAGGTTGTATTCTTCTATGAGCAGGTAAACCGCGGAGGTGGACAGGCCACTAAGATCCGAGAGATAGGCTGCGCTTACTTCATAGTGCTGCGTGAGGTACAAACACTGCCAGCGCCGGTACCGCTCCTTGGTCGGGGCCTGCTGCATCCGCGCTTTCAGCTCCTCACCGCTGAGATGAGCAGCCAATTTCAACGTACGCATAACATAGCTTTCCTTAAAGGTACCAATCCTATTTTATTAATGTAGATCACAAGTTGGTATTAGATGAGATCATTAGAACAATGATTTCATCTAACCTTTTTTGTTTTGCCCATATATCAAAAGGTGCCAATGCCGCTTTGGGTTTTTTTACTTTTGAAGCTCTCTCCCTGCTGTGGACTGTCGTCTGTTGACCGTGGACCCTTCCTTACTTCACCATTCACTATTGTCTATTTTCTCTCCGCCTTCACCATGCGGTCTTTTCCCTGCATGTCTTTTTTTAGTTGTACGTTTTGGTAACCCTGGCTTTCAAACAGCCGGACCACTTCTTTTCCTAAATCCTCATGTATCTCGGCATAGATGGCACCGCGGGGGTGCAGCCGGGTATGGCCAAAGCGGGCGAGTGCTTCATAAAAAACAAGGGCATTATTATCCGGTACAAACAGGGCCAGGTGCGGTTCGTGCTCCACCACATTGGGCTGCATGCTGGCTTTGTCCTGGAGGGGAATATAAGGCGGATTGCTGACGATCAGATCGACAGAAGGTAACTGGCGGCACTGGGCTTCATCCAGGAAATTCACGCCCACAAAATCCACCCGGATATCCAGGTCGGCGCCATTGCGGCGGGCTACGTTCAGCGCTTCTTCCGATGCATCGCAACCCCATACTTCGGCTTTTGGCATTTTGTGTTTTAGCGACAGCGCTATGCAGCCGCTGCCGGTGCCTACATCCAGTATCTTCAGTAGCGTGGTTTCATCGGCATCAGAAGGACCGCGTTGGAAGACGTTCAGTCCCGCTGCTTTTACATCCTGCACCAGCCACTCCACCAGTTCTTCGGTTTCGGGCCGGGGGATCAGTACAGCTTTGTCCACATACAATTTCAGCCCGGCAAAGTAAACTTCGCCCAACACGTACTGCACGGGTTCGTGTGCCTGCAGGCGCTGCACCATTCCTGTAAGATGGTGCAATTGCTCTACCACCAGGGGCTCTTCTGCTATCTCCCTTCTTTCCATGCGGTTCAGGCCGGTTAAATGTTCCATCACCCAGGAGGCAATATTGATGCTTTCGTCTTTTTCGTAAATAGCCTGTAACTGCTGTCGTAACCAAAGTTCTGCTTCGCCTAATTTCATATTAACAAACTTAAGGTATGTTCTTTATTTTTGGATTTTTGTGCCGTGCAACTGGATCTACACGAATTATACATGCAACGCTGCCTGATGCTGGCCCAGCTGGGCGAAGGCACCGTAGCGCCTAACCCTATGGTCGGTGCCGTGCTGGTGCACCAGGACCGGATCATAGGCGAAGGCTACCACCAAAAGTGGGGAGAGGCCCATGCCGAGGTCAATTGCATCCGCTCCGTAGCTGAAGAAGACCGGCACCTGATACCGCAGTCTACGATTTATGTTTCGCTGGAGCCTTGTGCGCATGTTGGAAAAACTCCGCCCTGCGCCGATTTGATCATTGCACAGCAAATTCCCAAAGTAGTGGTGGGTTGTCGCGATCCTTTTACACTGGTAGCCGGTAAGGGCATCGAAAAACTGCAGGCGGCCGGCATTGAGGTGGTCGTGGGGGCGCTGGAAAAAAAATGCATAGAACTGAACAAACGTTTTTTTACTATTCATACAGCGCACCGGCCTTACATAACCCTCAAATGGGCGCAAACGGCTGATGGTAAAATTGCCAATGGCAATTACAGCCGTATCCGCATCAGTAACGAATATACCAACCGGCTGGTGCACCAGTGGCGCAGCCAGGAAATGGCGATCCTGGTAGGTACCAATACCGCTTTGTTCGACAACCCGGAGCTGACCACCCGCTTATGGCCAGGCCCGAATCCTATACGCTTGGTGGTGGACATGAACCTGCGCCTGCCGGCTTCTTTAAAATTGTTTGACGGCGAGCACAAAACTATTGTATTTAACCAATTGCGCCACCAGGAGCACCACAACCTGTTGTACTACCAGGTAACGACCGACACCAGCCTGGTACACCAGGTGGTGCATGCTTTATACCAGCTGAAAATTCATAGTGTGCTGGTGGAAGGCGGAGCTCAGTTGCTGCAGTCGTTTATAGATGAAGGTATGTGGGATGAAGCCAGGGTGATCACCAATGAGCAATTAATCGTTGGTACCGGATTACCGGCACCGCAATTGCATCATCATGCGTTGAAAAGTGCGGAGCCTGTTTTTTCCGATACCATTCGTACCTATACTTATCAACCTTAATAATCATTGTCGCTTGATTTACCTGTTGGGTTCTATTGTATTAAATTCCTATCTCACTTTATCGTTCAAGGTAATTGAGAAGTTTAAGATCTCCGCCTTTCAGGCTATTGTTTTCAACTATATTACTTGTGTCATCACCGGTTCTGTTGTCAACCAGTCTTTCCCTATCAATGCCCAAAGTGCAGGGGAGCCCTGGGCTAAGTGGGCCCTGATTATGGGGTGCTTGTTTATTTCCATCTTCAATGTGATTGGGTATACCACGCAAAAGATCGGCGTGGCGGTAGCATCCGTAGCCAATAAGCTGTCTCTGGTGATTCCTTTCGTAGCCTCGCTTTATTTGTACAACGAAGCCGCTACCTGAGTAAAAGTGGTGGGCATCATCACGGCTTTGGCCGCGGTTTTGTTTACCTGCTGGCCGCAGCACAAACAAGAAACGGCTGCACATAAATACCTGCCCCTGGCACTGATCATTGGTTTGCCGGCCTTGCTGTTTGTGGGCAGCGGCTTAATTGATACCCTGGTCAATCATGTGCAGTTGACCTATTTGAATGATGCCAATTACAATGCTTACCTGATCGGTTCGTTTGCCACGGCCGCCACAATTGGTTCGGCTGTGTTGCTGCTACTGGTGCTGTCGGGCCGGCAACGTTTTGATGTGCGCAGCATAGTGGCCGGTGTCGCCATTGGTATTCCCAATTATTTTTCCATCTGGTGCCTGGTGCGGGTTTTAAAGCTTTATCCCGGCAACAGTTCTGCGATCATTCCCATCAACAATATGGCGATTGTATTACTGAGTTCGCTGGTAGCCTGGTGGTTGTTCGGAGAACGTTTGTCGGCTATCAACCGGATCGGTATTGTATTGTCTATAGCTGCTATTGCGCTGATTGCTTTTGGATAAAAGGTCCCGAAAGCATGTTCTTCAAAACCCCATATGACTTATTACTTATCACATACAACTTACCACTTATCACTTCTCTTTTCTGTGGACTGTCGTCTGTCGACTGTGGACCTCCCTCTCCCTCATCTGCCGACTATGGACCCAGCCGCACAAGGGTGCGACGCAACCGGGGCCAAATAGTAGCACTGCAGCCGGTTACATACAATTACTTTTGCAGCACCATGAGTGATCATTATTATACGATTGAAAAGCCCGCCATGGCGGAATTCAAAGACCGGGGCAGCCGTTTTTTGGGTTATGCCTTTCCGATTCAAAACGTGGATGATTTTAAAAAGCGGCTTAAAGAACTGAAAGAAGAACACCCCAAAGCTGTGCACCATTGCTTTGCGTACCGACTGGGAACCGATGGCAATAATTTTCGCGCCAATGATGATGGCGAGCCTTCCGGCTCAGCCGGTAAGCCCATTTTAGGCCAGCTGGACAGCAAGGGCTTAACCAATACCGCCGTGGTGGTGGTACGTTATTTTGGCGGCACCCTGCTGGGCGTACCGGGGCTGATCAACGCCTATAAAACCACTACCTCCCTGGCTTTGCAGTTAACGCCTATTCTTCAAAAACCCATACTGATCCAATACGAGCTACAGTTTGATTATACCTTGATGAATGATGTAATGGTGGTGGTGAAACGTTTCGGGCTGGTGGTGCTGCAAAGCGAAATGCAGTTGTTTTGCAAGATGGTAGTGGGCGTGCCCAAGGCGGAGGAAACGCTTTTCCTGGAACGGTTTCAGGAGGCGCAGGGAATAGAGCTGAAAAAGCTGCCTTCTTGATGATCATGGTTTTTTAAGGTTTTGAAATGGCGGAATAAGGGTAGCGGGTCTGCTGGTTTGGTTTGAAAATTGAGGTCAAAAGAGCAAAATCATTTCTCATGATGAAAAAGATTTTCGGCTTCTGGATGGTACTGTTGCTGCATACAGTTTTGAGTGCCCAGACAGTCACCTATCCGCACCCGGTTCAATACATTACTTTGAATATAGAGCTGCAGCCCGTAAAAATGGCGTATATGGATGTGCCGGCGGCGCAGCCCAATGGAGAAACTGTGCTCCTGTTTCATGGTAAAAACTTTAATGGCTATTACTGGAAAGACGTCATTGCTTTTTTAAATAAGAACGGCTACCGTGTAGTCGTGCCCGACCAGGTAGGCTGGGGCCGTTCGGATA
>JAEWAC010000062.1 GCA_023391895.1 Bacteroidota bacterium
AGTTTTTCGCGGTCGTAGTCAGAAGTCGTGTTTTCGATCTGCGATTTGATCTGGTTGATGCGGGCCTGGATGGCATCTTTTTCGCCACGGCCACCAACAACAGTAGTATTGTCTTTGTCAATAACAACGCGTTCTGCTTTACCCAGGTAAGTCAGGTCGGCGTTTTCCAGTTTGTAACCTTGCTCTTCGGAGATCACGATACCTTTGGTCAGGATAGCGATGTCCTGCAGCATTTCTTTACGACGGTCGCCAAAGCCAGGAGCTTTAACAGCCGCTACGCGTAAAGTACCACGCAGTTTGTTTACCACCAGTGTAGCCAGGGCTTCACCTTCCAGGTCTTCAGAAATGATTACCAGCGGAGCACCTTGCTGGGCTACTTTTTCCAGGATGTGCAGGATATCCTTCATGCTGCTGATCTTTTTGTCGTAGATCAGGATGTAGGGATTTTCCAGCTCAGCCTGCATTTTTTCGCTGTTGGTCACGAAGTAAGGAGAAATGTAACCGCGGTCGAACTGCATACCTTCTACTACTTCGATACCGGTTTCAATACCTTTGGCTTCTTCAATGGTAATTACACCATCTTTAGAAACTCTACCCATAGCTTCAGCAATCAGTTTACCGATTTCGCTATCGTTGTTGGCAGAAATGGTAGCTACCTGCTCGATCTTCTGGTTGTCGTTACCTACTTCCTGAGACTGGGAACGCAGGTTTTCCACCACTACTCTTACAGCTTTGTCAATACCGCGTTTCAGGTCCATGGGGTTGGCACCGGCGGCTACGTTTTTCAAACCTTCGGTAATAATAGCCTGGGCCAGTACAGTGGCAGTAGTAGTACCATCACCGGCAATGTCAGCGGTTTTAGATGCCACTTCTTTTACCATTTGAGCGCCCATGTTCTCAATCGCATCTTCCAGTTCAATTTCCTTTGCTACGGATACACCATCCTTGGTTACAGCCGGAGCACCAAACTTCTTCTCGATTACCACGTTACGGCCTTTAGGACCCAACGTTACTTTAACGGCGTTGGCTAACACGTCAACACCTCTTTTCATCTTATTACGGGCATCAGTTTCGAAAAACAGTTGTTTTGCCATATTTGAAAAATTAAGAATTAAGAATTAATAATTTAGAATGTAGTAAAAAGCAGAAGTCAGTTTTTGCTTTTCACTTTTAATTTTTGACTTTCTTATACGATTGCCAGAATATCGCTCTCTCTCATAATCAGGTAGTCCTGACCGTCGATGGAGATTTCGGTACCGGCATATTTACCGTACAATACGGTGTCACCTTCTTTTACCGTTACGGGTTCGTCTTTTTTGCCAGGACCGGCAGCTATTACCAAACCTTTTTGGGGTTTTTCTTTAGCCGTGTCGGGGATGATAATACCTCCAGCTGTTTTTTCTTCAGCGGCAGCCGGTTTTACAATCACTCTGTCGTGCAATGGGGTAACATTTACTTTGTTAGCCATACGTGTATGATTTTTGGTTTTAATGAAATTTTTTCAGGGTAACACCTGCCTAAGCGGGACGGCCAAAGGTAGGCGATTATTGTGCCATTGGGTCAGAAACTGAAAAAATTTCAGTTTCTCGCTCTTAACATCCTTTTTGCATTTGCAGCCCGGTCATTTTTAATCGCCTTTGTGTCATTTTTTCACTTTTGCCTGTTTCCTAAACTGCTGTTTGTCAGGTTATAGGGTTTTAAAGGATTTTGAGTCCCGATACAGGTCCGGCGGAATTTTTAGCCGATTATAGGAATGCACACGCTTAACATGCAGCCTTCACCCGGGGCGGAATTGATATAAACTTTACCATTGTGGTGCTCGGCCCTGCTGTAAATGCTTTTCAGCCCCAGGCCTTTTTTTACCTTTTTTACCAAAAAACCTTTTCCATTGTCGGATATCTCCAGGTCAATGGATTTGTCGGTAGCCTCAATCTGAATGTGTACCTTACTGGCTTCGGCATGCTTGATGATGTTGGTGAGTTGCTCCTGTATGATGCGGTATAAAGAAACGGCAATCGAATCGTCCATTTCGTTGAGGTGCTCGCTTCCGTTAAAGCCCAGGGTGATCTCAAATTTGTTGGCCAAGCCTAACTTCTGGGTCAGCTCCCGCACGGCACCCTCAAAATCAATATCCGTCAGGTCGGCGGGGTTTAAGCTGTGCGACAGGTTCCTGATTTCCTGGATAGCGGTTTGCAGGTGTTTGAAAGTATTGGTAACCAGCGGCGACCGGTTACCCAGGAAGGTTTCCTGCTCCAGCAACAGTTTGCAGGTGGTGAGTATCTGTATAATATTGTCGTGCAGTTCGTGGGCAATTTCGCTTCGTTCCCTTTCCTGGGCCTGCAGTACGGCGGCAATCAGTTGCTTTCTTTTCTGGCGTTCGTGGTCTGCAAGCCGTTTCAGCAGCCATTTATTTTCGGTCACGTCTTCTCCCGAACTAAAGGTACCGGCGGTTTGTCCATTGTCGTGGGTGATGATGGTATTCTGCCATTTTACGTAGCGCACCGCTCCCTCCTTGGTCCGGATCGTGTTTTCGTAATACTCCTGCGGCGACCGCTTGCCCCATAACAAATCATTGAATAATTGCAGTGCAGACTCCCGCTCGTGTTCCGGCAAAAAGAGTTCAAACCAGTTTTTACCCACTACTTCTTCCCTGCTGTAGCCCAGTATTTCGCAACCCTTTTTATTGATAAAACGGATGGTCTGATCGGGATTGATGGCCACCATAATAGCACCTGCAAAATCCAGATATACCTGAGCTCCGTTCAACAAATTACTGTTCATACGCATAATCGCCGGATGATTAGTTGCTTTGGACTTTGCAGTACCAAATCTGATACCTAAAATGAGGTACTGCAGCGAACCGGCTTGGTTTTAAAAGTTCAATCAATCAATAAAAGCCTATTCCTTTGACGCTCTTGGTTGAAAAAGAGCTGGCAAAGACACCAATAGACATTAGAAATAATGCTATGTATAAATGCTTATATTTTAAAATATTTTATTGGCGGGCGCCTGATGTTCTTTCTAAAGAGCAGGGCTATCGCCAATAATCGTCAACGGGCACAGCAGCAGACCGGTTGTTCAAAAGCCTATAAGGACCCAACCTTCGGGACCGCCAGCTTTTTTGGTAACTTATACCAACAACAGTGCCTCCAGCTGATTCAGTAAAATATCGGTGTTAATAGGTTTTTCCAAAACCCCATCTGCCTTTACGCTTTGCATGCAAAGGGTTTGAACAGATAATGGATCTGAAAGGAGTATCACAGGAATTTCAAAAGCATTTTTAACAGAAGTACAAACTTCATTCACCTCATAGCCCGGAAGGTCATAACCGACTAGCAACAGGTCGGGCCGGAACCGTTCCATCCTGGGCATCATTTCACCCGCATCCGTTGTGACCTCCAGGGTGTAATCGTTGTGCAACAACGCAAGATAGATTTCAGATAAAGTTTTGCGGTCCCGTTCAACAATCATGATCTTTTTGCCACTATCCCACATTGTAAAAGTATTATCGAGTGCAATGTTAGGGAAACCGCAAACGCCAGAACAGAGGTAAATTACTAAGTACTTCTACTAAAAATGTTCTTGCGGGTTTTTCATTATTCATCAGTGGTGCGGGAAGGATGAAAAATGAAAAAAAGAGGAGCATGGGTTTTTGAACCATTTACCTCACCCTCTGGTTCCCCTCCTGAAAGAGAGGGAGGCCGTACAATTGTTTTCAATTCAACATTGGAATGGAGGTATGGGCTTTTGAACAATTCTGGTCAAAGGATGTACAAGTTATCAACTCTTTCAAAAACCTAAATGGAAAAGTTAACCGTTGATTATTGATGTTTGACCGTCGACAGACAGAAAGTCTTTTAAAAACCTATACTAAACCAATCAACCTTTCAACTCCTTTAAAACCTCATACCTTATCAACAATCTGCGAAATCCTTATCAAATCTTTGAAATCTGCGATCAACTTTAAACCTTAAACATCTTTCAGATCATGGCAAAACCGGCTAAACATTCTGGCTGTTTCAATGGTCTCTTGATACAAAATGGGTTTGATAACATAAGAGTGGGCTCCCAGTTGCAGGCACTCTTCTTTTTCAATTGTATTGAGCGAGGTGGAATAAATAATGACCGGAATGTCGGCGAAACGCGGATCGTTTTTTAAAAAGTGCAGGGTCTGGGTACCATTCATGCGGGGCATGTTCAGGTCCAGTACAATCAGGCAGGGAATGGTACCCGCAGCATAACGGGCTTCCAGAAACGCTATGGCCTCTTCGCCATTCGGCTGAAACGAAAGAAACTGACCGGCCCTGATTTCCTGAAAGGCATCGGCAATGATTTCACGGTCTTCCGCATCATCATCTACCAATAAAATATTTCTTTTTTCAATGGCCATTATGTATGCTGTTTTAAGGGTAATATGATTTCAAAAGTAGAGCCGTGGTTGATTTTGCTTTGTGCCGTGATGGTGCCGTGGTGTAAGGTCACTATTTTTTTGCAGATGGCCAGGCCCAGCCCGGTGCCTTTATACTTTTCATCTGAGTGCAGGCGTTGAAAAAGGTCAAACAACTTGGACAGGTATTTTTCATCAAAGCCAATACCATTATCCCTGACGGCAATTTTTAACTGGTCCTCCACCTGCTGGTTGGTGATTTCTATAATAGGTGGCTCTTCTTCCCGGGCGTATTTGAGCGAGTTGCCGATCAGGTTTTCAAACAACTGGCGCATCATGACCATATCCGCTTCTATAACCGGAAACGGCTGCACTTCCACTTTGGCTTTTTTCTCACTGATGGCAATTTCCATATCCTGCAATACGTCGTGCAGCACCTGGTTTAAATTGATGTATTTAAAGTTGATTTTGTTTTTGTTGACCTGTGAAAATGACAGCAAATCGTTGATCAGGTTGCGCATGCGGTGCGAGGCCGACAAGATGCCCTTTAAATAATCCTGGCCTTTGGGATCCAGTTTTTCGGTGTACTTGTTCAAAAATAAATCGCTGTAAAAACTGATCTTGCGGATGGGCTCCTGCAGGTCGTGCGATGCCACAAAGGCAAACTGCTGCAGCTCATAATTGCTGCGATTCAGTTCATCAATGTTGCCTTCAAGGGCCGTCTGGTTGATCTTGAGCTGGCGTTGGGTTTCCTGCAGTTCCCGGTTGTCATGCAGGGTTTGCTCAATAACCTTCTGGGCATGAATGTCAACGATGTATCCAATCCAGTACAATACATTGTCTTTTGCGTCTTTGAGCGGTGTTATCGATACCATGTGCCACAGGTACGTCTGGCTATCGGCATGCAGCAGCCGGCACTGGGTTTTGATGCTGGTGGCCCCGGCCGTAATTTGCTTGTTGAGCAATAAAGCAAAAGCTTCATAATCGTCTGCATGCACTACGCTTTTCCATTTATCGGCATTCAGTTGTTCCAGCGTTCGCTCGGTATAGCTGTACAGCCATTCGTTGGCATACATCACCTCACCTTTTTCGTTGAGCGAAAAAATAATCAGCGGCAGCGAATTGGTTAAGGTTTTGTATTGGTTTTCGCTTTCCTGGAGCTTTTGTGCCAGGTCTTTTAACTGCTCATTTTTTTGTTTCAGTTCATCATAAGGCGATAAGGGCAGGTCATCCTGAAACGCCGCTTTCCATTCGTTGATCTTTCGGGCATCTACTTTTTCGGAGATTGGAATGGTGTAATACAGGTCTATAGAGGTTTTGCCTTCGCTATTGGAAACACGAAACTTGTTAACCAGCCGTTTGGCGTACTCCAGTCCTTCATTGATGGTTTCGCTCTCGCTTTCATCCTTTACCGAAGCCACAATATATTTCTCCCGGAGCCCGTAAGTTACACATAGCACCAGGCAGCCGTTTTCAGCATGCTCAATCGTACTGCGGGATACTTCGGAAACGGCCGTGGCAAAGGTGGTTTGTGCGGAAAGCGACAACCCGGCCAATTCCGCCAGCTTCATGGATCGCTTGTGCGCCAGGATCAGGTCCATTTCATTGTGCAGGGTAACTCTTGCTATTTCTTGCATTCCTATACATTTAATTTACAGGCCGCAACCGACATATCGTCTGTATTGCGGGCAAAGTCTTTCAACAGGGCGGCAGATAAAATGGACAGATCATACCTTAATATACCCGGGTACCGGGCAGGGTCCCAGCGCGACTTAATGCCGTCGCTGCACATGATGATGGTTTGGCCGTTTTCAATCTGGGCTTCCTGGTCTTTTAAGGAGCCGGGAATGTTCAGGCCTATGATTCCATTATAAGATATATAATTCTTGTTGACGGCAAATCCTAAAACCCGAGTCATAATATTGCCAATGCCACACGATTTCAGCTTTTTTTCTTTCAGGTTAATGATGACTACCGTTCCCACCAGCCCTCTGGTTTTTCGAACCGAGCTATGGATGTATTTCAGTATTTCCAGCGGGCTTTCTTCAGGACAAACTTTAAAAGCCTTGATGGCTTCGGTTACGGCATGGGCTGCATAGGGGCCGTGGCCCAGTCCGTCGCCCAAAAACAACTTGACCTGACTGCCGGTTCGTTTATAATAAAATCCGTCGCCACACACCTCTTCGCCTGGTTTGGGAAGGATAACGGTTTTTATTTCAGCCTTTTCTTTCCAGGAAGCAGCAGGTATGGGCTTTTGAAAAATCCTTGACAGTACGATGGTTCCCCAGCCTTTTTGAGAATAGATCTCGAATTGGTCCGACAACCGCCTCATGGCGCCCAGCCCGTGCCCCAGTGTTTTTTTGGTGGAGATGCCGTCCTCCATCAGCTTGTACACATTGCTCATGCCGGGCCCGTTGTCCACGCTGATCAATTCAATACCCTGGACCTCTTTTTCCTCTACCAGCTTTACCAGTACCTGCCCGCCGCTGGCATGCTTGGCAAGGTTGGACACCATTTCGGCTACAATAATGTCCACTTCACCAACCTTGTGTGTACTAAAGCCGGCACTGGTGGCCAGTGCATGAATTTCTTTTTTTAAGATCGCAAAATAACTTCTGTCGGTAGCATCCAGCCGGATGTGTGTTGCATTAACCATTCTTCCATTTGATTATCGTCACCGTTGTGCCTTTGCCCACTATACTTTTAATGTCAAACTCGTTCACCAGCCGCTTGGTGCCGGGTAAACCCAGACCTAAACTTTTACCGGTGGAGTAACCATCCTTCATAGCCAGGGCTATGTCTTTTATGCCGGGCCCCTTGTCAGTAAAAGTTAAGCGGATGCCGTTATCCCGGCCTTTGCTGATTACTTCTATCAGGGTTTCGCCGCTGCCGGCGTACTTCAGCATATTCCGCACCAGCTCGCTGGCTGCCGTTATCAGTTTGGTTTGGTTGACGATGCTCATGCCAATCTTCACTGCATACTCCTTTACACGGTTTCTAAAGGGTACCACGTCCTGCTCTTTGTTGATAGCCATTTTATCTTTATTCAGTACTATCATTCTCTTCCTCGTCCAGTTCCTGGCCGTCAGAACCGATTTTAGCCTTGAGTAATTCCATGCCCCGCTCCACGTTCAGTGCCGTACTCACGCCGCGCAGTTCCAGTCCCAGTTCTATCAGGGTTATGGCTACGGCCGGCTGCATGCCGACCACTACAGTTTCTGCATCCATGATTTTGGACATGCTGCCAATGTTACCGATGATGCGGCCCATGAACGAATCCACGATGGACAAAGCTGAAATATCAATCAACACGCCTCTGGCGCCGGTTTTGTTCACCATCTGCACCAGATCGCTTTCCAGATTCAATGCCAGGCGATCGTACAGGTCAACCTGTATGGTTACCAGTAAAAACTTTCCCATTTGTAAAATAGGGATCCTTTCCATTTGCTATATAGTCGTTTTATCTTTTTGATTTTTTTTCACTTCCAGTTGCAACATGCCAAAAGCATAACGCAGGGCATTGGCCAAAGTGGCTTTGGTGATGATATTAGAAAGATCGATCCCCAGGTGCACCACGGTCTGTGCAATTTCGGGACGAATGCCACTGATAATGCATTCCGCTCCCATCAGCCGGGTGGCACTAACGGTTTTGATTAAATGCTGTGCGACCAGGGAGTCTACCGCCGGCACGCCGGATATGTCAAGAATGGCAATGGAGCTGCCGGTATTGACAATTTCCTGCAAAAGGTTTTCCATTACAATCTGGGTACGGGCTCTGTCTAAGGTGCCAATAATGGGCAGGGCTAAAATGCCGTCCCATACGCGAATCACCGGTGTGGAGATTTCTGCAATTTCATCGGTCTGGCGCAGGATCACTTCTTCCCTTCCTTTAATAAAGGTTTCAAAAGTGAGGATGCCAAAGCTGTCCAGCAGTTTGTTTACTTTAAGGGAGGCTTCATACAGGGTCTGCGGATCGCTCTTCAGTTCATCCTGCAGGATCTGCAGCAACGCTCCTTTCAGGCTAAAAATAAAAACGCCCGTTTCGCGGGGTGAAAAACCCTGGCGGGCACGGGAGATAGAGATACCGGATAGAATTTCAAACACAGGGTCAAAATCAGCGGACTGCACATCATCAATATTCCGGCCATTCAGCGTATTTACCAGCACATTGATCAGCTCCTCGGATTGCTCCCGCAACTCCTGGTTGCTCATCAGGTCCTCGCGAAGGCCTTCATCTGCCAGCTGGTTGTTCATCCACTGCTCTAAAATCTGCTTTCTCTTCTTTTGAAAGATCTTGGTTATGTCTTGCTTCATATTGATGATTTGCTGTAAAAGGGCTAAAAGTAACTAAAAAGATGCTTGTTGAAATTTGAGATGGCAGAAACTTGTAAAATTCAAAATAATTGCCGGGACTGCTGTTGGAGCATTTGTACCAGAACCTTTCATAACCGCTTCCCTGTAGTTGTTGATCTTAACCGTCATTTTTTATAAACTGCTGCTTCTCCCCCGGACCATATGGGTTTTTGAAAAGAATGGCGCGCCGGTGCCTTTAAGGCGTTAATGCCTGTTAAAGAGCACCCTTTTATATTAAGGGTTTCTTAACTGTCGGGCCGTCTGTTTTTCCCATTTTGCGTCGCCTTCATTTCCGCATTGTTCCTATCTTCGCCGCCCAAATAGTTCTTAATCATGATCAGCAGAAGGAATATAAGGGTGAAGGTGATGCAGACTTTGTATACGTTAAGCACCCTGGAACAAGATGTGAAGCCCGGCGAACCGCAGAAGTTACTGCAAAAGCATTTTGACCAGTCAAGAGATTTATTGCAATATTTTATTTACTTTTTAAGCCAGGTGGCTACCTATGCCGAAACGGATGCTTACATCCGCAGCAGCAAACACCTGCCTTCTGCAGAAGACCTGAACGTAAACACCAAGATTGCCGGCAACGAGCTATTATGGAAAATTAAAGAAGATGCCTCGCTGAAAGGCGAATGGGAACGCGCCAAGTCCGACCAGCGCCTGGACAAGGAACTGGTACGCCGGCTGTACCATCAGTTGGTGGAAAGCGACCTTTACAAACGCTATATTGCAACCCCGGCCCGCGAAAAAAAAACAGAAAAGGAAATACTGGATTACATCCTGGAAGAGCTGATGCTGCCCAATGAATTGTTTCTTTCGCACATAGAAGAAGCTTTCAGTAACTGGGATGATGACGGCGAAATGGTACTGCAGCTGGTAAAAGCTTACCTGGCCAAGCCCGGATCGCTGGACTTTACCGTCATGTTGAGCGGCGACAAGGCCCAGTTTGCCCGGGAACTGCTGAAAACCGTGCTGGAAAAGCAGGAACACCTGGAAAGCTTGATCTTTCCCAAGCTCAAAAACTGGGATGCCGAACGGATTGCCTCGCTGGACATGATCCTGATGAAGATGGGCGTAGCGGAGTTTTTATACTTTGAAACCATACCGCCCAAGGTAACCATCAACGAGTACATTGAGCTGGCCAAGGAGTACAGCACCCAACAGAGCGGGCAGTTCATCAATGGCATTTTGGACAACATCCATAAAGAACTGGTGCAGCAAAACAAACTGCACAAAACGGATTTTAAAAAAGCATAACACCGGTTTATTTACATTTGCAGAGCTCAAAGTCGCCAACATGAAATATATATTTATTGTTTTAGCAGGCAGCAGCTTCTTTTTTTCCTGCGCCTCCAACGATGCTAGCAGCAGCAACCTCAACCAGGACAGCGCCAACCACGCCCGCTTGTTGAGTGACGCCAGCGACAGCTCCAAATTTACTTCTATTGAATGGCTGGACTCCACCCACCAGGACCTGGGCGTGATCAACGAAGGCCAGGTAGTGGAAATCAGCTGGAAGTTTAAAAATACCGGCAACAAGCCCCTGATTATTACCAATACCTCCGCCACCTGTGGCTGTACTGTGGCCGAACGCCCCGAAGAGCCGGTATCACCCGGTGCAGAAGGTGTCATTAAAGCCAAGTTTGACAGCCACAACCGGATGGGCCCGCAGCACAAACAAGTATTTGTAGAGTCTAATACATCGGGCAGCCGCAACAGCGAGTTGTCGTTTGCCGTGGATGTAAGAAAACAGTAATTCCCTCATTTTAATAATTCAAGAACATGTATCTTTTACAAGCACAGCCGGGCTTTGGCGGTTTCCAGTTTATCTTTTTAGGTCTGATGATCGTTGTTTTCTGGCTTTTCTTTATCCGTCCCCAAGCCAAAAAAGCCAAGCAGCAAAAATCGTTCATCGACAACCTGCAAAAAGGTGACAGAGTGGTAACCATTGCCGGTATTCATGGCGTGGTCAATAAGCTGAACGACGACGGCACCATCAGCCTGGAAATCAACCCCGGAAGCTATATTAAACTGGAAAAAAGCGCCATCTCCATGGACTGGACCGCAGCCCTGAACAAACCGGCTACTGCAGTTACTGCCGATAAAAAATAAGGCAACGATCCAGTAATGGATGGCCTCATAAATAAATACGTAAGAAAGCTGTCGCTGAGGCAGCTTTCTTTTTTTATGTTCCGGCAGCAATCCACTTTTTCAAAAGCCCGTGGGGCCCCTCCCTCTAATCCCTCCCCGGTGGAGAGGGAGGCCAAGCTGTTGATCTCCATACAGCAATAGAATTGACGTATGGACTTTTGAATAATGCTGCGCTAAGCTGTACAAGCTGTCAACTTCTTTAAAACCCCATATGGCGGCAGGAGATGCCGAAACAAGTTCGGCAGGACAAGGCAACCGGTATTGGAAATAACAGTTCACCTGAAGCGGCAATGCTACTTCTTTTAAAAGCCCATAAGTCAGCACCAAACCTCTCAACTTCTTCAAAATACCATATGACTTATTACTTACTACTCCTCTCTCTGCTGTGGACTATCTTCTTCAAAACCCCATACGGCTCCCTATCTGCGAAATCCTTTTTTAAAATCTGTGAAACCTGTGATCAAACTTTAAACCTTAAACCTTAGACTTTACACCTTAAACTCCTTACCTTTTCATCATGGTGCTAAAAATTGGTCTTACCGGTGGCATCGGCTCCGGAAAAACAACCGTAGCCAAAACTTTTGAACTGCTGAACGTGCCGGTTTATTATGCCGATGCAGCTTCTAAAAGACTGTATCAAACCGACAAGGAACTAATGGCCAACATCAAAAAGCATTTTGGTGAAGACGTATATACCAACGAGCAGCTGAACCGCAGTAAGCTGGCAGCACTGGTTTTTAACAACCCTCAAAAACTGGAGCTGCTGAACCAGCTGGTGCACCCGCCCACCATCCGCGATGCAGAAGCCTGGATGCAGCAGCAAACCGCACCCTATATTGTAAAAGAAGCCGCCCTGTTGTTTGAAAGCGGTTCGGTCAGCGGGCTCGATTATGTAATTGGAGTACACACACCGCGGCACCTGCGCATCAAACGCGTGATGGAACGCGATAAAGTAACGCGCGAGGAAGTGATCAGCCGCATGAACCGGCAGATTGATGAAGAAATTAAAATGCGGCTGTGCGATTTTGTAATTGAAAACAACGAACAGCAACTGGTGATTCCGCAAGTACTGCAACTGCACCAGGAACTATTATCACTGGCAAAGGCTGCTACTCTAACTCTTTAAAAAACCCATATTAAGGTCAGGCTTCAATAAAGGCTTCCAGGTCGCGGGGCGCACCAAACAGCAACAGGATATCACCAGCTTTGAGGATGGTGCTGTCGGGCATAATACCCATTACCCGCAGTTCGCTTTTGTCTACACCAAAGATGTTTTTTTGCGTTACGTTTTTTATAATGGTTACCAGCACCAGTTTATAGCGGTTGGCCAAATCCAGTTCGGCGATGGAGCGGCCCACATAGCGGTCGGGTACCGCCACTTCCAGCAAGCGGTAGTTGGGATTGATCTGAAAAGAATCGATCACGCCGGGCAGGTCCAGCTTCAGCGCCAACCGCTCGGCCGAAGACGCTTCCGGATGAACAAACTCGGTGATGTTCATGGCTTCCAGCACTGTTTTCTGCAGCGGCGAAGTAACCCGGCAGATGATGCGGTTCACCTTCATTTGTGTCAGCAAAGCCGTGGTCATGATCGAAGCACCTTCATCTTCGCCAATACTTACAATGGCGGCATCCATATCGTTGATTGGCAATTGCGATACAGCTTCTTTACTGGTAGCATCCAGCGCTATGGTATGCGTAATGCTATGCTTGAATTTATCGGCCACTTCCAGGTTATTATCCACGCCAATTACTTCATGACCCAATGCCACTAGCTGTTCCGAAAGCGAAGCCCCAAAATGTCCTAAACCAAATACAATGAATTTCATCTTTCCTGTTTTTTAAAAAGCCACATCTTCTTTTGGATACCGGTAATACAACTGCTTGCTTTGTCGTATAAAGGCCACCAGCAAAGTGATCATCCCTACCCTTCCAGTGAACATGGTCAGTATAATCACAAATTTACTGGCATGAGACAGGTCCGGTGTAATGCCAAAGGTTAGGCCAGCAGTACTGAAGGCCGAAAAAACTTCAAAGGAAATTTTGATCAGGCCCTTATCGCTATCGTTTACCGATATTAAAAAAATAGAAAGCCCAATCAGCAAAAACGACAACAAGATAATGGCAAAAGCCCTGCGTACGGATTGATGCGAGATTTCTGAGCGGAAAAATTCCGAGCGGTCTTTCCCTCTTAATACAGCGGCCATGTTCAACAAGGCTACACCTGCCGTGGTCGTTCGGATACCGCCACCTGTAGAACCCGGAGAAGTACCAATCCACATCAGCAGCAAATAAATCATGACCGTGGGTAAAGCCAGGGCGGTAACATCTACGGTATTGAAACCAGCGGTACGGGGGCTGACGGAACCGAAAAATGCAGTGACCAATTTTCCTATCCAGGTGGGGTGCTGCTGCAGCGTGGCGTTGCTTTCAAATAATAGGTAGGCCACAAAACCTATCAGCAACAAAAAGCCGCTCATCACCAGGGCCAAGCGCGAGTTCAGGTTAATCACCCGCGGAAAGTGCTCCCGCTTGGGATTACGCATCATGGCACGAAACAGGTTGCCGGCTTTTATTTTGAGGTAACGGTACAAGTTAAAAACAATCGGAAAACCCATACCCCCCAATATAACCAGGAGGGCAACAATAAAATGCATGGAATAATTATACCGTAAAAAAGGTTCGTTCAAACCATTGGAGTAATAAGAAAAACCGGCGTTGCAAAAAGCAGAGACCGCATGAAAAACGGAAAAGAACAGCTTTTCCAGCTTGCGGCTGAACAAATGGTCGTTCAGGGTAAAATAAATAGCAATAGCACCCAATGCTTCAAAAAGAAGCGTAACAATAACCACCTGGTAAATAAACTGCATAATGTTGCTAACCTGCCGGGTGCTCATCATGTCTCTGAAGGCCAGCTGGCTTTTTAAAGAAGCCCGGCCTGATACGGCATAGGCCAGCAAACCGGCAAAGGTCATAATACCCAGGCCACCCAGCTGTATCAATACCAAAATAACGAGGTGGCCAAAAGTAGTAAAATCAGTACCTATGTCCAGCACCATTAAACCAGTTACACAAACGGCACTGGTGGCGGTAAAAACAGCATCCAGTATGGAAATACCATGGTAGGTGGAGTTGGGCAGCTTGAGCAAAAACACACCCAGTACAATTAAAAAAACAAAACTGCCGACAAACAACAAGGCAGGGTTGACCATTTGCGTGTACAGCACCTGCACCAAACGGGAAGATTCTGTAACAAAGGCAAATAAAATACCTCCATACCACAGCAGCTTTAATATTAAAAACTGGTTGGTCTCATACGAATTTAAAGAGGCTTTAGCCGGCAGTATCCATAAGGCCAGTACCAGAATCACCAGCCAGCAAAAAAAATTGAATATCTGTACCCATTTTTTCTTAATAACAAATACCTCCAGCACCAGCCTTGCAGCCATTGTTACAGAAAGGGTGTTCAATATAAAAATGGTCCAGAAGTTAATGGTCCCGCTGTTTCTCCAGAAGGGCTTATAGCCAAAGTCATACACCACCAGCCCCATGGCCAGGAAAAGAAAAAAGGGAACTAAAATATTACTGGCTTCCAGCAGCGCCTGTTGTACATCGCGGAAAAAAACCTTTGTTTTAAACCGCTTACCAGATGAGGGTGTCAGGCGTTTATCGCGTTTCGTTTTCAACATGGCAGCGGTATCAACGTCTTTATTATTTCAGCCTGGCCAATGCCTCCTGAATGCGGGCAAAACCTTTTTCAATATTCTGCATGCTGTTGGCAAACGATATACGGATGCACCGGTCGTCGCCAAAGGCAGATCCGGTAACGGTGGATACATGTCCTTTGTTCAGCAAGTACATGCACAAATCATCGGCGTTGGTAATGTGGCTTTCGCCATCGCTTTTACTGAAATAAGCATCAATGCAGGGAAAAGCATAAAAAGCACCATCAGGTTCGGCAAATTCCATTCCGTCAATAGCACGCATCAAATCTATCACCTTTTTCTTGCGGCGTTCAAATTCTTTAACCATTTCCAGCGTGGCATCCAGCGGCGCGGTTAGTGCAGTGATGGCGGCTCTTTGTGTAATGGCGTTGGTACCAGACGTAAACTGCCCCTGCAGCTTTTCGCAGGCACGGGCTATTTCTTTGGGTGCTGCCATAAAACCCAGGCGCCAGCCGGTCATGGCAAA
>JAEWAC010000138.1 GCA_023391895.1 Bacteroidota bacterium
ATAAATCCGTTGAGGGTTATCGTTAGCAGGCGGGGCATAAGCCGCAAAGCTGGTTGTTGTTTGTAGGATTACGGTGTCCTGGTACGGGTGGGTGATGGAATCCTGCTGCGCAAAGCTTTTACCACCAATTGTCAGCATCAACCCATAAATAAAAAGACCTTTCTTCATAGATTACTTTTTAACATCTTCAATTTCAAGTATGGGTAATAAAAAAAGTATGCCGCAAAGCAGGCGGCGGCTAAAAAAAAACGAATGGTTAATTTGTTTTATATATTCTTGTGCAACGGGCGCCTGCTGCCGGGTTGTTTAGGTTCAACACTCTACGGACGCCGCAGGTACCACTTTTTCAAAAACCCGTATCAGCGGTAAAGCCGGTATTTGATAAAACAGGAGAAAAGGCACCACTGACCGAGGCGTTGTTCTTCAATTTTTTTCTTTTTTCTGCGTTAGAGTTGTATGGAATTTTTTGTGGAAAAAGAGTCGGTAGTTCGGCAGATATGGGGAAAAGCAGATACTATACTTTTCATTTTTGCGGGTGCTTCGGCCGAGTTTGCCCTCAACAAAGCCGTGGACTGGTTGTATTTTACCGGGCGCCTTCCTGCCGATCCCATTGGCCGCTTGTTTTCTACCGTTAGCTATGCCCGCGATATTATTTTTTCCTCCACCGAGTCGGCTCACCAGGCCATAGATAAAATAACCGCCATTCATAAGGCCGTTGAAAAAGGCCGGCAGGCCGCCATACCCGATTGGGCCTACCGCGACGTTTTGTTTATGCTGATTCATTTTTCCATTGCCGCCTATGAGTTGCTGGAACGGAGAATGACTCCGGCGGAAAAAGAAGAAGTCTTCCAGGTGTTTTACCGGGTAGGGAGCCGTATGGATCTAAAAGATCTGCCTGAGAGCTACCAGCAATGGTTGCCCATGCGGGCCGGTCATTTGGAGCAGAACCTGACCCATAGCCATTTTACCACCGACCTGTACCGGCAATACAAAAAGCACCTGGGATGGCTGCATTACAAACTGTTGCTGGAGGCGCAAATACTGGTGGTGCCGCCACGGGTGGCCCAATTGCTGCAACTCGGTAAAATATCGCTGCTGACGCCGGTGGTGCCGCTCTACAAATGGAGCTGCACCATCAAGCTGGACCGCCTGGTAAAAGCCGTACTACTGCCCAGGGGTATCCGCTCCCAACTGCAGGACCTGGAACGGGTACCTTCCTGATACTGAAAGCATTTGACCCAATAGATCCACTTTCCCTTACAATTTTCTATATCAGGGGTCAAATTAAAGGCCCAGTGGAACGATTTTAGTGCCTGTTATCAACCAAACCTTTTGATAAAGGTTATTCATACAGGAACCACTAAAATAATACAACAATGAATGTACTTTTTGTACTAACCTCACACGATCAACTGGGCAATACAGGGCATAAAACGGGCTTTTGGATAGAAGAGTTTGCGGCACCTTATTATGTGTTTTTTGATGCCGGTATTAATGTGACCCTGGCTTCGCCCAAAGGTGGCCAGCCGCCGATTGATCCTAAAAGTGCAGCCCCGGAAAACCAGACGGAAGCTACCCGGCGGTTTGAGCAGGATGAGGCCTTGAAGGAAAAGTTGTCGCTGACCTTAAAGCTTTCTGATGTGTCGGCAGATGAGTACGATGCTATCTTTTTTCCCGGTGGTCACGGTCCGATGTGGGATTTAAGTAAGGACCCCGATTCGATCCGGCTGGTAGAAACCTTTTACCGGAATGATAAGCCGGTGGCGGCTGTTTGTCACGGTCCGGCTGCACTGGTTAACGCCAAAAATGCGGAAGGAGCGCCACTGGTACAGGGTAAAAAAGTCACCGCCTTTACCAATACGGAAGAAGAAGCGGTGCAGCTGACCAAGGTGGTGCCTTTTTTGCTGGAGGATGAGCTGAAAAATAAAGGCGGCGTCTATTCTAAAAAAGCAGACTGGGCTTCTTACGTGGTGCGGGATGGCAACCTGGTAACCGGCCAAAACCCTGCTTCGTCCGAAGAAGCGGCCCGGGAGCTGTTAGCCATTTTACAGCAACAGGAAAAAGCGGTGGCTTCCTGAGCTGGCATTAGATAAGTTCTTCAAAACCCCATATGGTTGTGGTTGGGTGCAACAACAACCATATGGGGTTTTATTGTGGTTAGGGGTTGAGTCTTTGATGTGGAATGGTTATGGCACCAAATTTTCGGGATAGAACAAAACATTGGATGATGGATACAAAAGAAAACAGCAAAGACAGGGCGTACCAGGACCGGGAAGATACAACCCCTTCCAAACAAACCGAAAACATCAATGCCCGGAATAACAACACCAATACAGCAGATCCTACAGCTCAGGAGCCGGATGTAGAAAGGGCTAATAACGCTGGTATTGGCGACGCGGCCGTCAACGATCACAAGCTGACCGACTATACCTCCAACCATTCTGCTGATGCCTAACCTTAGTGGTTTTTTTAGTGACACAGGTGAGCTGGCCTGAGCCGGGTGCGGCCAAACCCACCGGTGGTGCCGGAACCTTGTAGTTTGGTAAGAGGAACCGGACAGGATGAAGCGGTTATACCTAGCACCATGTTTGCAGCAAAAGAGGGGTTGATAAACAAATGATATGGAGTTACAGGATGTGATTATTATTGGAGGCGGTCCGGCCGGGCTGAATGCGGCGGTGGTATTGGGGCGGTGCAGAAGAAAAGTGCTGCTGTTTGACACCGGCAAACAACGCAACCTTTCATCACATGGCATGCATAATTACCTGACAAGGGATGGTATACTGCCCGCGGATTTTCTCCGGGTCTCACATGAGGAAATCAAAAAGTATGGGGTGCGGTTTCTCTATAAAAAAGTGGTTCAGGCCCGCAAAAATGCCGACGACCTGTTTGTCGTACGTGATGAAGAAGGAACGGTGTACTATGCCAAAAAAATGCTGATTGCCACGGGCCTGGCCGATAACCTGCCCGAAATAGAAGGTTTTAAGGAAATGTACGGCCAGTCGGTTTTTCATTGCCCTTATTGCGACGGATGGGAGGTACGAGATAAAAAGCTGGGGGTGTATGCCCGCAACAAAAACGGATCGGAACTGGCCCTGGCCCTGAAAGGCTGGAGCGACGAAGTGACCTTGTATACCGATGGAAAAAACAAGGTGCAGCCCATGCAACGGGCACAGCTGGAAGCCAATGGCATTCCGGTAATAAACCTGCGAGTCGCCCGCCTTGAAGGAAAGGACGGCCAACTAGAAAAAATTGTTTTTAAGGACGGAACGGCAGCGGACTGTGATGCCTTGTTTTTTGTAAACGGCTATACCCAGCAGTGCAACCTGGCAGAAACATTTGATTGCGAGGTGAGCAAAAAGGGAGTGGTCATTACCAATCGCTTCCAGCAGACCAATACGCCCGGTTTGTATGTTGCCGGCGACGCCGATAAGGACATGCATTTTGTAGTGGTAGCCGCTGCGGAAGGCGCCAAGGCCGGTGTGATCATCAACAAAGAGTTGCAAAAAGAAATTACGGAGCAACACCTGCAGCCAGCCAGGGTATAGGTTTTTAAAAGAAAGATCTCTGATGCGGCTGTGTGGCATGGGTTCTGCCCCCGCTTTTTATTTTCTGCACATAGTTTTTTGTATTCCTCTCCCGCTGCAGGCCGGTAGCCCTAAGCTGCTACTTTAACTTATCCCTTTCTTAATATTTGCTCTTTTTATTAGCTGTGGTACAGGCTTTGGACGTTTATAAAAAATAAGAACAAACAATGAACGCAGTCAAAAGTGTTTTGATAAAATTTATGTTACTGCTGGCTCTTTTTGTATTGGGCAACCAGGCCTTACAGGCACAGGAATCAAACAAGGATAAGGAACAACAAAAAGCCGCAGCTGTCAAAAACATGGTCGATACCAAAAACTTTGTTTTTAAAGCCCAGTCGATGACACCCATGCGGGGCAGGAACCGGCAACTGACATCGGAATACGACTTAAAAATTTTTAACGATTCCCTAATCAGTTTCCTGCCTTATTTTGGTCGTGCCTATACCGCCCCTGTTAATCCTAGTGAAGGCGGTTTACAGTTTACTTCTACCGACTTTCAGTACCAGGCAACTGCCCGAAAAAAAGGTGGATGGGAGATTACCATTCAGCCCAAAGATCACAGAGACGTACGGCAGTTGTTGCTGAATGTTTTTGAAAGCGGCAACGCCACACTGCAGGTGATCAGCAACAACCGCGACCCGATTTTCTTTAATGGCTATGTAGCGGAACGTCCTCAGAAAATGTAAGATCCGTCCCTGCGTATAAGCAGGTAACCAACTTTCTTCTTGATGCATTCTAAAAAGTTCTGGCAATAAAAAGAGATTGGTCCAATATGCCACCTGAAGCCTGGTAATTTGTTGGAAAGGATAACCGCAAGCAGTACGCAGACCGTATGGATTTTTAAAAAGTTCATATCGCTGCCTGTCTGTTTTGCGGTTCTTTTTTGCCAAAAGTTGCGGCTGATGCGTGTTAGTGATGTTATTTTGCAGGCTTATTCATTTATAATTTATGACTGATTCCCTTCAGCCCGATCCTGAGTTTTTATTGCAACTGGTGAGAATAAAAATGCCCTTTGGCAAATACAAGGATCACTTACTTTGCGACCTGCCGGTATCTTACCTGGAGTGGTTTCACCGCAAGGGCTTTCCGAAAGGAAAACTGGGCATGCTGTTGCAAACCCTATACGAAATCAGGCTCAACGGGTTGGCCGATCTGTTGGAACCGCTGAAGAAAATGTAAGCTGTTACAACAGGTGATGGTCTAAAAAGCTCCAATGCGTATATGGGTTTTTGAAGAAGTTTTTTCAAATGCCTCTGTGCTTAATTGTTCTCAACGGTAATAGCACTCATCCTGCTGCGAGCGGCTGTTTTCAGGAAAAATGCTTGTTTCTTTCTTCAAAAAGGGCCTCTCTTTTTTCCCTCGATAATTTGGCGGTACCGATGGGTGCTTCCAGCACATCCTGTTCAAGAGCGATCATGGCCTCTTGTAAAAATTCCTGCACCGGCATACCGCCGTGGGTTTGGGTTTTGTCTGTTCGCCTGTCGCTGCCCAATTCCGTATCAACGGCCGGTGGTGCTATTTCAAAAACCTGGACCGGTGTATTTCTAAGCTGGTGACGCAGCGAAAGCGTAAGGGAATGGATGGCTGCCTTGGTGGCACAATAAACCGGCATAAAAGAGAGGGGTACAAAAGCCAGCCCGGAAGAGATGTTGATGATGGCCGCATGCGGCTGTGCTGTCAGGTACTGGCTGAATAAGGAAGTCAGGTGCACTGGGGCCATAAAGTTGGTTTCCACTTCCAGTTGTACCCGGTTCAGGTCTATCGGCCGGGTCAAATCCGTCAACAGCTGTACCCCCGCATTATTGATCAGGACATTCACGGCCGGAAAGTGTTGTAAAACCCAGGTGGCCAGGTCTGTTCTTTGTGCTGCATCGGCAACGTCGCAAACCCGTGTGGCAATAGCCGGGTATCTTTCTTTAATTTCGTCCAGGCGGTCCTTTCGCCGGCCACAGATGATGACCTGGTTATTGCGGTGCATAAATTCTTCAGCAAACGCCAATCCAATGCCTGAAGTGCCGCCGGTTATTAAGATGGTATTGCCGCTGGTCTGCATGATCTACAGTTTAAAACGTGTAAAAAGCAGCAACAATTTTCAAGCCTGAAGCAGGCCGGTTAATAGTTTTTTGTTGGAGGCAATCAAAATGGCCATAATAGTGATATGGGTTTTTTAAAAAGTCTTGTTTGCTTACAAATAACTGTCCTTCTTTATTGATTGTTATAGACTTTTAAAACAGTTTCCCTTAAGGCATCCGCCTTTTCTGAGCATACAAACCGGATGATGTCTGCCAGTGCTTCGGGCTGCACCCAGTCGGCCGGATCGGCATCAGGCATGCTAGCCCGGTTGTCGG
>JAEWAC010000194.1 GCA_023391895.1 Bacteroidota bacterium
GGCCACGGGTACCAACACCGAGAGCTATCAGTCTTTAAAGAAAGACAGTACCAAACAGGCCACTAAAAAAGACGAAGATTAAACCGGCCGAACTGGCAGTAGAAAAGAAAGCTGTAAAATACAAAAAGGTCACTCCGCGGGGAGTGACCTTTCAATAAGGTAAATATCTTTTAATACTCATCTTCATTGAAAAGAAAGTCTTCCTGCGAGGGATAATCCGGCCAAATGTCTTCGATGCTTTCGTACACTTCGCCCTCATCCTCCAGCTCTTGCAGGTTTTCTACTACTTCAATAGGAGCACCGGAGCGGATGGAATAGTCAATCAGTTCATCCTTGGTAGCTGGCCAGGGTGCATCTTCTAAATAGGAAGCTAACTCTAACGTCCAAAACATCCTTATTATAATTTAGTTGAGTAAATACTTTAAGTTTGAAGCATAATTTCTGTGCCAGAAAACTGGCAAACAGGCCTCTAATTTTTCGCAAAAGTAGGGTTATTCCCTAATTTTCCAAATGAAGCTTTTTTTCTAATTGTTAAAGAAGGCCCTACTTTGCTAAAGCGGTATTGTTTACTGATATTTGAAGCTTCACGACAACGAAAGCATGGCAATATTATCTGCAAGAAATATACATAAGGCGTACGGAACGGTAGACGTACTAAAGGGTGTGGATGTGGACATTCAGGCCGGGGAAATTGTGAGCATTGTGGGGTCGTCCGGCGCCGGTAAAAGCACGCTGCTACATATACTGGGCACCCTGGACAAGCCCGATACCGGCGAGGTGTTTCTGGAAAACCAGAACATCAGCCGCCTGCAGGGCAAAAAGCTGGCCCACTTCCGCAATACCCACATTGGTTTTGTGTTTCAGTTTCACCACCTGCTGCCCGAGTTTACGGCGCTGGAGAATGTATGTATACCCGGCTGGATTGCCCAAGGCCGCAAAGCCGAAGTAAAAGCCCGGGCCGAAGAACTATTAACCTTGCTGGGTCTGAAAGACCGGCTGCACAACAAGCCCAATGCCCTGAGCGGCGGCGAACAGCAGCGGGTAGCCGTAGCCCGGGCCCTGATCAACAGTCCCAAAGTGGTGTTTGCCGACGAACCTACCGGCAACCTGGACTCGGCCAATGCCAACGACCTGCACCAGCTTTTTATAGACCTGCGCAACAATTTTAACCAAACCTTTTTGATTGTAACCCACAACGAGGAACTGGCCCGCCTGAGCGACCGCATTTTGCACATGAAAGACGGAAAGATAGTGGCTGGGGAAAATATCGAACAAGGAACAAGGAGTGTTGAATGAAGAAAGAAGGAAAAAGGGTTCAACTTTCCAGCTTTAATGTTTTATCCTCTGTAAAGGGAACAATCCTGAGGGGAGCGCATTAAACGTTTTTTCCCTTCTTCCTTCAACATTCCTTGTTCCATATTCTTTCCCTCCTTATTCTTTAATTCGCGGTTGCCATTTGATCTCCGCTGCTCCCTGCAGGTGGCCAATGTAGCGGGCCAGCATAAACAGGTGATCGCTCAGGCGGTTGAGGTATTGGAGTACCAGCGTTTCCACCTCCAGCTCTTCATCCTGCATGGCTACGCACAGGCGCTCGGCGCGGCGGCATACGCAGCGGGCCACGTGGGCAAACGAAACCGCCGGTGCGCCACCCGGTAAAATAAACGACTTCATTTCGGGCAGTGCGGCATTCATACGGTCAATTTCCTGTTCCAGAAACTGAATATCGCTTGGTTGCAGGTCGGGTATTTTCAGCTTGGGTTCTTTTTCCGGATCGCAGGCCAGCGAGGAGCCGATGGTAAACAAGCGGTCCTGTATTTCTTTAACCGTTTGCTGCGATACGGTATCGGAAATATGATCGCTGACCACGCCCATCCAGGAGTTCAGTTCGTCTACCGTTCCGTACGCCTCGATGCGGATATGGCTTTTTGAAACTTTGGTGCCGCCAATTAAAGAGGTGGTGCCTTTGTCGCCGGTTTTTGTATAAATTTTAATGGCCATGGTGTAAAAGGTCAAATAAGTCAGGGAATAGTCAAATCAGTCAAAAGGGTTAAGTGAGTCAAGGGAAAGTCAAATGGGTCAATTGATAAAGTCAAATTAGTCAAATAAGTCAGCTGGGGTTATAAGTGTCATTACCTTTCTTGACCTATTTGACCCATTTGACTTTCCTGACCTTCTTTGGTCCTGCGTTTATCACTTTCAATTTTGCCGTCGCGCAGCCGGATGACCCGGTGGGCATGGTGGGCAATGTCTTCTTCGTGGGTTACCAGGATGACGGTATTGCCGCCGGCATGGATCTTTCCGAAAATGTCCATGATCTCGTAAGAGGTTTTGGTATCCAGGTTGCCCGTGGGTTCGTCGGCCAGGATGATGGCCGGATCGTTCACCAGGGCCCGTGCAATAGCCACCCGCTGGTTTTGACCGCCACTCAATTCATTGGGTTTGTGATGGCTTCTGTCGGCCAGGGCTACTTTTTCCAGCACCTGCATGGCTTTTTCCAGGCGCTGCTTTTTGGGCACACCGGCATAGACCAGGGGCAGGGCCACGTTTTCAGCCGCGGTTAAGCGGGGCAGTAGGTTGAACTGCTGAAACACAAAGCCGATTTCCTTGTTGCGTACTTCCGCCAGGTCGTTGTCTTCCATCTGGCTTACGTCTTTGCCATTGAGGATGTAAGTGCCCGAGGTGGGGGTGTCGAGGCAACCCAGAATATTCATCAAGGTGCTTTTGCCCGAACCCGACGGACCCATCAGGGCTACGTATTCGTTTTTATAAATATCGAGCGAAATACCCTTCAATACCTCAATCACCTGCTTGCCCAGGTAATAGTTTTTAAAAATATGGTCGAGATGAATAATGCCTTGCATGAGGATGTGTTGCTGTATCAAATATAGCGATTGGTATTGGAGAAAAGGGTATGTGGGGGAGAAAGAGAAAGGTCCACGGTCGACAGACGACGGTCCACAGCAGGGGGGTGATAAGTAGTAAGTTGTAAGTAATAAGAAAAGAAGGCGGAAAGCAGAAGGCAAAAGTGAAAAGGCAAAACCAAAAAAGCAGGACAGTCAGACTGGTGCAGCGCCTTATCGCGCTTTAGCTTCAGACTCTTATTGCTGTAGGAAAAGGATAGCGGGATACCGCGCCTGCAGTCTTTTACCCTAGCACGCAAAAAGTTCAAACTTCTTCAAAAACCATAGGACGCTCCACAACTTATAACTTATTACTTACCACTTATAACTTCTCCCTTGTGCGTGGGCCGGCCAAAGGGGCGGAGCCATCGGGTTGGCCTTGAACTTTTTGCTCCCCTTTTTCGGGGAGAAAAAGTATGACGCGCTAACTACGATAGGATAAGTCAATAGTCATAGGAAGTCATAAAAGATCTGTCATATGAGTCTTTGAAAGACTTTCCCTGCTGTCAACGGTCATCCATCAACTGTTAACCAATAGCATATGGGCTTTTGAAGAAGCTGCACAAGGCACTGCAGCACAAGTGTGCGTCGCAACAAAAGCTCCATAGTACTGGTACTGTCGGTTAACAACACACCTTATCCTTTTTCCAACTGCTGCTGCATACGCCGGACACGGTCCTCCAGCCTTTCGGAAGTAAGGTTTTCCCGCATACTGTCTACCTTGATGGGAAAACAAAAAGGCGTTAAACGCTGCGGGTAGGTAATAATGATTTTAGAATGTTGTATGCGGCGCAGCATCTCACGCAAGCGCACTTCTTCCATTTGCTGGTTAAACACTTCCTGGTAGGCCTGCCGCAGCAATACATTATCCGGCTCATATTCGTTGAATACATTAAACAGCAAGCCTGCCGAGGCCTGCAGGTGCCTTGCTTTTTTGTGTTCGCCAGGGTAGCCCTGGAAAATGAGGCCGCCGATCACTGCAATATCCCGAAACTTGCGCTTTGCCATTTCGGTAGCATTCACGCTGCGCTGGATGTCTGCAATCAAATGATCATCACTCAGCAACTCGTATACGTTGCTGTCGTCCAGTGGTATGGGCTGATCGCTCAGCAGTTCAAAACCATAATCGTTCATGGCCATGGAAAAAGTGATGGGAATGATTTTGCTTAAGCGGTACGCCAGTACGGCTGCCATGGCTTCGTGCACCAGCCGCCCTTCAAACGGGTATACAAATAAGTGAAAGCCGTCGCGGGTTTCAATCTGCTCAATCAGCAGTTCGTTAGATTGGGGTACATGCGATAGTTGCTCCTGCAATTGCAGTAAGGGATACAATGCCTGCAGCTCAATATCATCGGCTGTTTGGGTTTGGAGCAAAGTGTGTGCATCGTTGAATTTTTCCCGCAGCACCCGGCCCAGGCTCTGGGATAGCGGCAATCGGCCGCCCATCCAGCTGGGTACTACTGCTTTTTTGGCGTTGCTTTTTTTTACAATCACCGTCATGTCTTTGATGGTCACCAGTTCCAGCTGGCGGCCGGCCAGTGTAAAGGTATCGCCGGGCTCCAGGCGCGAGATAAACCATTCTTCAATAATGCCAACATAACCGCCGCCCATGAACTTTACCCGCAGCATGGCATCGCTTACGATCGTGCCCATGTGCAGGCGGTGCCGCATGGCCATGCGCCGGCTTTTGATTTTGTAAATGCCCCCTTCTACTTCCACCTTTTTAAATTCGTCATATTGCTGCAAAGCCGTGCCGCCAGCAGTTATAAAATGCAGTAGCTCATGCCATTCTTCTGCTGTCAATTGGCTGTAGCAATGCGTGGCTATTACTTCTTTGAAAATAGCATCGGGTGTAAAGCCTTCGGATATAGCCAGTGTGCAGAGGTATTGGATCAATACATCATAACACAACAGCAGGGGCTCGCGGCTTTCAATAGCCGTTTCTGCTACGGCTGCTTTCAGCGCGGCGGCTTCTACCAGTTCCAGGGAATGCGTGGGCAGAAAATAAATTTTACTCACCGCATCGGGGCTGTGACCGCTACGGCCCGCCCGCTGCAAAAAGCGGGCAACACCTTTGGGCGAACCTACCTGTATCACCGTTTCTACCGGACGAAAATCCACACCCAGGTCTAAGCTGGCGGTACATACCACCGCTTTTAATTTGCCTTCGTGCAGGGCGTCTTCCACCCAGGAGCGCAGCTCGTTTTCAATACTGCCGTGGTGCAGGGCAATAGCGCCGGCCAGTTCGGGTGCTATGGTTAACAACGTTTGGTACCACAGCTCGCTCATGCCTCGGGTGTTGATAAAAATGAGCGTGGTGCGGCTCTCATTGATAATAGGAATTACTTTTTGCGCCAGTCTGATACCCAGGTGGCCGGCCCAGGGATACTTTTCAATTTCATCGGGCAGGATGGAATCAACCACTAATTGCTTGTTGATATCAGCCCGAACAATCACGCCTTTCTCCGCGTTTATCAATTGCAGCGGCGCCAGCAATACTTCCATGGCCTGCTGCAAATTGCCAATGGTAGCACTAATACCCCAAAGAGAGAAGTTGACCGTTGACCGTTGACCGTTGACCGTTGGCGGTTCTTTGGTTTGCTTTTTCCTTTTGCTGCTCTTGTTTTCATTCTTGCTGTCATCTGTCAACTGTCCATTGTCAACTTCGGCTGCCTTCAGCGCACAGATCCTGCTCAAGGCCAGTTCTACCTGCACACCGCGCTTGCTCGACATCAGTTCGTGCCACTCATCGGCTGCAATTATTTTCAGTTCTTTAAACACTTCCGGATAGCCTTTTTGCGCCAGCAGCAAGTGCAAACTTTCCGGTGTAATGATCAGCACTTCGGGCATCTGGCGTTTTTGTTTTTGACGGTCGGCCAGGCTGGTATCGCCATTGCGCACGCCTACTTTCCATTGCAAGCCTAGTTCAGCAATTACCTGCTCCATAGCACGACCAATATCTTTGGCCAAAGCCCGCAAAGGCGTAATCCACAACAGCTGCAAACCATTTTTGCTTTTGGTTGTATACGTTTGAGGGTTTTGATTGATAAACTGGATCAGGGCGCCTAAAAAAACCGAAAAGGTTTTACCCGTGCCGGTAGGGGCATTCACCAAGCCGCTTTTGCCATCAATGATATGTTGCCAGGCGGCTTCCTGGAAAAGGAAAGGCTGATAGCCCTTGACAGCAAGCCAGTCTTTGATAACGGTATGTCCGGGTGTTTTTTGTAACTGCAAGTTGGATTAAAAAGTTATAAGGTTTTCAGGTATTCAATCACTGCTTTGCGTTCTGCATCGCTGAGTTTATCGCCAAAATAGTGCCCGTAATTGCCATAGCCCGGCAAATCTGTATTGTACGTGCCGGGTGTGTTGCCATGGGGTTGCTCGGCAAACTTCCAGCCAATAGCCTCATAATCGTATATGGGGTTTTTAAAATCCCTGGACCAATAACGGGGGCGTAGCCGGCTGTTCAGCAGGGCTTCGAGCGTTGGTACCGACCCGTTGTGCAGGTAAGGGGCCGTAATCCATATGCCATCGAGCGGCGGGGCCATATAGCCCTTAAAAGCTTCCAGCCGCGCGGGGTGGTCGCCCGACGTAAACCAGCTTTTGTTGAACCAGTTGACAAACTGTGGATTGGAATAATTGCTTTGGTACAATAAGGAGTCGGTCCGGATAATGGACTGCGGAATGAGCAGGTTGGGATAGCTTTCTTCCTCGCCATACTTACCATGGCAGGAGGAGCAGGACTTGTTGAAGATAACTTTTCCGGTGGCTGCCAGTTCTTCATTGATCGGTCGTGTGTAGGGAGGCGGCTCAATAGAGTAGAGGTAGGCCAGCAGGTCCGGCATATGCTCATCCACCGAGCGGGATTCGGCCGTGTCGTTCACGGTGAGCAGGTTGGAGGCCATCAGGAAGCGGCCAAAATCGCCCCGGCCATAGCCGTTATAGAACATGGCATTTTTCTTTTTCAGCAACCACCAGGGCGGCGTGTCGGTGGGTATCGCTACTTCAGGTATGGGCAGCAACGGCTGATCCTTCCAGGCAAGCGTTACCGGGTCGCGGTGGGCGGCCAGCACCGCCGCCAGCCGGCCGGCCATGTTCACGCCCTGCACCTGGCTGGTGAGGTAAGGGCCTACGGTTTTGGTCACGTGGATGAAGGTGGCAGCCGCCGTGTATTGCTGCGGCGCCACGGTTTTCAAAACATTTTCCAGCGACTGCAGTTTTTTAACACTGAGCTTTTCGGGGTTGCTGAAATCGATAAACGTATTACCCAGGCCCATGTATAGCTTTCCTTCAAACGCCTGTGCGTGGCACTGCAGGCAGTTGGGCGCCACCACTACCTTGCCGTTATAGGCTTTTACCGCTGTGTATTCATACGGTATCTTTTCGTTTAGTCCTTCCCGCTGCAGGTAGTTGGTTCTGGATTTGCCGGCACCCATCAGAAACGTCTGATACGGAATGCCGCTCCTGATGTAATCCCCATTAATGAGATAGTCATAACCCTTGTCCGGGTTGCCCACCCGCTGGGGTGACGCTGGTACCGGTACCGGTTTGTCTTTATCTGTTAGTTGTATAAATGCAGAAAGGAGCCCCAAGCTCAATACAACCGCTACCGCTACTTTCAGGCTTTTCATGGTAATAAAAATGTTCATGATAAAGATAAATATTATCTGAAAGGTATACCTGCATTCTTCGTATGGCAGAGGGGTCCACTTCATTTTTCCAGGACGAGGCAGATGCCACCTGCTGCCGGTTGATGATGTGGAAGAACGTAAAAGAAAGCAGTTCAATAAATATTCAAAACAAAACTTGCTTTTGTCGAAGCCGACCTTAACATTAGGAGTTGAACTATCCCCCTTATTCATACCAGCCTCTGTCCTTATCCTTTGAACCGGCAACATTTCGGTTGCCGATATCCCTGAAAGTTTTATAGATGTTATCGATTTGAGCTCCAGTCGTCGGAAGGGCTGTTAAACATTTTTGTGCCGGGTGGCAGTTGTGATGATATGGGTTTTTGAAGAAGTTGAATTCTTTAAGGAGCCTGCCGGCAAAAACAGCCATTTCAACGACAAAAGATAAACATACATATAAAAGTGTAAAATAATGTGTGTGCCGTAGTGAAATTTGCCTACTCATCCATGCTGTTGCTTGCAGCGTTCATAATCCTCCATCCTCTGAACCCTGATCCGGTAGTTCGGTACTGGACATTTCAAACTGCTGTCCCATCCTCCTGAAAACAAGGCCGTCGCCCCTGCTGGTGATCCAAACTTGTAAACTCAAACCGCTCTATATGCAACTAAAGCTACCCCCTCTGCTAATGCTATTCTTTGTAATGGTGTTTTCAACTTTTGAACTAAGTGCTCAAGTATTAATAGATGATTTTAATAGAGCAAATAACATTTCTGTAGGTAATGGATGGTTAGAGTCTGAATCCGTTACAAATGGTACAGGCGCACAGATTAAAAATAATCAATTGGCATTAGGTTCTACAACTAGTGGCCGTGATTATATATATAGATCTACGTCAACCAATTATAATCCTGTTCTTACAAATAACAATTGCCAGATGGTTTGGCAGTTTAATATGAGGCAGCCTCAAAATAATCCATCTGGAGTTGATCAAAGCGAATATGGAGTTGCGTTTGTACTAGCTGCATCTAATTCCAATATAACAACTGGTAGTGGCTATGCTGTGGTATTAGGAGAGCAAGGAGGTACGGATAGATTAAGATTAGTACGTTATGCAAATGGGTTTTCAAACAGCAATTTGATAAATGTTATTTCAAATAATAACGATTACAGCAATGAATTTTTTGCTGTCAAAGTAATTTACGATCCTTCAAATGATAGTTGGCAGCTCTTTCAAGCAAGTAATAATTTATCATTTCCTGACCCTGCTTCAGTAAACACTACTTATTCTCGAATTGGAGTAACAACAATAGATAATAGTTTAACGTCAACCAATTTGCCTTTTCTAGCCTGTTTTTGGAATCATGCCAATCAAAATGTTGAGGCTTTGTTTGATAACATTTATTTACCAACACCTCCCCCAGCTTCACCAGTTGTAACGAGCCAAAACTTTTTAACTACTGATAACGCTACAATAGCCTCACTTCCAAATGGAGGAGGAAATTATAAGTGGTACAGTGCTTTAACAGGCGGTACTGCTATACCTTCTACAACAACACTTACGAGTACGACTTATTATGTGTCTACGACTTCAGGAAGTTGCGAGAGCGAAAGAACCGCAGTAAATGTTACCATCAATAAGGCACAACCAACAATTACTTGGAATGCTGCTGGAACAATAACTTACGGTACTACTTTAAATGGAAAGCTTAATGCTATAGCGAAGTTCAATAATGTAGAAGTTGCAGGTACTTACGAATATAAAATAGGTACAAACGCTGTGACAAATACAACAGTTTTAGATGCATCAACTACAGCATACCAATTAAGTGTGACATTTACACCTAACGATGGTACAAATTTTTCTACTGTAACAAGCACTAATTCAATTATAGTTAGCAAGGCCCAGTCTACAACAACGATCAGCCTGGCTGCCGGTCCATTCACTTATACGGGTTCGCCGATTACACCAGCTACCGTAAGTGTAACAGGTGCGGGTGGTTTAAAAGAGTCTCCAACTCCGACCTATACCAACAACACTAATGCCGGTACCGCAACAGTGAGCTACACTTTTGCCGGTGATGCCAACCACGAAGGTTCTTCAGCAACTGAAACCTTTACCATTGGAAAGGCTACCGCGAATATTACTCTTACTAACTTGGTGCATACTTACGATGGTACAGTTAAATCTGCTACGGCTACTACTTCTCCTACTGAGCTAACTGGCGTAAGCATCAGTAATAATGGTAAAACTAATGCGGGTACCTATGCCGTAACTGCTACTTTAGATAACCCAAATTATAGGGCTGACAATGTAACCGGAGAACTGAAGATCCAACAAGCACCTTTGTCAGTGAAGGCCAATGATAAAACAAGGCTGTACAATGAAACAAACCCCACATTGGATGGAGCATTAACAGGTGTGGTAAGCGGCGATGGTATCATTGCTTCTTACTCAACCACCGCTACTCAGGCCACCAATGTAGGGGAGTATGCTATTACGGCTACTTTAAACGATCCCAATGGCAAACTGGGCAATTATGAGGTAACTAATACACCGGGTAAGTTGACCATTACTCCGGCCCCAGCGACTATTTCCCTATCTGATTTATCAAAAACCTATAACGGTTCTGCCCAAGGTGCTACCGTAACAACATTACCTGGAGGTTTAGCTGTAAATATTACGTATGACGGTTCAGCTACTGAGCCAACTAAAGCTGGTGATTATAATGTTGTGGTTAGCTTGAATAATACTAATTACAAGGCAGAAAACAAATCTGGTGCTTTCACTATCAACCAAGCCACAGCAAACGTACAAGTTACCGGATATACCGGTACCTATGATGGGGCTGCCCACGGTGCAACCGGAACCGCAATAGGCGTGAATAATGAAGATTTGAGCAGCTTGCTGAACTTTGGAAGCAGCTTTACGGATTATCCGGGTAGTACTGCCAACTGGAGCTTTGCCGGCAATACCAATTATAAAAGTGCCGGAGGTAGTGTTGCAATCGTAATCAATAAAGCAGCACCTACCATTACCTTGACAATTGGAGATGCTCCTACCTATGACGGTAATGCCCATTCTGTACAAAGTGCTACCGTAAGCGGTGTAGGTGGTGCATCTTTGGGTAATGCCCATGTGGTGTATAAACAAGGCGCCACTATTGTTGAACAACCCACTAATGCCGGTTCTTACAGTGTTATGGCTTCTTATGCAGGCAGCACCAATTATAAAGCCGCTGAACCAAAAACCGGAACATTAGTTATTAATAAAGCTGATGCTGTTGTTAAGGTCACTGGTTTTTCAGGAACTTATGATGGAGAACAGCATGGTGCCACCGGCAAAGCCGAAGGCATCGGTGGTGTAGAACTGACCGGCCTTAATTTAGGTGCTACATTTATAAACGCACCAGGCGGTACGGCTCAATGGACATTCAATGGAGGTACAAACTATAATAATCAAAGTGGTAGTGTTGCGATCACTATCAATAAAGCAGATGCTACTATTGATGTGACCGGTTTTAAAGGTGTATATGATAGCAAAGCTCATGGTGCAGAAGGTTCGGCCACAGGCGTAAAGCAGGAAGATTTATCCAGTTTGCTGGATTTCGGCAACAGCTTTACTAATGTACCGGGTGGAGAAGCCAACTGGGCATTCAAGGGAAATACAAACTACAATGCAACGAGTGGTACCGAAAAAATTGAAATCAGTGCCCGTCCTGTTGAGGTTACCGCCGATGCACAAAGTAAAACGTACGGAGATATAGATCCTGCCCTGACATATAAAGTGACCAATGGTTCACTGGTTGGTGAGGATGCCTTCACTGGTGCTTTGAAAAGAGCTGCGGGTGAAAACGTAGGTACTTACGCAATCAGCCAGAATACATTAACTGCGGGTACAAACTACAGCCTATCATTTAAAGGTGCAGACTTGTCCATTACAGCCCGTAATGTACAAGTAACAGCGGATGCCCAAAGCAAAACCTATGGAGAGGCAGATCCGAACCTGACTTATAAGATCACTTCTGGCTCATTAGTGGGTTCAGATGCGTTTACTGGCAGCTTGAGCAGAACAAGCGGCGAAAATGTAGGAACTTATGCTATCGGGCAAAATAATCTCTCTGCAGGTTCAAACTACAATATCGAATATATTGGTGCTGATCTTACAATTTCAAAAAGAGCTATTACTATATCGGCTGATCCTTTAGCCAAAACATATGGTGAAAACGACCCTGCTTTAACTTACCAAATAACCAGCGGTTCTCTGGTTGGTGAGGATGCCTTAACAGGAGAGCTGAATAGAGCCAGTGGCGAGAACGTTGGCAGCTATGCCATTAACAAAAATACCCTCAGTGCAGGGAACAATTACCATCTGACTTATATTGGTGCCAACCTTACTATCAGCAAAGCTGATCCGAAGATCAATGTGGAAGGCTATAGTGGCGTGTACGATGGTGCGGCACATGGTGCCACCGGCACAGCCAAGGGCGTGAAGGGTGAAGACCTTTCCGGTTTACACCTGGGAGCTTCCTTCACCGATGTACCCGGTGGCACCGCCAACTGGACCTTCACCGATGCCACTGGCAACTACAACAACAAGAGCGGTTCGCTACAAATAGCCATCAGCAAAGCCGACCAGGTGATTACCTGGGCTAATCCAGCCAACATCATCTATGGTACGGCCTTGAGCAATGACCAGCTGAATGCCACAGCCTTGGGTGGGGCGGTATTAACCTATACGCCAGCCGCCGGTACAGTACTGGGTGCCGGTAACCGCACCTTAAGTGTCAGTGCTGCTGCCACTAATAACTACAATGCTGCCAGCAAAGAGGTGATGCTGGTGGTAGAAAAAGCAACCGCTACGATTTCGTTGTCTAACCTGAATCATGTGTATGATGGTACGGTTAAGAATGCCATAGCCACCACTATTCCTTCCGGTTTAAGCGGGGTAAGCATCAGCAACAACGGTAAAACTGATGCCGGTACTTATGAAGTGGAAGCCACCCTGAACAACGACAACTATAAAGCCGAGCCGGTCAAAGGCAATCTGTTCATCGATAAAGCATCGACCAGCATAAGTGTAGCCAATGTCAGTGGCACTACAGGCGGTGTTGTTACTATAAGTGCTTCTATTACACCCGCTCTTTCAGGCAGAACCATCAACTTTACACTGAATGGCAGCTCAATTGGTGCAGTAGAAACTAATGCCAGTGGTGTAGCAACATTAAACACTTCCGCTTGTACTAATAATGCTACAATCGGGGCCAGCTTTGCCGGCGAGTCCAATTATAAAGCATCTACTAATACAGCTACTTTATCAACTGTGACACCAAATTATACCTGGAGTGGCACCAACACATCTACTTCGCCCATTCAACTTGCTGGCAGTGGGGTAACAGTTACGCCAGTAATCAATTTAGCAGGGGTAACATTAACCAATGCAACCTTTGACTGGGATAATGGCAAGGCAGCAGTTCCTGTACCAGGTACATTAACAGACAAGTTTGCCCCCGGATCATTTACCTACACAACAGCCGGTGTGTATGCGCCAAAATTGGTAGGTAAAGATGCCTGTGGCAATACCGTTACTATCAGGCTGGAATACCTCGTTATTTATGATCCGAACGGAGGTTTTGTAACCGGTGGCGGCTGGATCTATTCTCCGAAAGGCGCCTACAGGGCCGAACAGTCATCGGAAGGCAAGGCTACCTTTGGCTTTGTAGCGAAGTATAAAAAAGGATCCACCAGTATCGTGGAAGGTGAAACAGAGTTCCAGTTCCATGCGGGTAATTTGAAATTCAACAGCACCGCGTATGACAATGTTTCTTTGGTAGTAGGTGGTGCCAAAGCAAGCTATAAAGGAACCGGAACCATTAATGGCACTGGCTCTTACAAGTTTATGCTTACCGCAATTGATGGCCAGGTAACCGGTGGCGGCGGACAAGACAAGCTCCGCATGAAGATTACCGATGCTTCAGGTAATGTAGTTTATGACAACATGATGGATGCTTTAGAAAGCGCAACTCCAACAACTGCTCTTGGCGGAGGTTCTATTGTGATCCACGAAGCCAAGGCCACGAAAAAAATCGATGCCAGGGAAACCCTGCAACTCAACCGGTTGGAAACAGAAACAGCCAAGTTTGATTTGCAAGCCTTCCCGAACCCATCAGCTTCACAGTTCAACCTGAAGGTGCAAAGCAACGTCACTACGGAAAAGATTACCCTGAGAGTGGTGGATATCAGTGGCAGAACCGTACAATTGCTCCACAATCTTACCGCTGGTCAAACGGTGCAGATAGGTGGCGGGTACAAACCGGGTGTTTATTTTGTAGAAATGATACAAGGTAACAACCGCATCCAGACAAAACTGCTGAAACAGCCTCACTAAGAAAAACCATTGATCAGCAATTGATCCAAGGTGGTGCCTCGGCACCACCTTTTTTATTTTCCATACACCTCCAGCATCTTTTTTAAATCATCCAGTGTATTGATCTCTGAAACGGGCTTGTCTTTTCGCCAGCGGCTGATACGGGGAAAACGTAAGGCTACACCCGATTTGTGTCGGTTAGAGGCAGCAATGCCTTCAAAAGCAATTTCAAATACCAGCTCCGGCTTTACGGTACGCACCGGCCCGAATTTTTCCAGGGAATTGCGTTTGACAAAAGCATCCACCTGGGCAAATTCTTTGTCCGTTAAACCGGAATAGGCTTTGGTAAAGGTGATGAGCTTATCTCCATCGCGTACGGCAAATGTATAGTCAGTGTATAAGTTGCTTCGGCGTCCGGCGCCTTTCTGGGCGTACACCATCACCGCATCAATCACCAGCGGATCAATTTTCCACTTCCACCAGTCGCCTCGCTTACGGCCCACCTGGTAAATGGATTGCAGGCGCTTGAGCATGATGCCTTCTGCACCCAGTTCCCGCGAGGTGGCGCGGATGGAAGCCAGTTCCTCCCAGTTATTAAAAGGAATAACAGGTGAAATGATCAGGGTGGGATGGGCTATCTTTTGCACCAGTTCTTCCAGTTTTTCGCGGCGCTCTGCCAGCGTCCTGTTGCGCCAGTCTTCGCCCTGGTATTCCAAAAGGTCATAGGCAAAAAAAGCAATGGGTGCTTCCTGCAATTGTTTTTTGGTCACATTCTTGCGGCCAATGCGGGTTTGCAGCAGCGCAAAGGGCAGGGGCTTTTGATCAACGGAGGGAATGATCTCACCATCAATGGCAATACCATCCGGCAGGTGCTCCTGCAGCGAGTGATATTCCGGGAACTTTTCGGTCATTAACTCTTCGCCGCGGCTCCAGACAAACAGTTCTCCGTTGCGCTTGATGATCTGCCCGCGGATGCCATCCCACTTCCACTCGGCCTGCCAGTCGGCCGGGTGTCCTAAAGCATGGACCTCTTCTTCTTCAATGGCATAGGCCAAATAAAATGGGTAGGGTTTTGAAAAGTCGGTGGTAACGGCATGTTCACTCAGCAACTCGTCGAATGTAATGGTAGCAGGATCCCAGTTGCCGCTGATGCGGTGCGCAATAACGGAAGCCTCCAGGTTGACGGTTTTGGCCAGTGCATTCACCATCATTTTCTGCGATACACCAATGCGGAAGGCGCCGGTAATCAGTTTATTAAATACAAACCGTTCGCCCTGGGTCATGTCGCGCCAGGCGTCTATGATAAAAGCTTTACGGGTTTCTTCGCTTTCCTTTTCAATAGCAATGAGCTGTTCTATGTAGTAGTGCAGTGGCTCCGCTTCTGCCAATGTGTTTTCGGGTGCCGTTTCGGGCAATAATAAAGCTATGGATTCTGCCAGGTCGCCCACGGTATGATACGATTCTTCAAACAACCAGAACGGTAAACCGGTTACTTCAATACAATACGTGGCCAGTTGCGTGGTGTTGACGGCGCGTCTGGGTTTGCGACCGCTAAAAAGCGCAATCACCCAAACTTTGTCTTTATCGTTGGCCACAGAAAAATAGTGCACCAGGGCGTCCAGCTTGTCATTGGTTTTGGTACTCGTACCCAGTTTTGTTACCAGTTCGGCAAATGCTTTCATGCGTTAGGCGTTTAATTAAAAATGCAAAATGAAAAATGTAAAAAAGGGATTTCCGCTGATGGCCTTTCTCTTCTTTTACATTTTTACTTTTTCATTCTTCTATTTTCTCTGTTTCTTCCTCAACGCCATACTCGGTTTTTACTTCGGCTGCTTCAATGCCCTGTTCAGCCAAAAACCGGCTGAAGGCATGCTGAAAACCGTGCGTCACATACACTTTTTCTGCTTCGGTAGCTTTGATGGCTGTTAGCAAACCCTCCCAGTCGGCATGGTCGCTGAGGGCAAAACCCGCATCGGCATTGCGCCGGCGAATGTTGCCCCTTACCTGCATCCAGCCGCTGCAGATGCCAATGGCATAAGGTGCAAACTTTTTTAACCAGGGCGAGCCTTCGGCACTGGAGGGGGCTATTACCACGGCGCCTTTTAAATCTTCTTTAGACGTTTCTGGCGTTACCCGCTGTACCTCCGGCAGATTCCAGCCGGCCGATACCAGCGACTGGTGTACATTATAAATGGCGCCATGCACCAGTATTTTATCGGTAACAGCGGCCAGGCAGGGCAGCAGTCGCTGGGCCTTGCCCAAACTGTAAGCAAACAAAATGGAGCTTTTTCCTTCCGACTGATTGTGCTGTATCCAGTTTTTAATGTTACTGAATATTTCCTCCTGTTTTTTCCAGCGGTAAATGGGCAGTCCAAAGGTCGATTCGGTAATAAACGTATGGCATTTTACGGGTTCAAACTGGCCACTCAGGCCGTCGTTTTCTAGTTTGTAATCTCCGCTCACCACCCACACTTCTCCTTCATATTCTACCCGCACCTGAGAGGAGCCGATGATATGACCCGCTGGGTGCAGGCTCACCCGCACGCCATTGATGTAAATGGGTTCATTCCACCCGATACTTTGATAATGGTTGTTGCCCAGGCGGGTTTGTAGGATAGGCTGCGTTTGGGTATGACAAAGATAATACTGGCTACCCCAGCGGGCATGGTCGCTGTGAGCATGGGTGATCACTGCCCGCTCTACCGGCCGCCAGGGATCAATATAAAAACCGCCAGTACGGCAATACAAACCTTTATCTGAAAATTCAATTAACGGCATATGGGGTTTTGAAGAAGTTTATAGTTTTTAGTCTTTAGTTGATTTTTCACAGTCCAAGTGCGCTCACGTTTCAATTGTTTTTTACGATATGGGTTTTTGAAAGAAATGGGTTTGCCCCTGCTTTTGTTTATGCAATACTCGTGCTACACTGCACTTTTATATTTGGGATTGTGTATTTGGATATGTGGCTTTATGGCACTTAAGGACGTTTTACCTTAATGCAAAAAACGCGGCCACTGGGTGTCAGTGGCCGCGTTTTAATATGGGGTTTTGAAAGAGTTTATAATATGGTTTTGGTGCCGTTGAGTATTTTGACAAAATACAGTTTCTTGTTTTCAAAATAATCCAGCGTCATGGTTTGCTTGTTCAGAAAAACGGGCTGAATATCAAAAGCAGTAAACACATAATTGCCTTTGCGCGACAGGTTGGAGGCTACGTCTTTTTGGGTATCCAGCAACAGCAACGCAAAACGCAGGGTGGTTTCATAGCCGCGGTAAAACATGTCCGAGGGGCGGCCGTTGGTTTGGGCCTCAAATTCATTGGCCAGTTTACTGCTCAGGCTGGTAGGCTGTGCATAGTAAAAAGGCGTGCTGTACACCACTTCCACCTCTTTGTATTCGGGTTTGGAAAATTCGCGGAAGCCGTCCCAGGTAGGCATGCCTACAATAGTAACCGGGTAGCTATTTCTTAAGGAAACCAGTTGCTGGGCCAGTCGTACTCCAAAGCTTTCATCCAGGCTGCCGGCAATGCACACGTTATGGCGGGTGCTGTCCAGGCTGTTGCCCAATTGATAAGTGTCGAATTCGGTGCCGATATTTTTAAACTCCAGTTTCAGCGGTGTGGCCGCATTGCTTTTAGCCATTTCCTGCAGGTAGTCCCTGATCTGGTCTTCCTGGGTGCCGTTTTTAGAAAACACCACAATCCGGTCCTGGCTATGGTATTTTTGAAGATACTGGTATATGCCCTCGCAGTGCGTACGCAGGGTGGAGTTTAAAATAACCAAATAAGGATTGTTGCTGATGCCGGCATCATTGGGCAGGGTGGCCGAAATAAGCGGAACCTTTTTTTGCTGGGCCGCATTGGCCAGCACCCTTACGTCAGCCACCGTGGCGTGGGCAATCATCATTTCCACACCCTGCATCTCAGGGCTGTTGATGCGCTGCGCCAGCGGCGTGCGGCTGGAGCGGGAGTCGTAAATATAAACGTCCAGCGGGGCACCGGCTTTCTTCAGCGAGTCCAGCGCCATCTGGGCACCCTGGTAAAACTCCAGGCCTGGGTTTACAAACCTTGGAAAGGTATTGCCATAGCGGTACGTGTCGCCTGCACCAAAAGCGGAATCTAGGTAAAGGGGCGCAAACAGCGCAATCTTGTGCCGCAACGGTTGCCCGTTTTGTGCCCAGGAAAGCACCGCAGACAAAAAGGCCACGACCACCATACCGGCCCGTAAGCGTTTCTTCATATCGGATTATTTACAAACAAAATACTATTCCCATTCAATGGTAGCCGGTGGCTTGGAGCTGATGTCGTACACCACGCGGTTGATACCTCTTACCGTATTGATGATTTCGTTCGACACGTGCGCCAGAAAGTCGTACGGCAGGTGCGCCCAGTCGGCGGTCATACCGTCCACACTGGTTACCGCCCTCAAAGCAATGGTATGCTCGTACGTTCTTTCGTCACCCATCACCCCCACACTACGGATTGGTAATAAGATAGCGCCGGCCTGCCAAACCGTTGCATACAGGTTATGGCGTTTTAAAGCTTTAACATAAACCTCATCGGCCGCCTGTAGCAATTTGACCCTTTCCTCGGTGATTTCGCCCAGAATGCGGATGGCCAAACCCGGGCCGGGGAAGGGATGGCGGTTGATCAGGTCATCGGGTATCCCCAGTTCGCGGCCTACTTTGCGTACTTCGTCTTTAAACAAAAAGCGCAGGGGCTCTACCAGTTGCAGGTGCATTTTCTCGGGCAGGCCGCCCACGTTGTGGTGCGACTTGATGGTAACCGAAGGACCGTGTACCGATACGCTTTCAATCACGTCGGGGTAAATGGTGCCTTGTCCCAGCAGGGAGGCGTCTTCCACATCTTTGGCCGCCTCCTGGAAAACATCTATAAACAAGCCGCCAATGATCTTGCGTTTTTCTTCAGGATCGGTTTTGCCGGCCAGTGCATTATAAAACGTTTGTTTGGCGTCAATGCCTTTTACATTCAGACCTAACTGGCGGTAAGTTTCCAGTACGGTTTCAAATTCGTCTTTTCTTAAAACCCCATTGTCCACAAAAATGCCATGCAGGTTGGGGCCAATGGCTCTGTGGATGAGGGTGGCCGCCACGGTAGAATCTACACCGCCGCTGAGGGCCATAATTACTTTGCGGTCGCCAATTTGTTCTTTGAGGGCCGCCACGGTATCGGTAATAAAGTGGGCCGGCGTCCAGTCCTGCTGGCAGCCGCAGATGTTGACCAAAAAGTTGTGCAGTATTTTTTTGCCTTCAATGGAGTGGTATACCTCTGGGTGAAACTGCAGGCCATACAGCGGTTTGGCTTCGCCATCATTGGTATGTTTAAAGGCGGCAACTGGAATGCTGTCGGTGGTCGCCAGCAATTCAAAGTTGTCCGGCAGTTGCAAGATGGAATCGCCATGGCTCATCCAAACCTGGGAGGAAGGTGTGAGGTTTTGAAGCAAACCTTCTGCTTTTTCAATGTGCAGCACCGCACGGCCGTATTCCCGCTTGCTGCTTCTTTCCACTTTGCCGCCAAACTGTTGGGCGGTCAGTTGCGCCCCGTAACAAATACCTAATACCGGGGTTTGAGCTGTCAGGCTTTTTACATCTACCTGTGGTGCATTGCTGTCATTCACCGAAAAAGGCGAGCCGGAAAGGATCACGCCTTTTACTGTTTCGTCGTACACTACCGGTTTGGAAAAAGGAATAATTTCACAGTAAACATTGGCCTCCCGCACCGCACGGGCAATTAACTGGGTGTATTGTGAGCCAAAATCGAGAATAATAATTTTTTCTGTCATTGCGGGTGTGAAGGTAATAAAATGGTGCCAACCTGAATTTATCTCTCCGGCATTGGGAGGGCTATATGGGTTTTTTAAACAGTTTTTAACGGCGCGGGGGCGCCAGAATTTTTTAACCTTTTTTATGAGTTATACCAAAACTTTCCCAGCTTTGTAACCTCAACCATCTATCTGTTGTCATATACCAAATAACGTATGATTATGAGAAAACTATCTTCTGTATTATTCGTGACCTGTGTTTGGTTTTTGGCGTCCTGCCACTATTTCGGTGGTGAAATGGTGCGGGGCAATGGTGTGCTGCAGGCGCAGGAAAGAAGCATCAGCGATTTTAAAGGCGTAAGCGTGGCAGGCAATATGCAAGTGGTTTTGGTGCCCGGCTCTGTTTACAATGTAAGGGTGGAAGCCGATGAAAACCTGCTGCCTTATATTGAAACCGAAAAAGAAGGGGATGTGCTGGTCATAGCGCCGCAAAAAGGCTATAACCTGCGTCCCAGAACCGATATGAAGATCTATGTAACCGCACCCGTCATCAATGAAGTGGAAGTGGTGGGCAGCGGCAAGGTAGAATCGCAGGGGCGCCTGACGGCCGACCGTCGGTTAAAGACAGATGTTACGGGCAGCGGCGATGTAAAGCTGGAGGTGGATGCGCCCGAAGTGGCGGCGGAGATCACCGGCAGCGGCAACATCAGCCTGAGCGGCAATACGCGTAAGTTTAGAGCCGAGATCACCGGCAGCGGCGACCTCATGGGCTTTGATTTATTAAGCGAAACCACCGACGTGGAAATTTCCGGCAGCGGCAACGCCCAGGTATTTGCCAGCAAACAACTGGGCATTGATATCCATGGTTCCGGCAATGTAGATTATAAAGGCAGTCCGGGCAGCATCAACCAGGACGTGGCCGGCTCCGGCAAAGTGCGTAAGGTGCAGTAGCGGAACGTGAGACGTGAAATGTAAAATGTGAGATGTGAGATGGGGAGCGTACTACTAAAAAAAGTTTTCAATCAAAGTATAGCACCTTCATCTGCTCTTCATGCTGATAAGATGGTTCCTCTTTGATAACATGGGTTTCACGTTTTTCGGCTCACGTCTGACATTTCATATCTCACATCTCACTTCTCACATCATCCATCCTACATCATACATTATCCTTCACAAATCCACATACTTCACCCGTATCCAGATGTCGCGGTTACGGCCCTTGTCGTCGGTGCAGGAAATTTTTACCGGCCCTTCGCCCGGAACAAAAAACTGCTTTTCGCCCGGTGCGGTGGCTTTATAAAACTGGTTGTTGATATACCAGTATACTTTGCTGACGTCGCTGGCGGTGCGGGCTTTTAACTGCAGCGGCTCCGGCTCATTCTTATTGATAAAATACTCACTGCCGTTGAGCGGAAAAGTAATGGCGGGTCCTTCTCCCTTGAATATTTTTTCACAATCGGGATTGTGCGGCGGCACTTTTTCATAAGCCTTGTTGTGCGTGGCAAAATATTCCTGCAGCTCCGGCGCCAGCACGCGGTATAATTTTTTGGCATAACCAGCCGCCGGTGCGCAAGTGTTGCAGTAAGAAAAAAAACCATCTGCCGAAACCTTTACTTCCTGCAAGTGCTGGCAAGTGGTAGTGGTACTGATCAGTGGTATAAACTCATCCAAAATAAGATTGGTGCAATAGGGGCCGGGGGGTAAGCCAGTTTCGCTGCACACCTGCCGCCACTCGCAGTCCTTCGGTGGAGTGTACCAGCTTTCATTCGTATTGTAATCGATGGTATTGAAGATCTTAAACAGCAAAGGGGTGGCCGTGTTGGCACCGCTCAGTTCCGGTACGCCAAAGCCGGCAAAGTTGCCTACCCATACACCAACCGTAAACTGCTTGTTGTAGCCGATGCTCCAGGCATCGCGACGGCCATAGGAGGTGCCGGTCTTCCAGGCAATTTTGGGCATCCGTTCCGTAGCCTGCCAGTTCAGGGGAAAATCGGGGCGGGCCACTTTGGATAATATTTCCGTGATCATATAACTGGCGGCCGGTGAAAGAATGGTGGCTTTTGGAGACGTTGTTTTTCCCTGCAGGTATTGCGGCGGTACATAAACACCCTCATTGGCAAAAGCACTAAACAAGCCGGTTAGTTGCTCCAGTGTAGCGCCACATCCGCCCAGTATCATACTCAGTCCCAGCTTGTGCTGGTCTTTTTGAACTTGCTTAAAATCGGTGGCAATCAGCTGGTGGATCAATTTGTCTTTTCCCAACTGCTGCAGGCTTTTTACAGACGGTATGTTCAGGGAATGTTCCAAGGCATACTCTACGGTTACCGAACCATTGAACTTCTGGTCGTAGTTTTCCGGTGCATAGCCGTTGTAGTTGACCGGTACGTCATTGATGGTCATTTGGGGCGTCAGCAATCCTTCATCCATGCAAAGGCCGTACAGCAATGGTTTTAAGGTGCTGCCCGGCTGCCGTACGGCGGCTGCGCCATTCACCTGTCCGCCATCCAGTTTATCATAAAACCCGGCGGAGCCTACATAGGCCACCACCTGGTGGGTTTTGTTGTCCAGCACTACCACGGCCGCATTGCGGATGTTTTTGAGCCGGAGGGTACGAATATAATCGGCCGTTAGTTTTTCAATTTTCAGTTGTTTATTAAGGTCAATGGTGGTGGGAATGAAGTGGCTGTTGAACGTGGTTTTCAATTTATACGCCAGGTGGGGTATATGGTGCGGTACCACCGAGCGTTGCGCTGTCAACGGTTCTGCCAGCGCATCTTCAATCTCTTTTTCGGTAAACACTCTTTCTGTGGCAAACCGCTGCAGCCACTTGTTGCGTTCCTGAAC